>WGDP01000041.1 GCA_015493215.1 Bacteroidales bacterium | reverse complement strand
TTGTTTCAATTCCGGTTTGGTGCGATTGATAGGATAACAAAAAAGTTAAATACATTTATTTCTAATTGGTTTCAATTCCGGTTTGGTGCGATTGATAGTACCCAAAGCATACGCAATGCTTAATGTTTTGCAAGTTTCAATTCCGGTTTGGTGCGATTGATAGGATAACAAAAAAGTTAAATACATTTATTTCTAATTGGTTTCAATTCCGGTTTGGTGCGATTGATAGCCATGCAACGCAGAATGAAAAAAACTTCATCAACAGTTTCAATTCCGGTTTGGTGCGATTGATAGCGCTGCCAACGATGTTGCCTTTTTCATCTTCAACCAGTTTCAATTCCGGTTTGGTGCGATTGATAGTTTAGATATGCTGAAATAATTTGCAGTGACAAAATAGTTTCAATTCCGGTTTGGTGCGATTGATAGTTCTGCTACTCATATACCTAATCCATCATCATCAATAGTTTCAATTCCGGTTTGGTGCGATTGATAGCATATTTTACTATTTTTGCTTGTTTTTAAAATTATAGTTTCAATTCCGGTTTGGTGCGATTGATAGCAAACAAAAACATTATTTGGTGCAGGTTTGACAGATGTTTCAATTCCGGTTTGGTGCGATTGATAGAATGAATTCATATTACGAACAATGTAGTCAATGTTGTTTCAATTCCGGTTTGGTGCGATTGATAGTATAAAAAACTTGACAAAATTATGCCGGATAATGTTGTTTCAATTCCGGTTTGGTGCGATTGATAGGCTGGTCACGCAATTTTACCAGGTCGGCTTTCTTCAGTTTCAATTCCGGTTTGGTGCGATTGATAGGAACGTGATATTTTGCTGAATAAAGCAAATATGAATAGGTTTCAATTCCGGTTTGGTGCGATTGATAGGTGCGATTATTCGGGGAAATCGCCGGTTAATTTATTAAGTTTCAATTCCGGTTTGGTGCGATTGATAGCCTGTTTCAGGTAATAGAAGATTTAACAAACCCGGAAGTTTCAATTCCGGTTTGGTGCGATTGATAGGGCAGCACGGTGTTGTAATACTTATCGTACTTAACGGGTTTCAATTCCGGTTTGGTGCGATTGATAGTGCCGGTGCCGATATTAAAGAAATCCAACACCAGAGTTTCAATTCCGGTTTGGTGCGATTGATAGAAGATTATGAAAAATCTAACAATTAAGCTATTAGGAGTTTCAATTCCGGTTTGGTGCGATTGATAGAATTGCCAAAATGACTGATAACTATTTCCTGATGTTGTTTCAATTCCGGTTTGGTGCGATTGATAGCCGTTAAGCTAACGACAAAGATAACTTGTTTTTCAATAACTTATCCTGAAACTGCCAAGTCTTTTTGGTGGCTTTTCTCGTCGATGTGGAATAATACTATTTTGCTGCTTCTACGACAACTTAACATAAGTAGCTGAGATACAAGATGTCAAAGAGCGATATTGGTTGTTTCTTGCCTGAAAACGCATAAACGTAAAGGCTTGCTTATGCTTTCCGACAACTATAAAAATTGATCCAGCGTGTTTTTTTCTTCACCAATCACCTCTTTTTCAAGCCATTTTTCCTGCCTTGTTTTAAAAATAATTAAACTGTCTTCTTCTTTTTTCATAATCTCAGAGGCTTCAAATTTAAGCCGTTTTAGCTGAATTTCGGTTAACTCGCCTTCAAATACCGAGTTCTGAATCCAGTTTAAATATTTTCGGCACAATTTGAGCATTTTGCCTACCCGCTTTTCGCCAATGTCGTAAACCAATATTACATACATAATTATTACTCTTTTACCACCACATTTTAAATGGCTTGTATTCTTCTATATCCAAAAGGTGCTTTTGTAACTTATAGGCTTCCAGCTTTATTAAATGTTTATAACTCACTTTCCTTTCGAGTGTACGGTGCATAATGGTTTCGGAAAGGCGCTGCTCAAAGGTTTCAATAAATTTTTTCTTACCCTTTTCTTTCATTACTATACGCCCGATTTTTGAATCAAAATCGTTGGCAGTAAGCATGTTTTTGTTTAGCACTTTAAATATTACCCGGTCAACAAGTAAGGGTTTAAATATTTCGGATAAATCGAGTGCCAGCGAATATCGTCGTTCGCCGGGGCTGTGTAAAAAACTGATAACAGGGTTTAATTGCGTTTGATGTATGCTTCTTAAAACCTGCGCATAACACATCATGTTACCAAACGAAATAAGGGCATTTACTTCGTTTTGCGGAGGCTGCATGCTTCGCCCTTCCATTTTAAGTCCGTTCAAAATAATATCGAAAGCCTTGTAATAGGTCATCCGGATGTTTCCTTCAATACCCATTAATTTATCAATCCGGTTAATGCTGCTTATGCTTTTGCGATAAGTTTCTATTTGAGTAATATAGCTTTCAAGTTCTTTGCCGCGGTTTTGATAATATTTAAGGTTTTTTAAAATGTTGTAACTTGCTCCTTCGATAAACGCTCTGGCAATTTTTATTCGCTTTTTAAGGGATGAGTAATGTGCCGATTGTTTAATGAGCATTTTGCCCGATAAAAGGTAATCTTTTGATAAAAACGATCCGGTGTAGTTTTCGTAGTAGTCGAAAAAATGGACAGCAATTTCGTTTTTTCCAAGAAAGTTGTACATGGACGAGTTGGCATCAATGGTGCCAAAACAGTATAACTGGTCAACTTGCTCAACAGGCAGATAACGTGGCTTTCCTTCAATCCCATTTTGGTCAACAGGAGTGAATTTAAGCGTATTGTCCTTGCGTGACAAGCGACCGGGGTTGAACAGGTAATAGGTTTTTTTTGACATGCTTATTAATTTTAAAGTCTGTGTTTAGTTGTTAAATTTATTCATCCTGTTCGGCTTCTCCGCTAAAGCAAAAGTCATAATAGCTGCATCGTTTGCAAATTGTAGCGTTAAGAACTCCGGGGCATGTTTCCGATGTTATTATATTTTTAATCTCGTTTATAACATCTTGCAGTTCTTCAACATCCCGATTGCTTAGAATCACCTCCTCGGTTTGACGCAATTTGGGATATTCAAGTTTGCCTGTTACTCCTTCAATACCGGCTTTTTCAAAAACAAACAGATAATATTTTAGCTGCCAAATGTGAGCCGTTTCAATTTTATTTGACTTTTTAACTTCGTGAATTACTTTGTTTTTTGCATCGTAATAATCAACTTTAATACCACCAATGGCAACCTCTTCGTATTTTGATGTGCGTTGCTGATAGGTGGTTTCATGAATAAGATTACCCTCTGAAACCCGGCTGCTGGTGTGCTCCATTTGAATGTTGTTGGCAAAAAGCCACAGTTTGCGCTTGCAAACAAAATAATAGTTGATATGGGTACCGGTTATTTGCATTTGTACAGTTACTAATACATATACTTTGGTAATTCATCTTTTTCCAAAATATAATTTTTCAGTTTAATCAGGCGTTCTCTTAGTGCCATTTTCTTCTCATTTTCAATAATAAGTTTCAAAATCAAGTCTTTCTTTTCATAATCGAATAAAAGGCTGATAAGAATATATAACTTTACCTCTTCCTCTCTTTCAATGGCATATTTTTGATAATCGTTAAGGGCATTATCAAATTCATACAGACCGGCATAACACCTGAAAATCAACTCGGTGTAATTATTAAGCTTTTTTTCTACCTCATATTCATAGTCGCCTTTTGTCGTTTTTTCACTTTTTGCCAGTTTTTGTCGTTTTTGCCGGGAAATATCAATGGTAAGATAAAGCATATCAGGTGTTTGAACATATTCCAAAAATACCCACATCAAATCTGAATAAAGGGTGTAACGGTTCAAAAAGTTGTCGAACATGATATCAATAGACTTTGAAATAAATGCTTCTCTCTCCTGTGTTTTATTATATTTATCAACAACCGATTGAAAGAATGTTTCTTGTGCAATACCCACCGATTCAAACGCATCGTAAGCATTAAACAGATAGTAACCGCAGGCATAGGTAAGCACTTCGTATAGTTTAAGCAGGTTGTCGGCAGTTTTTTTGATGTAGTCTTCCTGTTTGGCATACTCATTCAGCTCTTTGTACAGCCTTTTAACCACAAAACGCCATTTGGGCCTGTCGGCTTTTTTAATACTCCGGTTTGGTATCATATAGTTTTGTTCATAGGCATTGGCTTCAAAAAACAAAACTTCTTTTTCCACTTCGCTGAAAGGCCGCATTGCTTTACCTTTTTTTGAGGTTTTGGAGCTATTCGCAAACTTCTCCGGATTTTCAATTAATGAGGCTACATCATTATCAATTTTTTTATCTTTTGGAATCATCTTGTACAATTGTGCAATAATAAATTCCAAGTCTTTGCGGTCGTGCTTTTTTATCAGGGCACGCAGTTCGGTAAGTTTTAAGGGTTGTTTGGCAGGCATGGGAAAATTTTTAAAGTTTTAATTTAGCATTTGAACTTGTTTTTACTATTCCTTATCGTTTTCTTTAGCCGGAAACACCTGGATTTTAGAACTGCTTTCGATGGCTTTTACTGCTATATCTTTCACATTTTTCTCAGCGAGGTTGGCTTTTTCGCTCAGCTCTTTGATTTGTTTTTGCATTTCGGCAATTTTCTCTTTTAAAGCTTCAATGGTTTGCCCTTTTAGTCGCAGCTCACCCTCGTTTTGTTTTTCGGCCAGTTTGCTTTCAAATTCAAATTTGGAAGCAAGTTGCTTTGTAATCTCTTTTTCTTTGTCGGCAACGGCTTTTTCCAGTTCTTTTGGAAAGTTTTCGGCTTTTGCCCTCAATTCGGCCAACTCTTTTTCGGCTTTGGAAACATTGGCTTCTCTTTCGGCAATCTCTTTTTCAAAGGCGGCACGCTTTTCTTCCAATTCAGTTTCCAATTTTGCTTTTTTGGCGGCATAGGCATCGGCCTCTTTCTGACGGGTTATTTTTAAGGCATATTGGTATTCTTCCTCTTCGCGCTTGCGCTTTTTCTTTAGCTCTTCCTGATACTCTTTTTCTTCGCGTTCCAGCCGCTCTTTTTCCAATTTCCATTGTGTATGTTTATCGGCCATTTCCTGTTCGAATACTTCTTTCTGCTCTTTCATTTCTTTTTCAAAAGCTTCCTTCTGTTCTTTTTGTGCCAGTAGCATGGCCGCTAGCGAATCGGTGGTAACCGACAGATCATAAAGTTCTTTCAGGTTTTTCTTTTCCACTTCAATGGCCTCCTTTAGCTCTTTAAGCTTTTCAAACTCAGCCAACAGCGAATCCTCAACTTTATCAAGACTTTTGGCAAGATTGGTTTTTAGGTTTCCTATTTCGTCAACAATGGCTTTATCAGTAACCTTTTCAACTTTTTTAACGGTTTCCCGTTCCTGTTTTTCCTGTTGCACCTGTTTCGGTTTTTCGGCTTTGGCCTCTTTTACCTGTTTCAGAAGCTTTTCATACGCTTCAAGAATTTGTGCTTTTGTGTTTTTGTTGGTGATTTCTTCCATTTTATACTGTTTTAAAATTATTGATTATTTTTTTAATATAGATTCTATAAAACTTTTCAACTCATCGTAAACCGAATCAATTTCAGGAAGCTTGCCGGAGGGTAAATGATGGCTTAAACTACTTTTCCAGGCACGTTTGTTTTTTCTTTGTTTGTCATGAATTTGCAATTTCAATAATTTCCTCAATAGGCATATTTATAACCAACTTCCATCTGTTGTCATATTGCCCATCGGTTTCTCCACTGATTTCAAATAGCGAATAAGATTGCTTTATTGCACTTTGTGCATATTGTATAAATGATGCCATTTCCTTTTTTCCTAATAATTCACTTAAATATCCCATACGTTTGGTAGCAGATGTATTATTGATTATTTTGCAATACCTGATTAATTTGTTGGGATTCAGCTTGGCATTATTAAATGCTTTGATTGTTTCGTGATACCAGCCGGCATGTTGAGGCAAATCAAAGCAATCAACAATGGTCTTTTCCAAATCACTCATCCTGTAACTGTGGTTGCCAATTCCAATTTTTTTATAACCCTTTAGTTTACGGGGAGCAACCTTGACAAATTTGTAGCGCAGGTTTCTAAAAACTATTTCGCCTTTTCTTTTTGATGTCTGGATAAATATTACATTCGGAAATTGTTCGGTTAAACCATAGGAATTTAATGCAGACCAATAACCGATTCCACCATCAGGAGCTAAAAAATTACCTATTACAAATTCATTGTTAAAATTGCTTCTGACATATTTCCCTTGTTCGATTTTTATTAGCATTCCTGATTTTGTTAAAGATTTTAAAGCATAGCTTATTCGTTTGGCCGAAAAATATCCGGTGTCTTTAATCATTTTCAGATTAAAAATATCATAGCCGAATTCATCAAGCATTTCTAAAAATCTATATTGCAAATCTCTCATAAAATTAGGTCATAGTTTGGATTTAATAGCAAAAGTAATACATAAAATTATTATATGCAAGAAAAACTTATTCAAATCAATCAGAACAACCGGTTTTACACGAAAGAAATCAACCTATATAAATATTTGAATAATGTTTTGTGTAAGTTTTTCCACCAGATAATAAAAGTTGCGTTACTCAAAACATTATTTAAAAACCGATGTATATAACTAACCCACAATAAGATAATCCATATTGCCGGAAATAATTTACGTGCCAGAAATTTTAGCACCATTTTCTTCTGCTTTCATCAAAACGAGAGGTTTTTTCTTTTTTTACAAATGTTTACCCTTCGTTTTATCTTACCAAGGTGAAACGGCAATTATGGTGAAACGAAAGATAAACATGGGGTGTTGGTTAATTGACAGATACACAATGCATAGTGCAATTTTTTATTAAAGTTTTAGAAAATCTGGGGTTTTTAGGAATTTTGATGTCAGATTTAATGTTATTACAGAAACATATTGTTTGATTCCTCTTTTATTATACCTGTCAAACCTTTATTTTCAGAATATTCAACGTTTGCAAAATAATATCCCCAAAGCCAATTTTTCAGTTTTTTCATTACTTTAGCTTCTTCGTTAAATGATACGAAATCGCTGCTCAAGGACAATTGCGTTGCAACGGTATTTGTATCGTAAAGAAATTCTTCAACTTTGTAACGTTGAACGTTGACTACAAATTTAGAAATAATATCTTTTTTAAAACGCGTGTAAGGGTGCTTTTTGTTAAAATCAAAATTATTAATATCATTAAAAAACTCATCTTTTCTGGATTCGGGAATAATCCCAACACTATTAATTTCCCTAAAAATATGTTGTGCCTCCGATTTTCTTTCAGACATAAAACCGGCATCCAATATTTCTAACATATCATAAAACCGTTTCAAATAGTTACTTTCGTTGTCAAGCCCTTCATAATTTTTTCTTACTAAGATATTTTTCAAATTTTCATTTAACAAAAAACCTGACTTTTTATACTTTTTAAATTCGCCTGAGGACTTGAAAGTATAATTTATAGAGGTTTTAAGCAGCTTCTCTTTTTCCACATCACCGGTGCGCCTTTCTAAAAGATATAATGCGTTGTTAAGAATATCTTTGCTATATACATAATTTGCTCCTGATTCATAAATGGTTTTCCCTTTGCTATTCTTTCCATCGTAAATCAAAACAAACACATTATCAGGAAGATTATCGGTGTTGTATCTAATTTTTATTATTTTATCAATGTTTTTAGTATTTGGGCGTAACTCTCTTAGAACTCTACCCATACGCTGAATTAAGGAATCCCATGGTGCCAATTCGGTGAACAGGTAATCTGCATCCAAATCGAGAGAAGCTTCCACAACCTGAGTGGCTATTAGAATTTTAGGCTTTTTATCGTTCCTGCTTTCCGGCGTATTTCCCATAAAATCCATTAGTTCATTCTCAATTTTTTTACGATGTTCAAAAGAATATCTTGAATGAAAAAGCTTAACATTTAAAGTATTGTCTTTTGTTTTTAAAATATCACCATAAACCTGTTGTGCCTGTTTAATAGTATTCAGAACCACCAATACTCTTTGTCCGCTATTTTCTTTGGCCTTTTCTGTAATTTTATTGATAATTTCCTGATTGTATGATAGTTTTTTATCGGTAAAATTGTCAACAAGAATGTTAAGCTTATGTTTTTCAAATGTTTTTAAATTTGGGTCACTTTCAAAAAGATCTAAAGTTTTAATATTATCAATTCCTATTCTTTTATTTATTTCATCTCTAATAAAGTCAGGCAATGTTGCTGTCATTAATAAAAACCTGCTTCCCATTTGGACAATGTGTTCCGTAAACTTCACAACGATTGCGGCTGCTTTAGGATCATAAGCCTGAATCTCATCAATAATTAGGTTGGAGTAAGAAAATTTGGCAAATATTTTTTCATAAGCCGGGGGGCGTAAAGCATAAGGAAAGAATTGATCGCCGGTTGATATATTTGCAGCCATTGTCAATTGCCGTGAAAAATCGTAAATTTTCATTGATTCCGATTCGCCGCCATCGCCATAGATGTATATATCGGCATCAGAATGTAGTATTCCACTGTTTTCGGCTCCAAAAATGTTTTTGGTTCTATCGTAAATTTGGTTTACAGCCGAACGAAGAGGCAGGGTATAAAAAAACTTTTTACCGGCCGACCATAAAAATGCAAATTCTGTTTTCCCCATACCGGTAGGGGCTAACAGAATTGTATTATTATTCCGGAAAGTATCAACTTTATTAATTTGCCAGATGTTTTTTTCATCTATCAATTCCCCTGTTTTGTCTTTTAAGATTTTAATAAACTTGTTTTTAACTACATCAAAACTTTCAGGTTTTTTATAGGTTATTTTTAGATACTGTTTTTTTTCTGATTCATTATATTCTTGTTCGACAAATGAAGCATAATGGTCGGAAAGCATTGTAAATCCACTAATAAGCACCCAGTCGTTTAGTTTCTTTTGATTGATTTTTACTCTGTCGGGCAAACGGTATAATTGATAAGGCGGGGTAAAATAATCGGAAAATTTTATACCGTTTGTAAGTCCAAGTAAAATATCCGAATTGATTTGTAAAGAATCCGGATCAATTCCTTTTATACTTTTTCCAAGCTCATTTAAATTTGAAATTATTTTATTCCATTTGGAAATGTTATTAACTAGTTCCAGAAAATTCTCGAACACATCGCTAAACCCTTCAATAATATCGTAAAAACTTTCGCGCCAGTGATGATAAGCTATAGCTGACAAAACAATATTTTGATAAACAAGTCCTATGTCTTCGCCAACAATCTTGTTTATTTCTTTACTTAGATGGTTTCCGTTAATAAGTAATACGGAAAGCAGGGAATGGGGAATAATTGCGTAAACATCAAAAGGTTCATAGTTTTTATTTCCCAATGTTTTTATTTGAAAATAGGGTAATACTTTTCCCAAATCATGGTATTTTACAGCCAATTCCGTAAGCCTGAAAACATTTTCACTTTTAATGTTCATTTTATAATGTTCCAAAACCAGTAATACATCATTGATGTGCTCTTGAAGAGTAATAACATCACCTTTGTTGGTTTTACTTTTTCCCCAGATTTCCATAATTGTTTTTATTTGGACTTTTGAATATCTGCAAAAAATACCGGTGCTTCATCATCGGAAAGGTAATCAAAACCACGTATCGCACCATCATTTAATTTTACCCTGAGGTATTTGAAATCACGTTGTCCGTTTCTGTTAAAAGTGTTTTCGTAATTTTTAATAGTAGAAAAAACCGGCAAATTGTATAATAATCCCTCAATAGTCCCAAAGTCGAAATTTATGTTATTTTTCTGAATCCAAATATCTTTTGGTATCCAGAAAAAACGTCCATAATTTTTATGGGCACTTGTTGTTTGTAATTCTACAAAGCTAATGTCTTCAAAAACTACCCAGTCTTCAGCTCTTCCAAGATGGATTACTTCAAGACGATCAAGCGGATTTTGAAGATATTCGAATAAGTAATTTAAAAATGGCTTGTCTGATGAAGCAATGTGGATAGTAACACTCATATTTTCAAGCACATCAATTTTAATAGGGCTTTGACCACCGATATGCTCAATTTGCCCGTTTTTTTCTCTTATTGATAAACTACCGAAATATTTTTCATGACTTTTTTTACTTAAATTACGAAACCATACATACTCGGTATGTTTTGTTTCAAACCTTCCGGAAACAGATAGCTTGCATTTTATAATTTTTTTGAATAAATCGTTATTTTGGTTGTTTATACCAAGAAGATTGATTAGCATTCCAAACACTGTAGAATAGGGTGGTAGCGGATAAGTATGTCTTCGCTGGTAGGTAAAAGGCATTCGAAAATGAGCTGCCGGTTGATATATCTTAATACGTAAAACTCTGTTATTCATTACGGAAATCTTTTATAAATATCTTTTCTATCAACAAACCGCACAATTGTAGCCGTATTGCCCGTAAAAAAGAACCCCATTCTGTAATCCCCAATCCTGACTCTGTATGCATTTTTATGTCCTTTTAATTTTTTGACACCGGATATTTCATAAATATTTTCCGCTCGTTTTATCTGCATCAAAGTATCTTTTATTTCCTGACGAATCAATTTGCTTTTGATTTTTTTAATATCTTTCTCAAAGGATTTTTTATAGACAATTTTCATAATGCATCAAGTAAATTTAGTATTTCCTTTTCGTCAACGTTGTCATCGTTTTGTGCTTCAAGCATTAATTGTAACAAACCCATATCCTCTTTTTCTTCTTCACTTATAATTTTGTGAGAATAGCCTAATTTTTCAAGAAGTTTATTTAAAAAGTTGAACTCCTTTTCGTTATCCGGTGTAATTACTATTGTTTTCATACTTTAAGAATTATTATTGTCGTCATTGTTATTTAAAAAATTCAAGAAATTATCCCAATTTTCCTCAATGTTTTTATCTTTATTAAGAAGGGGTTGTCTTTTTAACCTTTCCGAATCGAATATATAAACGGAATCTTCCAACCACCTGTTTTTCAAAGCATCATTGATTCCAAAAACTTCGTAAGTACCGTTATTTTTACTCCTTACATCAATATAGGAATGAAATACCGGGGATGGCACTTTAACTTTACCGGCAATTAAGAATAATGGCACAATAGTATTTAACTCGCCGCTTGAATGAGCTGTAAGGCCGTTGTGAATAGAATCCAAAAGGTTTTTAATGATATTATTTGCCTTATTCTCAGATAATTTAAATCTTAATTCAAAAGGCCCTTTTTCAAAATTTGAATCGGCAAGCGAAGTTATTTCAATTACATCATTATTGTTATTAGTGAATTTGTTAACTTTATTTTGTTTATTGTAATTGTCACACTTAAATCCATCAATTATTGATTCATGACCGGATTTTAAAGTAAGTGTTTTTCCCTTTTCATCATATAAAGGCTCGTATGTACACTCAAATGAATAGGATTTTTCCTTTGCAGATTCTCCATTTTCTTCATACTCTATAACTTTAAAACTGAATTTAGTTGTATATTTATCTTTATTATTTTTCTTTCTATCAAAAGCAAATACAGGCTTTATTGATAATACATTCTTGCTAATGTTTACCATGTTTTTGGGTAACTCAACTGTAAAATCATTGATTTTGATTTCAAATTCACTTGGACTGTTTTCTTCTTCCTTTGTGATGTAGCCAATAAATTCATCATTATCATCATATTTCTTTTCAACATTTCTAATTACAAAAGTCTGAGGCTTTGCAATTTCTACTTTTAACTGGTTTTCTGAATATGAAAATTCATCCACAATCCAGACATCCTGTGCTAACATTTTTTTATCAATTGTAAAAGATAATTTGAATAACCCGTTATATTCTTCTTTATTTAAAGGATTCGGTGTAGCATTTTTGCCTTGTTTATTCACTCTGTTTACAAAATCATGATTAGCATAAAAAGCCATATCTTGTTTGTAAGGAAAGAGACCGATAGCCTTGGTTATTCCTAAGGGAGATTTTCTTGTTAATGCCGATTCATTTGCTTTAGTAAACATATAACCAAATAATGCTAATTCATTAGAATTTAATATATTACTTTTTGTTAAATCTAATTGTAATGTTTGTTTATTCCCATCACCTTGTTTTAAAATTGGGGTTTCTTCCCAATTAAATGCTTGCATAAGTGTGGTAAACAAATAGTGTCGGATGGCATTTTTACTTATAAAAGGCCTTTCTTCATCTTTAAAGGTTAATTTCTTAATTGAAAGTATATTGCCTCCAATCTTTTCGTCTCTGTTTAATGCGGAACCATCAAAAATTAAGGTTATAGTTACATTTTCCGCAGCCATTTTACTGTTTCCCATAATTTGATTATTTTGTTATTGAATTATTCCACTTAAATAAGAATAGATTAAAACTTTGAATGATTCATCCTCAGGATATTTGAATGCACTTACTAAAGCATTGTCAAATTTTTCATCTGATGAAATAAATATTCGAAGAAAATCATAAAAAACTTTATCACGATTACCGGTTCTAATTTGTCTTAATAGTCTATAACTCTGCTTTTTAAAAGCTTCTTTTAACCCTTTATTTGGATTTTTTCTACCTATTTCATGCAATTTATCCACCAAGTCAGAGAAGTTTTCACCGGATATCTTTTTGTATAATGAATAATAACTATTATTTATATCATTATTATCCAAAGTTTTATATTCCAATAGCTGTTGAATTTTTAATTTTGCTCTTTGCAATTCGGCAAAAGCATTTTTAAAATCTTCTGCTGTGGCTCCGCCCGATTTAACTTTATTTTCTAAATCATCAATGTATTGTTTTACCGGATTTTTATTATTTTCTTCCATAAATCTTATTTTTTAATTCGATCCTGTATTAATGCATATAAATTAAACAATTTATTTGCTGTAAGAAGTATATTTTCTTTATTCCGTTTTTGATACAAAAGGCTATTTACTAAATCATTATCACTTTTGTTCGTTATATCTTTTGTCCCAACTTTTAATAATTTATATCCGATATCCGATATTTTGTTGTAGTTTTTTTCTAAAATAGCATTTAAAACTGAAAATTCACCAATATTGCTTAACAGTTCTGCGATTTTTCTATTAGAAATTAGTTTAATGGTTGAATAAGGCAAAGAAAAAAACCTGACTTTATCTTTAACCTCAATTATTTCAATATTCATTGACGTCCATTGACTAAATAGCAGATTAGTATTTGAGGCTAATTCAATTATTGATGTTGCTAATAATGCTCTATTATTTAAGTTGTTAATATAAACTTCATTAACGATTCGGTTAAGTTGATACATCAATTTAAATGAAGGGGCATTGATAAATACTTTTGTGTTACCTGAAACATTAGCAAATGCAAAGTGCTTTTGAAGTAATATAAAACTACAAGTATCACAAATATGAGTTCCTAAATTTTTGTCATTATTCCAAAAAGAATTTGGCATACCCCTATCACCTCCGCTACCACCAAGTCCACTAAAATGCTCGTTCGAAAAAGTATTTTTATAATTTGATATATTTTTCCTATTACAAAATGAACATGTAAGTGCATTTTCATCATATTTATTAAAACCTGAAAAAAAACCTAATAATTGATTTAATAGTGAGTCTGAACTTTTAGATTTTTGATATAAATCTTTAGTATTTGCGTTAAAGAATCCTCTGTAATAAACATTAAATAATGTGCCCCAAATCTCATGAACCGGATCTTCAATTTTTTCAACATCTTTTTTTAATTCTCTTCGACTTAATTCAAGCCATTTCCAGATTAATTTAGGAATCTTTGTATTTTTATGTTCAACTTTTCGATTTAAACATACTTGAATATTTCCAGCAAAAGAACCGTCAATTATTAATAATTCATCTATATTTTCTATTCCACATTTTTCTAAAACATAAATAAACCCAATTACACCAGCATTATACAACCAATTTCCCGGAAATAATTCAATATAACCATTGTCAGTATCAGAATTGTTACTGAAATCCAATTGTAATTGTTCTATATGTTGTTTTTGTTCCATTTCGTTATATTTTTTCCAGCATTCCAAAACCCTGTGAACGCCTCACCCCAATGCCTGTATCATAAACCAATTGTAAAACTTCTTTTGGAGCTTTTAAAATAAACTCACCTAACCAGGCTGTCATGGTTTGACGATAATGGGTTAACGGGAGTTTTTTCATTTTATATATCTCAATTTCAATATCTTTAGGAGCTATATCAATATTAAAGGCTTTTGCCTGTAACAAGATAATATCAAGAAAAGACTGGTAAAAATCTTTGTCCACAGGCGATAGGTAATGTAGATTGTCTCCTTTTTTATTAACAAGCACTGGAGCCAAAGTTTTAAAAACACTTTTTTCTTCTGAAAAAATTTTTAAAGGTTTTATCCAAATATTTTTAACCTTAAATTCAATAAATGAATTTTCCCCTATGGTGAAATGCTTAGATTCTTTAAGACTGTTATAAAAGCTTGTTGCTAATATTTCCTCATTTGTCGAGAAATAAAAAACAGCCTTTTCTCCGCAAATAATTTTATTTCCTTCAAACTTTTTAAATTCAGGAAACTTGACATGAAAAGTAAATGGTTTGTTAATTTTTCTCGGTTCTTCTTTTGTGCCGTAAAGGTTTGTTAAAATAGTGTTATCATACGATTCCAATATTTTTTTTAAAAATGACATAAATATTACCCTGTAATCTTTTGTAAGCCAGTCAGTATTTAACTCTAAATTAACTTTTATCCTCATATCAATCTCCTCATAATTAAATGTTTCTTATTATTCCCACAAACTTAGTCATATTTAACCTACAATCAAACACATGTTAATAACTTATCACGCGTCCAACTCCTCAAACCAAACAAACTCCTCCAACTCCTCAAATTTTACCCACTGCCGGATGAGTTTCATCTTCTCGTGGTAAACACTCTTTTTTATATACCAATACAGCGAAAAATCATCGTCACCGAATTCCCAAAAATCGTAGATAAAATTCCCCTCGCCAAGCAGCTCTTCTATTTTATGCACCAATGCCGGCATAAAGGCTTCTTCGTCAAAAAACATTTCTAAAGCCAGTACCAGCCTCTCCTCCATATCCATCTCTTTTTTAAACCGCTCAAAATCCTCTCCCGGATAGAAGTATTGTTTAATACGATTATCAAACGCAAAACATTGATATACATAATTTTTATGCCCCATTACTTTTTCTGATTTGCTGTCTCTATAAACAAAAATGAATCGGTATATCTACTATCCCACTTAGCCATTATAAGTCAATAAAAATCACTTCTGAAATGTATCACAAAAACCAAACCCTAAACTGCTCATGGCACCAAAACCGGCATCAAGCCCTACGGCTATAACCTCGTCAGGTGCGGTAAGTTCAAATGTTATTTTAATACGCATAAATAAAAAATCGTTAATACCAGTTTTATGTTTGCAATGTACAACAATTTTATCTCTTCGTTAACTCAAAAGAGATTTTTCATTTCAATGAATTACATGGCTTTACTCATGAAATTAATATTAATTGCATGAATTTTTCGTGCTTACGGCACAATAAAATTCCTGCCCGTCCGGTCAGGCAGGCGTGTAATTCGTGGATAAAAGTCATCGGATTACATAAATTTATCGGGGGTTGTTTACTTCAATGTGCGTCATTTAACTATAAAACTACGTTGGTTTTTGTTCTTTTCAGTTAAATTAAAACACATGTTATGAAAAAACAGTTACGGTCTTTTGCATTGATGTTGGGGTTTTTATTGTTTGGCACCGCCTTTAGTTACGGGCAGATGTCCATATTATTGGTAAATGACAATAATTATACACCATCACGAATTTCGGTTATTCAAACCGCACTCACCGACAACGGATATAATTACACCGATTACGATCCTTCTGCACAGGGGGGCAGCCCGAGTTATTCGTATATGAGTAATTTTGATTTGGTTATCTGGTACACCGGAAACGATGGCGTGGGACTTTACTTTTGGAATGGTACCGACAGCGACAATCAGGACATTAAAGATTATATCGACAATGGCGGCATGTTTTGGCTCCAGGGTCTCGACTTCTTATACGATCGTTACGGCCAGGCACCCGACACCTTTAGCGCCGGCGATTTTGTTTATGATTACCTTGGCATTCAGGAGTATCATGCGCAATCGCATTCCGACGATGGAGCCACCGGTGTTTCGCAACTTGACGTGGTACCCGGAAATCCTATTTTTACTTTTACGCCCATGGAATGGGTTTGGTCAACCATGTGGTATGCCGATGCACTGGTTCCGTCACCCGATGCCGATTCAATTTATCGCATGGGACCTGCCGGATATGTGTTCGACAGCTACTATAACAGCGTTTACCTCGAAAAAGGAACCGGCAAAGTACTTACCATTGCTACCGAAACAGCAAAAATTGATACTCAGGCTAACACCGATACCTATTTTGGTGAAGGGTTAACCTATTTCGAGCAGTTTACCAATCCAACCATTTTAGTAACTTCCATTTCGGTTTACGGCGATGGCAACGCCACTACCATTACCGTTGATGGCGATTCGCTGCAAATGCACGCCGATATACAGCCTGCCAATGCAACAAACCAATCGGTTACATGGAGTGTTATCAACGGAACAGCTACTGCCACCATTAGCGATTCGGGAATGTTGTATGCCACCGGCACTCCCGCCGGAAACGGAACCGTTTGGGTGAAAGCACAGGCTGTTGACGGATCGGGCGTTGCCGACTCGGTTGAAATTACCATCTCCAATCAGGGAACAACTTCCAACTACTATGTTTTGCTGGTAAACGATAACAACAACGATGCATCCCGCTACCAAAAAATAGAAACATCGCTCGAAAATCTCGGCTACACCTTCGATGTGTATAACACCATTGCCACCGATACCTTTCCCGACTCAACACGGTTATCCAATTACCAAACGGTAATCTGGTACACCGGAAACGATGGAACAAATCTTAAATTATGGGACGTTTCCGACTCTTCCGATTTTAGCTTTAATGCGCCTTTAAAACAATATGTTGACAATGGCGGAATCGTCTGGCTTCAGGGACTGGACTTTTTATATGACATCTACGGTTCTGCACCCGATACCATGTCAGCAGGGCAGTTTATTTACGATTACATGGGTATTGCCGAATACCATGCACAATCGCATGCCGACGACAGTGGGACAGGACTTGATGAAATGGATACCACTTTTAACAATGGCATTTTTACTTTAAACCCGGTAATTTGGACCTACTCGCAACTTTGGTATGCCGATGCGCTGGCAAAAACCGATGATGCACGCACGGTTTATCACATGGGGCCTGACAGTTACATGTTTAGCAATTATTATTGCGGACTGTACAACTATGTGGGAACCGCTTCGAAAAAGGGAATCATAATGACATTTACCGTGGAAACAGCCCGGCTCGACACACAGGACAATACCGATACACTTATCAATCAGGGCCTCTCCTATTTTAACTACTATGCCAACAACGATGTACTGGTAAGCAGCATAACCGTTTCCGGCGAAAACGGTGTTACCACCATCACATCCGACGGAGGAACCCTTCAGATGCATGCCGATGTTTTACCGTTGTATGCACCCGAAAATGGCGTAACCTGGAGTGTGGTTGATGGAACCGCCACCGCCACTATCACTGCCGACGGATTACTACAAGCCACCGGAACTCCGGCCGGAAACGGAACGGTATGGGCAAAAGCCACTGCCGTGGATGGTTCGGGCGTGGCCGACTCACTCCTGATTACAATTTCAAATCAGGGAACTGCTACTGATTTTCATGTATTGTTGGTTAACGATAACAACAACGGTACCACGAGATATCAAAAAATAGAAACATCGTTAATCGATTTGGGATATAATTACGATGTTTACAATACCGTTACCACCAACAACTACCCGGATTCGACCACACTTGCCGACTACTCGGTGGTAATTTGGTACACCGGTAACGATGGTGCCGATTTGTATTTGTGGGATGTTTCCGACTCTTCAAACTTTGCTTTTAATGCACCCTTAAAACAGTACATTGATGATGGCGGAATAGTTTGGCTGCAAGGGTTAGATTATATGTATGATGTATATGGCCTTGCCCCCGACTCATTTACCATCGGGCAGTTTGTTTACGATTACATGGGTATTGCCGAATATCATGCCCAGTCGCATGCCGATGATGGCGGTGCCGGACTAACTGAAATGGATACCGTTGCCAACAATGGTATTTTCAGTTTAAATCCTGTTTTTTGGACCTATTCCGAACTTTGGTATGCCGATGCCCTGGCAAAAACCGACGAAGCACGGGGAAGCTATCTGATGGGGCCTGACAGTTATACCTTTAGCGACTATTATTGTGGCTTGTACAATTATGCCGGCCCGGCTGCAAAACAGGGTATTGTAATGAACTTTGCCGTTGAAACCGCCCGCATTGATACGCAGGATAATACCGATACATTAATCAATCAGGGACTTACCTACTTTGAGTACTACTTAAACAACAACATTTTTGTTGACAGCATCAATGTTTACAGCGAAAGCGGAAACAACATTATCAATGTAAACGGCGGAACCCTTCAAATGGAAGCTGATGTTTTTCCGTTGTTTGCACCCGACAACGATGTTGACTGGAGTGTGGTTGACGGCACCACTACCGCCACCATTAGCAGTAACGGCTTGTTACAGGCCACCGGAACACCCTCCGGAAACGGTACCGTTTGGGCAAAAGCCACCGCCGTTGACGGCTCGGGAGTGGCCGACTCCATGATGGTAATTATTACCAATCAGGGGGGCGGAAACAGCTTTGAAGTACTGCTGGTAAACGATAACGACAACGACCCAACCCGTTATCAGGTTATCGAAACATCACTTATCAACCTGGGTTACAGCTATACGGTTTTTAACACTGTAAGCACCGGAACCTATCCCGATTCAGCTACATTGGCACGTGCGTCGGCCGTAATTTGGTACACCGGAAACGATGGCGTTGATTTATTTTTGTGGGATACTTCCGATTCGACAAACATTCAGTTTAATGCACCCCTAAAACAATATGTTGATAACGGTGGCATTGTCTGGGTGCAGGGATTGGATTACCTGTATGATATTGCAAATACACCAACAACCTTTCAGGCCGGACAATTTATTTACGATTACATGGGTATTGCCGAATATCACGCACAATCGCATGCCGATGACGGTGGTGCCGGTTTGCCCGAAATGGATACGGTGGTGAACAATGGCATTTTCGGGTTAAGTCCCGTACTTTGGACCTATTCCGAACTTTGGTACGCCGATGCATTGGCAAAAACCGATGAAGCCCGCGGAAGCTACATGATGGGTCCCGACTCGTATGTGTTTAGTGACTATTATTCTGGTATTTACAAATATGACGGGACAGCTACTAAAAAGGGAATCGTAATGAACTTTGCCGTTGAAACTGCCCGCATCGACACACAAGATAATACCGACACATTAATCAGTCAGGGACTCTCCTATTTTGAATACTATCTGTACAACGATATTTACGTTGACAGCATTTATGTTTACAGCGAAAACGGCGATTCCACCATCACCGAAGACGGAGGAGCCTTACAAATGGAAGCCGACGTATTCCCCATGTATGCTCCCGATAACAGTGTAACCTGGAGTGTGATTGACGGAACTGCCACTGCCACCATTACCGCTGACGGATTACTGCAAGCCACCGGAACACCTGCCGGCAACGGAACCGTTTGGGTGAAAGCTACTGCCAACGATGGTTCGGGAGTCTCCGATTCAACCATGATTACCATTTCAAATCAGGGTGCCGGAACCGATTTCACCATTTTGCTGGTTAACGATAACAACTACGGTGCCGACAGATATCTGGAGCTGGACACTGTTTTGATGAACCTCGGCTACACCTATGATGTTTACAATACCGATGTAACCGGAACCTATCCCGATACAGCGCTGCTTGAAAACTACAATATGGTGATTTGGTACACCGGTAACGACGGAGTGGATCTTAAGCTTTGGGATGTTAGCGACAGCACCGATTTTAAATTCAACGCACCGTTAATCAATTTTGTTAACAACGGCGGCCATGTGTGGGTTCAGGGACTTGACTTTTTGTATGACATTGTTGGCGAAGCTCCCGACACATTCACTCCCGGACAATTTATATACGATTATATGGGTATCGAAGAGTATCACGCACAGTCGTATGCCGATGATGGCGGACTGGGACTGTCGGAAATGGATGCTGTTCCCAACAACGGTATCTGTACCCTTACTCCTGTGCAATGGGTTTATGCCACCTTGTGGTATGCCGATGCCCTGCAACCTGCACCGGGAGTTCACACCATTTACAGTATGGGGCCTTCCGACTATGTTTTTTCAAACTACTTTACAGGAATTGACACCTGGGTCAATACCGGAAGTGTGATGACATTTACCGTTGAAACAGCCCGCATCGATACCCGTGCCAATACCGAAGAGCTGTTTCGCGAAGTAATTGAGTTTTACCGAACCACCACCGGCGTTGACGAACTTGCCGAAGCCAATAACTCATTTACGGTTTACCCAAACCCCTCAACCGATTACCTGATTGTTAAACCCCAAATTAACAAAGCTTCGAGAGCTGAATTTGAACTTTATAATTTGCAGGGTATTAAAGTTTTACAAAAGATGTTGTCTTTTAGCAGCGAAGGATTCAGAATAAACACAGCTTCTCTCGCAAGAGGACTTTATTTGTATAAAATTACTTCTGAAAACGGAGTTGCTTCAGGAAAAATTATTAAACAATAAGCCCGTTTATCATTAACCGGCTTTTTAACTATCGGGGAAGTAATTATTTTTGCATCCCCGATTTTTTTTTGTTTATTGACAGTTTACCGTAAAATTAAAATTTTACTCAAATGTTTTTGTAATGTTTGTAAGGGTTGAGGTGCTATTTTGGCGTCTATAGTTAAAAAGGATACCGCAAGGATTATTGAATTAAACTTAAACAAAAAGATTATGAAGAAATTTTTCACTTTTATTGCATTGGCTGCTTTTATGCTGATTTCTGTTCATGCATACAGCCTGAGTATTTTATTGGTTAACGACAATGGTTATGCCCCCGACAGGGTTGATGTTATCAAACAGGCCATTACCGATGCCGGGTATGAATATACCTTTTATGATGCCGCATCGGAAGGCAGCTCCCCATCGTTAACCCTGATGCAGGGATTTGACCTCGTTATGTGGTACACCGGAAACGATGGTGCCGGCCTACACTTTTGGAATGGTGATGACACTGACAATGAATCAATAAAACAATATATTGATAATGGCGGCATGTTTTGGTTGCAGGGACTCGATTTTCTACACGACCGTTACAAAGAGGTACCATTGGATTTTGTTTCAGGTGATATGATGTACGACTATTTTGGTATCGCACAATATTATGCCCAGTCGCACATTGATGACGGACTCTATTCAGATGGCGTTGCGGAACTGGATGTGATGCCCGATAACGGTATCTTTACCATGAGCACTATTAAATTTGCCTACGAATATATGTATTATGTTGATGCCCTTACCACCACCGCAACAGCTACTCCTGTTTATCGTATGGGTCCCGAAGGATATGATTTTTACGATTATTATTCGGTAATTTACAACGAAAAAGGAGATGGCAAAGTGCTAACTTGTACCTTTGAAACCGCCCGTATTGACACCACTCCCAATACCACCGAGTTTTTTAAAGAAGGCCTTGATTATTTTGACCAGTTTGGCTCGGGAACCATTATTTATGTTGAAAACATTAATGTACACGGTGAAAATGATGTCAACACCATCACCGAAAACGAAGGAACCCTTCAAATGGTTGCCGACATATTACCCGAAGATGCTTCAAACAAAGCTGTATTGTGGTCGGTTACACCCGGAACCGCTTACGCAACCATTGATGGCGAAGGGCTGTTAACAGCTGCCGGATCAGGTATCGGAAACGGAACGGTTTGGGTTAAAGCCACCGCCGCCGACGGCTCAGGAATTACCGATTCAACGGAGATAACCATCTCAAACCAAGGTGTAACCCCCGGACTTTACAATATTCTTCTGGTTAACGATAATGCCAACCCCATAGGCCTTGATCGTTATCTTGTTATCGACACAACGCTAATGGATTTAGGATATACTTACGATATTTATAACGCCGTTGAAACCGGTAAAGCTCCCGATTTCATAACACTAAGTAAATATCAATTGGTAATCTGGTACACCGGTGATGACGGCGCAAACCTTAACCTGTGGGATGTGAGCGATACCAATAATTATAAATTTAACCAAAGCCTCATTCAGTACATCGACAATGGCGGTGATGTTTGGCTGCAAGGGCTTGATTTTATGTATGATGTTGTGGCCGCTCCCATTGACTTTTCATCAGGACAGTTTATTTACGATTATATGGGAATTAAAACTTACGTTGGCCAGTCTCATGTAGATGATGATGAAATTAACCTGTTACAGTTAGATGCTGCTCCCGGAAATGGCATTGTAACATTCACACCCGTTCATTGGGTGTATGCCGAAGGACTTTGGTATGCAGATGCCTTTGACATTGCCCCTAATGCAACAGCCATGTACAACATGGGGCCTGACGGTTACCCTTTGTATGGAAAAACTTGTGGCCTTGTTAACAAAACCGGTGCAGGTTACGTTATGACATGGGCTTTCGAAACCGCCCGTATCGACACAAGAGAAAATACCGAAACCATTTTTGATGAGGTATTAACCTGGTTTAAAAACAATACCGGCATTGACGAAACCCCTGCCAACAGTACAATGGTTAACGTATATCCCAACCCTGCAACAAATCTGGTAAACATTAACTATACCCTCAATAACAATGCTGATGTTCAGCTTCAGGTTATTGATGTAACCGGAAAATTGGTTTTCAGCCAAAATCTCGGCAGTCAGATTGCAGGTAGCCACACGACTCAAATATCAAAATCAAATTTAAACCTCAGCACCGGAGTATATTTTTATACTTTGAAAGTTAATAACAAACCCTTCACCGGAAAAGTTATTTTTAAATAATTGTATTACGAAGTTGTTTAATGTTACTTTTATTTTTTTAAAGCAACATTAAACAACTTCAATTTTAAAATCTTTTGATGAAAACAGTAAAAAACATATTTCTTTTTCTTTTAATTCTTTCGGGAGTTCATTTTAACATATCGGCACAAAACATTGGCCGCAACCGTGCTGAAACAATTGCGCAACAGTTTATTACAGCTCAAAAAGGCGAAACTTATTCTGTTGTAAAGCAGCAGGTGCTTTTTAACCCTAACAATGCCCCCGAGAGCGTTTACCTGTTTTCGTTGAAACCGCAGGGCTTTGTGGTTGTTTCATCGGTTAATGAGCAAAGTCCCGTGTTAGCCTATTCGTTTGAAAGTAATTTTGCTCTTAACGATTCGTTTAAAAAAGAAATTGGTTTTTCACTGTTAAAAGAGATTGCCTACAACGACCTGAACCGGATTGGCGAGAACACTATTGGTAGGCAAACAGCAGTTATTTACGGCCCTTATGTTCACACCATGTGGGGTCAGGTTAATTGCCATGATGCCGAAGGACGTTTAATAAATGTTACCAATCTGTTTACACCAAACCATTATGCCGCCGGATGTGTTGCCGTTTCGCAGGCTACCATTTTGCATCATTACACATGGCCGCCCAAAGGAGTTGGAACCTATACATATACCGATAACTCGGGAAGCAGCAGGGGAACCTACACGGTAGATTACGATACTACTCAGTATGCGTGGCCGTTAGCGCTGGAAAGATACCGCGCAAAATATTCGACCATCGAACAGCGTGAAGCTGCCGGAGAAATTGTTTACCATTGTGCCGTTTCGTTGCGAATGGATTTTGAAAGCAACGGCTCCACTTCCAATGTAAACCGGATACCGGGTGCGCTGGCTCAACATTTCAGGTTTACAGCCTTGTATCGCTCCCGCAGCTCTTCCACATTTTGGTCGCTGCTCGACAGCAACATGGTTTACAAAAAACCAGTGGTGCTGGCCGTTGAAAACAATTCGGGTGGCGGACATTCGGTGGTTTGCGACGGACTTAAAATTGACGACGACGGAACTTTTTATCACCTTAACATGGGCTGGTGGGGCGCTTCCAACGGATGGTATAAAATACGTGGGAGCTTCAATGCCGGCAGCTACACCTCCATTGTGGGAGGAGCCATGAACATCATTCCCGAACCAATGATTGAAGAACCTGAGATTTGGTCCGATTCCATTGAGTTCGATTTAAAATGGAGCTACCCCGAAAAAGCCGAAGCACAAGCGTTTCAGGTACAAAAAAGTGTAAACAACGGCAGTTGGGTTACCATGTCCGATGCCTCCACCGACACCTCCATTCATTTGGTGGTTGACCCTGAAAAAGAGTATAAATTCAGGGTGCGTGCAAAAACCAACGGAAAATGGTATCAAAACAGCTGGAGCACCGAAGTACCCCTTAAACGCAAGTATGTTGGCATTGCCGACAACCCTTTGAGGCAGTTAACCGTTTTTCCAAACCCATTTAACAATGAGTTGACCCTGGCATTTAACGCTGTTACTGAAAAAGATACCCGGATAACAGTTTTCAACCTCACCGGAAAACAAATAGAAAACAGAGTGGTTACCTCTGAAAAACAAATCAGGTTTAACACCGATAGCTGGAATAAGGGGTTGTACTTTATCCGCGTTACCGGCAACAACCATTCATTTACTGTTAAAACCATTAAAAATTAGCACTGTGAAAACACCCATCGAAAATATACTGGCCAACTATTTTGCAGGTGAAGCATCTGCCGAAGAGATAGTGCAGGCAGAAACATTTCGTAAGCACCACGCTGCCGAATTTGCCGCCTGGGAAAAGGCTTTTCATCAAACGGTTTTTGAAACCAAAAAGTTTGACACCAAAAAAGCCAAACAAAAAATGCTGGAAGCCATTAACACTGAAGGCCAATCAGTTAAAACCCGTAATCTGAACATCTGGCTAAAAGTTGCTGCTCTTTTTACAGGGCTGCTATTGGTTGGTGCCGCCTACTATTTTTCGGTACGCATACAGCCGGTAAATATTGAAAACAGTACCGCTCAATTAAAAACAGTTACCCTTCCCGATGGAACGCAGGTTATCCTTGATAAAAATGCCACCCTGAGTTACGAAACAAATTTATGGGGAAGCTTTAAGCGTAAAGTAAACATGAGTGGAAGAGCCTTTTTTCATGTTACCAAAGATGCCGCTCACCCCTTTAATGTATATGCCGGCGAAATAACAGTTACTGTTCTTGGTACGCGGTTTACCGTTAACGAACTCAACAGTCATACGCAGGTTTTTCTTACCGAAGGAAAAGTCAGGGTTGAATCAGAAATTTCAAAACGTAAATTTGTTATCACCAAACCCGGCGAGCAGGTTATTATTGATAAAAAAGGAGAACTATTTCATAACCGGATAAATCCTTCGCTCTACGCTTCATGGAAAGCAAACAAGGTGCACTTTAACAATTGTACCGTTAAAGAGGTGGTTCAGTTTCTCGACGACAGCTACGGTGTTGAAGTTAACATTACCGATAAATCAATGCTAAACCGGAAACTTTTCGGCTCGGCACCCACCGACGATGAGGAGTTGATAATAAAGGCGTTATCACAAATTCTTCAAACAAATATTGAATCAAATTAAATTATTCACTTACCAATAAAGCAATATGAAAACAAAAGTTGTTACACTTGCGTTTACGGCCATTTTTTTGTCTTTATTTTTAACCGTTTTTCCAAAAACAGGTTTAGGATTTCCGGCACAACAACCAAACAGTCAGGCTGAAACACTTCAAAAGGTGGTAAGCAGCCTCGAAAATCAGTTTGATGTATCCATTACCATTGATGTGCAGGCTTCCGAAACTGTAAAAGTTGAATCATCGGAAAAAATAATCAACAGCCCTTCCATCGAAAAGGCACTTGATTTACTGGTTAAAGGCACCGACTTAAAATATCGTAAACTGCGAAGCGATTATTATGTAATAAGTGCTTCACCGGTTAAAAACGCAACCCCGGCTGTTGATGATACCATAAAGCAAAAACAGCATCAGGGACGTGTTATCAGCGGAATGGTTACATTTCAGTCTGATAACACGCCCATTACAGGGGCTACTGTTTTGGTAAAAGGAACCACCAACGGTACCATAACCGATTTGGATGGCCATTATCAAATAACCGTTGGCGATAACGATAAAGTGCTGGAGTTTTCGTTTATGGGTATGCGTACCGAAACAGTTAAAATTGGCAACAAGTCAAAAATTGATGTTTCGATGAAAGAGGATGCCTTTGGTTTGGACGAGGTAATTGTGGCCGGAGTGGCAGCCAATACTCCCAAAAAAAACCTGACCATCAGTGTTACCAAAGTAGGTGATGATAAATTAAACAGTGGCCCGGCACCATCAACGGTACAGGCACTGCAAGGCAAAGTAGCCGGTGTTACGGTAGTTCAGGCAGGAGGCCTCCCCGGCTCGGGAGCCGCCATCAGGCTGAGAGGCTCCACATCGCTGTTGGGAAATCAGGCTCCCATGATTGTTCTGGACGGTATTATTACGAACACAAACCTCGCCGACATTAATGTTAACGACATCGAATCGCTGGAAGTTGTAAAAGGCGCGGCCGCTGCTGCTCTGTACGGTTCGCGGGCAGGGAACGGCGTAATTGTAATTACCACCAAACGCGGTAAAAATACAGACAATAAAACCAGCTTTACCTTTAGAACCGAATATGGTATTCAGCAAATTCCCCATTATATTCAACAGGCCACCCACCATCCGTATAAGCTGGCCGACGACTGGGAAGAGCATACCGATTACACAAAATACAAAGGAGTATTGTACGATTCGCTCGGTAATATTTTAATAGGAAACAGGAAAGTAACCGACAGTGCCTGGGCCGACCAGCCTTACGCCCGGCTTATCGACCATCAAAAAAAATTCTTTCACAACGGAGTTTATACCAACAACTACCTTTCGGCTGCCGGAAGTAAAAAAGGAGTTAACTTTTTAATTTCTTACGAGCGTAACCGCCAGCAGGGCATTGTGTTTTCAACGGGTGGATATACCCGTAACAACTTACGGGTAAACCTCGATTATCATCTGTCGCCTAAATTAAAACTCTCCACATCAAACCTGATGATATTTACCAAATCCAACAATCCCGGCTCTTACAAATCGTTCAACGATTTACTTTTTGTTTCGCCTGATGTGGATTTGGAAGCTCCCAACGATGATGGAACGCCTTACAAAATTTTACCGGACCCCTGGAGCGTGGCCGAAAACCCACTCTATCCGTTATACTACAGGGATAAACTGGCTAAAAGAACCAGTTTGATAGGCAACGTTATCGGTACCTGGAATCCCTTTACATGGATTTCGGTGAATGCAAAATATACTTATGAATTTCGTAGCAAATATTGGAACACCTATACCCCCAAAGGATACCTCGCCGGAAACGGTCAAACCATCGGGGGTTCGCTTTATAAAAGCAACTATGCCGAAATGAACAACAACTTTCAGTTTACGGCAAACCTTAACAAACAGTTTGGCGACTTTACCGCAAAGCTAAAGCTTAGCTATCTGTACGAAAGCTCTTCTTACAACGATTATTGGGTTTTGGGAAAAGATTTTGTGGTAACCGGTGTTCCGCAACTGGGTAATACCGACCCCACCAAAGCAAGCATGGATTCGTACGAAGGCAAAATTGTAGCCATCAACTACTTTGGTATTTTAGATGCCGATTACAAAGATAAATATCTGGTTTCGGCACTTTTCCGCTACGATGCTTCGTCTCTTTTCGGGCCAAACGTACGCTGGAATCCCTATTACCGGTTTTCGTTGGGTTACCGCATTAGTGAGGACGTCACCATTAATGGAATTGATGAGTTAAAAGTACGAGCTTCCATCGGAACCTCCGGGCAGCGCCCGGGATTTTCGTATCAATACGAAACCTACAATGTTACCAATGGAAACGTTATTCCGGGAAACCTCGGCAATAAAGATTTGAGGCCTTCCGAAACCACTGAAATAGAAATAGGATTAAACGTTGACTTTTTGAGCATCTTTTCGTTTGAAGGAACCTACTCGCAATCGGTAACCGACGGCGCCTTCGCGCTGGCACCATTGCCTTCGCATTTGGGTTTCCCCAACCAATGGCAAAATGTAGGAACAATGGGTGCAAAGGTGTGGGAAGCCTCCTTAAACGGACGCTTTTTTTCAGCAAAACACTTTAGCTGGAACATGAACATCAATTTCGACCGCATCAGACAAAAAGTGATTAGCATCGATATCCCCGAATATACCACCGGCCCGCGACATGCCTTTTACATTAAAAGCGGCGAAACCTTTGGCATTATGTACGGTTACGACTGGGTGCGAACCCTCGATCAGATGGCAAAACAACTTCCCGAAGGAAAAACCATTGATGATTACGAGGTGAACTCCGACGGATATGTAGTCCCCAAAGGCAGCCAGAGTACCACTGACGAGCTGGCCATTAAAGTTGACCTCGATGGCGACGGGTTGGGCGACAAAGTACAAATTGGTGATGGAAATCCCGACTTTAACCTGTCGCTGGGTAACTCGTTTAAAATTTACAACTTCGACTTGTATTTTCTTTTCTCATGGAAAAAAGGTGGCGATATTTACAACTACACCCGCCAATATACCTTCCGCGACCAACGCGATTTGGTGTTCGATCAATACGGCAAACCAAATTCGGAAAAGAAAACCATCAACTATTACAACAACTTTTACGATGGCACGGGCATCAACTCCTATTTCATCGAAGACGGTTCCTATGTTAAGCTGCGTGAGCTTTCGCTTTACTACTCCCTGAGCCGTAACCAGCTTAAAAATCTGAAACTGGGTTTTGTCAAAGGGTTCAAAATCGGGGTTCAATCGCGCAACCTTTTAACCTTTACCAAATACAAAGGATACGACCCCGAAGTGGCTTCGGGCAGCGACCTGACCAACTATCCGGTTGATAATTTCGGCTATCCCAACTACAGGGTTATTACAGGTTCATTAACATTAAACTTTTAAAACAATTTCAACATGAAAATAAAATATATCATAGCATTAACATTGTTTTTGTTTACCGTTGGATTTACCTCTTGCACAAAAGAGTTGGATGTGGATTATAAAAACAAACCCAATAAAGACATTGTTTTTTCCGATCAGGGAAACGTATATAGCATAGCAAAAAGTTCGTTTTACAACTGGTTTATGGCCAATAACTCAAGCATTTCGCCAAGAATGGGCATGTGGGTTGCCGCCGATCAGGGAACCTGCTCATGGGCCAACAGCGGCATGTATCATCTTTCCATGGAGCCGAGAATTCCGTTTAACAACACAACTTCCTATACCTATGCCTACATTTTTGAAACCTACTATTCCGATATGTATGCCACCCTTAATCAAACCGCCAATGTTTTAAAGGCACTTAACAAAGGAATGGAAATTGATATTAACGGATCCGACAAAACCGACTTAACCAGAGCGTTTACCTATTTTGTTCACGGTATTACCATGGGCTACCTGAGTATGGTTTACGACAAGGTTTTTATTGTTAACGAAAATTCGCCTGAAACCGACATCCCTATATCAACCTATCAGGAAGGTACTCAGGAGGCATTGAAGTCGCTGGATAAATGTATTGAAATTTGCAATAGCAGCTCCTTTACAGTTCCCGATGACTGGATTAACGGGTCAAGTTACTCTTCATCGGAGCTGGCTCAGTTGGCAAGCTCGTTTGCCGCTCGTTTTTTGGTTTACATGCCCCGCAACAAAGCTGAAAACGACCAAACCGACTGGGGACGCGTTTTAAATTACGCCAACAATGGCATTGAGCGCCCCTTGTCGCCCTACATGGATAACACCACATGGATTAGCTGGTTTCGTATTTACACCGTCCGTCCGGGATGGGCACGTATCGATTGCCGGATAATTAATCTTATGGATAGTCGTTATCCATGGCGCTTCCCCGACAACGGCCATAACCCGCCAAAACCGCAATCGGACGATCATCGTCTGCAAACCGATTTCACCTACAACTCGGTTAACAACATGAAACCCGAAAGAGGATATTACCATTTTTCAAACTACGAATACACCCGCTATCCCTATGCCATTTCAACCCGTATTGGCGAGGTCAACGATTTTATAGTAGCTGAAAACGACCTTATCAAAGCCGAAGCCAATGCCCGTTTAGGTAACCTGGCCGAAGCCATAAACATTGTCAACAATGGCAGTCGTACCCAACGTGGATTGTTACCACCGCTTAGTTCAAATACCAATATCAAAAACCTTTTAAAAGCTATTTTTTACGAGCGCGACATTGAGTTAATTCAAACCGGATTTGGTATTGCCTTTTTCGATATGAGGCGCCGGAATATGCTGCAACCCGGAACCCCGCTGCATTTCCCCATACCTGCTAAAGAGCTGATGGTGATGAATATGCCGCTTTATACCTTTGGCGGTGTTGAAAATGCCGATGGTATAAACACCTCCAACGGAGGATGGTTCCCCAATAAAAATTAATCGTTTTAAATTATTTTAAATGAAAAAAATATTTCTTCTTACCCTGTTGGCAATCGTATCAATAGCCGCTTCGTATGCCTGCACCACGGCTGTAATATCAGGAAAATATACCCGCGACGGGCGCCCTTTGCTTTGGAAAAATCGTGATACCTGGGCTGTTAACAATAAAATTATGGTATTCCACGATGGCAAATACGATTATGCCGGATTGGTGAACTCAAAGGACAAAACCGGAAAAAGCATTTGGATTGGCTACAACAGCACCGGTTTTGCCATTATGAACTCTGCCAGTTACAACCTGAACAACGACACCATTAAACAGTCGGGGTTGGAAGGCCGGGTTATGAAACAGGCTTTGCAAACCTGCGCCACCATTGACGACTTTGAAAAGATGCTGAACGATATGCCGAAACCCACCCGTCTTGAAGCCAATTTTGGTGTTATCGATGGAAACGGAGGGGCTGCCTATTTTGAGCTAAGCAACTTTAAAGTTGTAAAATTTGATGCCAACGACCCGTCAACTGCGCCCAAGGGATATATTGTAAGGTCTAACTATTCATTTAGCGGCACGCCCAAAAACGGCGCCGGCTACATACGGTATGTTACTGCCAACAAGGTATTGGATATGGCTGTTAAAAGCGGTGGTATTGTTGCCGAAGATATTTTGCAGGGACTGTCGAGAAATCTTACCAACTCCTTAACCGAAGACAACCTGTGGGAATACAAAAACATCCCTGAAAATCACAAAAAGTTTGTTTGGTTCGAAGATTTTATTCCCAGAAGAGGCAGCTCTTCATCCTGTGTGGTAGAAGGGGTTAAACCCGGTGAAGATGCCCGCCTTACCACCATGTGGTCTATTGTCGGCTGGCCGTTGGCTTCGGTTGCCATTCCCGTATGGATAACCAAACACAATGATCTGCCGGAGGTTGTTACCTACAACGATTCCATAAAAGACTCGCCACTTTGCCACAAAGCTTTAACCTTAAAAAAGCAGGTTTATTGCTACAACTGGGGTAAAAACGCCAAACATTACATCAATGTCAATGCGCTACTCAACGCCAACGGTACCGGAATCGTTCAAAAGCTGAAACCTTTGGATGACAGCCTTATTGCGCAGGGCCATAATTTGTTAAATGAAATGCGCCGGGATGGTTACGATTCAAAAAAGATAAAAGCTTTTTACGATAGTGCCGACAAACAAATTCAGATAACCTACAGCCAACTTTTCGGATTATAAGTTTTGTTTTTTTAACGGTTGAGGTTGTTGTTTTATTTAACTTGATATTTACTTTTGCCGAAAGAAAAACGGGTGTCACACTGAGCGTAGTCGAAGTGTGCTGATGAGTCATGCTGAGCGAAGTCGAAGCATGACATTAGGGTGTTGTAGCGAAAGAATCATGGTGGGTGACACGACGTTAGGAGTGTTGTATCGAACCATATTAGGGCAGGAGAGTATAATCATCAATATTGTGCTGAGAGGTCATACTTCGACTTCGCTCAGTATGACAATAAAGTCCTGCTGTCAATAAGGTATTAAAAAGAACATATAAATATAAATTAACTTCAAGAAATAAAAATTAAACACATATGAAAACAAAATACTTTTTTACGCTTTTACTGGCTGTATTAATAGCAACCACTACTTTTGGTCAGCGCCGTTCGGGAAAAAAAATTCAGGTAGGTGTATTTGACGGCAACGGAGCAAGTCCCGTTTGTGTTATCGAAACCATGGAAGCCCTTAAAATTGACAAGGGAATTTACCCCCATAAAATATCGGCTGTTGATATTATGAACGGCGCACTGGACAAATTGGATGTGCTCATTTTTCCGGGTGGCAGTGCCAGTAAAGAGTACAACAACCTGGGATTGGAAGGTGCTGAAAAGGTAAAAGCCTTTGCCGAAAAAAAACACAAAGGACTGGTTGGCATTTGCGCCGGAGGCTACCTGTTTTCAACCACACCGGGCTACCCAAGTCTGGAGCTGTTTCCTGCACCCGATATTCGCGACCACTACGACCGCGGCAGAGCATTAATAGGTTTTAAAATAAATAAAGCCGGCAAAAAGATATTTCCGGAGCTTAAAAAAGTGGACACCGCTTTTTATCAATATTACGACGGCCCCATGTACGATATTCCGGAGGGAGCGCCCATTACGGTTTTAGCAACATTAACCAGCGACATATCGCATAAAAAAGGATACCCTAAAAATGTAACACCCGGCAAACCCGCCTTTTTTACCGCTGATTACGGTGAAGGCAAAATTATTGCTTCGGTAGGCCATCCCGAGGCAACACCGGGCATGCGATGGATAGTACCAAGAATGGCTCGATACGTTGCCGGCAAACGCCTGGTAGGTTACAAAAAAAATGTGGTAAGGCCGCAAATTTATTCAAAGGAAGAGTTTTATACACCCGATGTAATTGCCTTTGAAAAAGAGAATTTTTGGAAACTCTTCTCAAAAAATGATGACGAAGTTATTAAAGCCATCGACAATTTGCATTCCATTTATTCAAGGCCATCCATTCGCTGGTCCATTGGATTGCTACGTCACACATCGCCTAAAGTACGTCAGCATGCAGCGCAATATTTACTGGAAACCGAATATACGGCAGCGTTACCTGATATAAGAGCAGCCTATATGTCAGAAAAGGATGAAGCCACCAAAGCCGTACTTAAAAAAGTGCTCAACGGGTTAAACGGGCTTAGTCAATAAAATGTTGGCTAAAAATAATCGGGATTCTTTGCATGTAAGTCCCTTACAAACCGAAGGGCTTTTCCCATGTGGTTTTCGATGGTTTTAACCGAAAGCTCCAGGGTAGAGGCAATTTCTTTATAACTTAAACCATCTACCTTGTGCAACCTGAAAACCAATCCCGTTTTTAAGGGCATGGCGTCAATCATGGCACCAACAGCTTTTCTTAAATCCTGGCGAACCATTAAAGTTTCGGGAGTTACTTCCATTTTCAACAAATTCTCATGGTTTGAGATGTCGTTAAACTCAGGCTTGTTTTTTCGTAAATAGGAAATGACAGCATTACGCACACTTCTATACAAATAGGCTTTTACATAAGTTACTTTGGTGTGTTTTTCACGATTTTGCCAGATTCTGATAAAAACATCCGACACCAACTCTTCGGAATGGTCGGCAGATTTTAGCAATAAAAACGAAAAATTACAAAGCGGTTCATAATAACGGTCAAAAAGAATTTCCAGAGCATGGACATTCCCTTTTCGTATCTGCTCCATTAATTGTAAATCGCTAATATGTTCTTTTTCGGCCAAAAATCCTATCTGTTTTCAGTGTTAGCAAAAATAGGTTTTTTAAGCCAATGATAAAAACCGGAAAAAACGAGTTTGAAAAGCACAACCTTGCTGATAATTTATATCAACCACTAATTTGCTAATGGTTTTTTATCAGAAAACTGTTCTCTCCGGTAATAATATCAATAACCAAAGTGGTATCCGAAGCCACATAAAATGATATCTTATGGTAAGCAGGTGGGCCGAATGTGCCGGTTTTGTTGTTTGAAAACCCAAACGGTTCAACAGGAATTTTCATACTACCTCGTTTATCCAACGAATCGTTGCCATTCAAATCCTGAAACAGAGCAATGGCATAATAATGATTAACAGGTAATTTAAAAGATACGGTAGCCCGATTGCCCGAAATATTTTTTACAGCGGTTTTAAAAGGAACACTGTTTTTATAATTTTCTTTACCATTAAAAACAGCAACGTGCACTTTCCCGTCGGGCTGCACTATACTGTCAATTACTACGTTTACAGTTGCTTCCGGTTGTGCAAACGCAGAAGGTATCGATAGCAGCATCAAAAAAACAGCCGTAAAAAAAACTCTTTTCATTGTTTTATTTTTTTGCCAGTTCCAGCAACTCATTAATCATCATGGCCGTGGCACCCCAAAGAATTTCGCCGTCAACAATAAAACAAGGCACCTCCAACGCGGTAACATATTTTGTGGTTACTTTTCGTATTTGCTTTGCATTGGGTTTCATCAACTCCCACAGGGCAACGGTTATTACCTTTTTTACCTCTTCGTTGGGTTTAAAAGCCGGTTTTTCATCCACATATCCCACAAAAGGGATAACATTAAAATTGGAGGGCGAAATATAAACCGGGGTAAGTTTCCCCAAAACATGAACCCGGCTGCTGTCGATACCCAACTCCTCTTCGGTTTCGCGCAATGCGGTGGCTTCATCACTTTTGTCATAAGGTTCAGCCTGTCCGCCCGGAAATGAAATTTGGCCGCTGTGAACCGAATGATCAGTGGCTCGTTTCATAAGCACCAGCACGGTTTCATCCTTTTCGGGATACAACAATGCTAAAACAGCGCTGTTTTTTGGCGGAATATCGTTGTTGTTATAAACCAACTGTTCAACACGTGTTACCGGTGCCATTTGATATTGGACATCAAAACCGGGCAGCGGATTGCGCAGGTTTTCGGCAAGCCTTTTTATAAAATCGGAAAATATTAAACCCATTAAATTGTATGTCAGTGTAAAAATGTTTTCAAAAGTAAGTATATTACCAAAAAGAAATGTAACTTTGGATTCGATTTTAAAAAAAATAAACCGTGTCAGTTCAAGAGAAAAAATTCCCGAATATTGAAGAAGTTACACAAGATGAGGATATTAAAAAACTCATTTTATGGAATGATGATGTAAATTCGTTTGACTTTGTTATCGAAAGCCTTGTTGAAGTTTGCAGTCACGACTATATGCAAGCCGAAACCTGTGCCCTTATCGCTCATTTTAAAGGCAAATGCCCTGTAAAAAGCGGCTCGTTTGATGAACTTAAACCCATTTACACCGAAATGACCAATCGTAAATTAACCGTGGAGATCAGCTGATATGTTGTGGCTTGTAATTGTATTAATTGTTGTGGGTATTGCATTGCTGCTGCTCGAAGTGTTGGTAATTCCCGGTACCGGGTTTGCAGGCATAGCCGGATTTGGTGCCATTGTAGCCGGAGTTTGGGTTGCTTACGCTCATCTCGGAACCTCGTCGGGTAACATTGTGCTATTGGTTACCATTGCCGTTAACGTAATCGCTATCTGGTTGGGTATCAGGTCGAAAACATGGAAAAAAGCAGCGCTTGTTTCAACCATCGACGGCAAGGTAAACACCATGGAGCAGGCCGGCTTAAAAGTGGGAGATGTGGGAAAAACAATTTCAAGATGCGCACCCATGGGCAAGGCTGAATTTAACGGTAATTTTGTGGAGGTTGATGCCCGTACCGACTTTATCGACCCAAACACCGACATTGAAATTATTAAAATTGATAACAATAAAATTTACATTAAATCTTTAAAACAATAAATTATGGATACAAATGCCTATTTAATAATTGCCATGGGCATAGGAGCCCTTTTTCTTATCTGGGTGCTTTTTTACTTCATCCCTGTGGGGCTGTGGTTTAATGCTCTGGTAAACGATGTGCGGATATCACTTGTACAGCTAATCATCATGCGGTGGCGTAAAGTTCCGCCGGGCCTTATTGTAAACAGCATGATTACGGCAGCCAAGGCGGGTATTAACCTCGACCGTGGAAACCTCGAAGCGCATTATCTGGCCGGAGGACACGTGCAACAGGTGGTAAATGCACTTATATCAGCAGATAAAGCCAACATGAACCTTGACTTTAAAACTGCCACCGCCATCGACCTTGCCGGCCGCGATGTGCTGGAGGCTGTTCAAATGTCGGTTAACCCAAAGGTGATTGACACCAAAAAGGTGGCTGCCGTGGCCAAAGATGGTATCCAGCTTATTGCCATGGCCAGGGTTACCGTGCGAGCCAACATAAAACAGTTGGTAGGGGGTGCCGGCGAAGAAACTGTGCTGGCGCGTGTTGGCGAAGGTATTGTATCTTCCATCGGTTCGGCAAAATCGCACAAAGCGGTGCTCGAAAATCCCGACAGCATTTCAAAAGTGGTATTGGAAAAAGGCCTCGACTCGGGAACCGCTTTCGAGATACTTTCCATTGATATTGCCGACATCGACATTGGTAAAAACATCGGGGCTGTGCTGCAAATGGATCAGGCCAACGCCGACAAAAACATTGCACAGGCCAAAGCCGAAGAGCGCAGGGCAATGGCTGTTGCCCACGAGCAGGAGATGAAGGCCAAAGCCCAGGAAGCCCGCGCCAACGTTATTCAGGCCGAAGCTCAAATTCCCATGGCCATTGCCGAAGCATTCAGAAGTGGTAACCTCGGCATCATGGATTATCAAAAATACAGAAACATACAGGCAGATACACGCATGCGCGATTCCATAGCCAAAGACCCTAATATTGAAGGAAGCGAAGACCGTAAGTAATAATATTTTATAAATAAATTGTAAAAAGCAGTGCTCCCAAATATGAGACACTGCTTTTTTGCGTTATGATAAGATAATAATGACGAGCCATTGTTGGTTTGCAATAATTCGTTATTTTTATAAACGATTTTATATGAGAGGTGAAACGTACATGAAAAAACCGGATACAGTATCGAAACAGGCGCTGAATAGCTTATTGCATAACGAAGTAAAACCCTTTAACGATAAAGAAAAGCAATTGATTTCAAAGGCTTTTAACCGGGTTTGGGAATCACATCATCTTAACCCATCCGACGAAAAATTTAAACACTACCTCGAAATTGCCCACATTGTAATTAAAGAAATAGGGCTGGGCGCCAATTCGGCTATGGCGGCATTAATGCATGGCATTTCATCCGATGAATATCCGTACGAAAAAATGGAAAACGCCTTTGGCCACGAAGTCAGGGTAATTGTTGAAGGCTTTAACAAAATATCGGAATTACAAACACAGCGCGTTTCATTCCAGTCGGAAACCTTCAGGAGCATGTTTCTATCCATCGTTGACGATATCAGGGTTATTTTGGTTAAAATGGCACACCGCCTGTACGACCTGCGAAACCCCGATGAATCATCCCCGGAGCGATTTACAAAAGTCATTAACGAAACAAAGTATATTTATATTCCCATTGCACACCGGCTGGGGCTTTATAACGTAAAAACCGAAATGGAAGAGCACGTGATGCTCTACGAAAGTCCTGATATTTACAACGATATAAAAAACAAACTTAAAGAAACCAAAACCAAGCGCGAGGTTTATATTCAGGATTTCTTAAAGCCTGTTGAGCGCGAATTAATCAAAGCAGGCATTCGCTATGAGTTAAAGTATCGCACCAAGTCGATACCCTCTATTTGGGCAAAAATTAACCGTCAAAATGTTGGCCTCGATGAAATATTCGACCTTTTTGCCATACGCATTATTGTGGATACAAAACCTAAAAAGGAACAGGAGATTTGCTGGCGAACCTACTCCATTGTTACCGATATTTACCAGCCGAACCCCAAAAGGCTTCGCGATTGGATTTCGCAACCCAAAGAGAGCGGATACGAATCGTTACACACAACGGTTAAAGGCCATAGCGGACGATGGGTAGAGGTTCAGATACGTACCAAACGTATGGATGATGAAGCGGAACGAGGCCAGGCAGCGCACTGGATTTACAAAGAAAACCACAAAGCCAAAGATGCTGACAACTGGCTTACGCAGGTGCGTGGCGCACTGGAAAAAAGTAAAACTTCCGATAAAGCGGTTTATAAAGTTGGCAACAAAAAAACCGATAAAGTGTTTGTGTTTACCCCCAAGGGCGACCTCAAGCAATTTGTTGCCGGAGCTACCGTACTCGATTTTGCCTACGATATTCATTCCGATGTGGGAGCGCACTGCAATGGTGCCAAAGTAAACAATGTTGCCGTACCCATTCGCTACGTGCTTAAAAACGGCGACAAAATCAGCATTATGACCTCCAACAGGCAAAAACCTAAAATCGACTGGTTAGCCTATGTGGTAACCGACCGGGCACGAAACCGCATCAAACGTCAGCTTAAAGAAGAAAAATATCAGGAAGCAGAATCGGGCAAATCGTTGCTGTTGCGAAAATTTAAAAACTGGAAAGTAAAAAGTACCGACGACCTTATCAACCTTTTGGTAAAACACTTTAAGCTCGATACTGCCATCGACCTCTATTATCTGGTGGCAACCAACAAACTGGATGTTTCCATCATTAAAAAAGTGATTTTCGAAAAAACAGACGAAGAGGATAAAAAGGCCGGTACAGTCAGGGAGAGAGAACAATCAACAGAAACCGGCAGCACCGTTGCAAATCGCGACAGAGAAGAAGAAAAAGAGGTGCTTTGGGTGGGCGACAACCTGAAGAATGTAAACTACTATTTTTCAAAATGTTGCAACCCTATTTTGGGCGACCGCGTTTTTGGCTTTGTTACAACTCAGGGTAAAATATCAATCCATCGCTACGATTGCCCCAACGCCAAACGATTGTTGGAACGATATCCCTACCGCGTACTGCCCATAAAATGGCTCGACACCAACGAAGATATTTATAAAAATGCCGTTATCCGCATTCAGGGTAAAGATGAGCTGGGGCTGGTGGGTGAGATAACCTCCACTATTTCCAACGATTTGAACATAAACATGCGTTCCATCAACTTTGAAACAAAGGGAAAACAATTCGACGGCCGCGTTACGGTAATGATTAAGTCGGTCGATTATTTAAACAGCCTGATTCATCGCCTTGGAAAAATAAAAGGTGTTGTAAAAGTTACACGCGTAAAATAATAATACATACAACCATTCAACAATTATGGTGTCATACCTTTAACCACATTAACCCTTTTTATGAAAAAAATAGTTCTTTCGCTCCTCTTTTTAAGCTATATCATGCTTTCAGGCTGCGTAAAAATCCTTAACGATGAGCTTAAAACCAAAGAAACAAAACTGGTGCTCAATGCAGCCATTACTCCCGACAGCGTTTTCACTGTAAATGTTAGTCATACCTCTAACATTTTTGAAGATGAATCGGCTGACAACCTGCCCTTTATCGACAGTGCCAAGGTGCTGCTTTTTGAAGGTGATAACCTTTTGTATCAGCTGCAAAATACCGGATACGGATTTTATAGCAACCCCGGATTTTACCCTCAAACCGGTAAACAGTATAAAGTTACCGTTTCGTATGGAACATATCACGACATCGAAAGTGTTGCCTCCATCCCTCCAAAAGTACCCATTGTTTCGCTGGATACCTCCTCTGTTTTTACCACCGATGAATACGGAAATAATATAACAAACTTTTTTGGAGAAATTACTTACAACGACCCCCCCGGAGTTGCCAATTACTATCAGTTAAGTTGTGTATTGTATAATTATTACAACGACAGTCTGGTTTATGTTGACCCCCAATCTTCTGTATGGCCCACCGACGAAAACGAACGATTTTTCGATAGCCAATCGGGCAGCAGCCTCCTTTGGAGCGATAAACTAACTGACGGCAAACAGGTAACCTTTAAATTTATCTTTTTGTATGCTTATTATGGCTACAACAAAATGGCAACAGACGATAAACAAACCTATAAATTCGAGTTTCACCTGAAATCCATAACCAAAAGTTACTTTACCTATCTGAAATCGCTGGGGGTTTATTGGGAAACAGGCGGAAGCGATAACCCCTTTTCGGAGCCTGTGGTTATTTATTCAAATGTTGACAACGGTTATGGTATCCTCGGAGCTTATAACAGCGATACCATATCGGTTAGCTACACTGTTTCCACTGGTGAAGGGGAAGGAGGTAAACCATGAAAAAGTTTATTATAATTCTGCTTGCCATCATGTTAGGTGCGGCAGCCGGACATGCTCAAAAATTTACCGTTACCGGATTTGTTAATGATGCTTCCAACGGCGAAAAACTATTGGGTGCCAACGTTTACAACAAACAAACCTATGCTGGATGTGTAACCAACAACTACGGGTTTTACAGCCTCACGCAGCCAAAAGGCATGGTTACGGTGGTTTACTCCTTTGTGGGATATCAGCCGCTTAACCTCACCTTTAACCTGACTGCCGACACGGTTATTAATGTGGAGCTAAAACCTACCATTGAGCTGGAAGAAGTTGAAGTTAAAGCCAATGGCATTGAGCACCACCTCGAAAGCTCACAAATGAGTATTACCGAGCTTCCGCTTAAAACCCTTAAAAAATTACCCGTATTTTTTGGCGAGGTCGATATTATGAAAACCATTCAGCTGTTGCCCGGCGTACAGTCGGGAACCGAAGGCACCAGTGGTATTTACGTGCGTGGCGGCGGCCCCGACGAAAACCTTATTTTGTTAGATGGCGTTCCGGTATATAATGCCAACCACCTGTTCGGCTTCTTTTCGGTGTTCAATGCCGATGCCCTCAATTCGGTAACACTGGTAAAAGGAGGTTTTCCGGCCAGATATGGCGGCAGACTCTCTTCGGTGCTGGATATCAGAATGAAAGAGGGAAACAGCAAAGCTTTTAAAGTGCAGGGAACCGTAGGGCTTATCGCTTCAAAAATAACCCTCGAAGGGCCTGTGGTAAAAAACAAATCGTCGTTTATTGTTTCGGCACGGCGGACTTATATTGATATCTTATCGTACCCCATACAACTTATAGCCAACAAAATGGCAGGCAACAGCGATAACTTTTTTGGTGGTTATTATTTTTACGATTTAAACGGGAAAATAAATTGGCGCTTTTCCGAAAAAAGCCGCATTTACCTGAGTGCTTACATGGGAAACGATAAGGCATACGCCAACAGCAAATACGAATCGATTGATTATAAAACCAAAGATAATTTTAAACTGCGATGGGGAAATATTACCACTGCCTTACGATGGAATTATGTGTTTAACAAAAAACTCTTTGCCAATTTCAGAGGCTCCTACAGCCGGTATAATTTTTTGGTAGGTGAAAAAAGCGATAACACAACACCTGATTATCACGAAAAACTGGCCTTTGATTATTTTTCGGGGATTGATGACCTGGCTGCCGCTGCCGATTTTGATTTTGTGCCCACCACAAATCAATATATCCGCTTTGGAGTCAGCAACATTTATCACACCTTTAATCCCGGTGTAAATGCCTATTCGTTTAGCAATCAGGAGGGGTCGGATTATGCCTCGGTTGACACAACCTTTGGAAACAATAAAATTTATGCCAACGAAATTGACGCCTATGTTGAAGATGACTTCTCCCTTGGCAGCTACGTTAAAATGAATCTCGGTTTACATGCTTCGGGCTTTTATGTAAAAAACACCTTTTATAAATCGTTGCAGCCCCGTGCGGCTTTGCGGGTAATTGCTTCTAAAAAGCTGTCGCTTAAGGCTTCGTACGCAACCATGGCGCAGTATGTGCATTTGTTAACCAATACTTCAATTGGCCTGCCTACCGATTTGTGGGTTCCGGTAACCGATACCATCAAGCCCATGAAATCGCAGCAGGTGGCATTGGGTGGCGTGTATAACCTGAACGATATGTTTGAAATAAGCCTCGAAGGATATTATAAGTGGCTTGAGGATGTTATTTCGTACAAACCCGGTGCATCGTACCTTACATCGGACAACAACTGGCAGGAGATGATTACGGTTGGAAACGGTTGGAGCTATGGTGCCGAGCTTTTGATACGAAAAGATATGGGTAAATTAACCGGCTGGATAGGATACACCCTGTCGTGGTCGTGGCGAAAGTTTGAAGAGGTCAGCCCCGATAAATTTCCCTATCATTACGACAGGCGGCACGACCTTTCAATTGTAGCCACCTACAAGCTAAGTGACAAAATTGACTTTGGCGCCACCTGGGTGTTTGGAACCGGTGCCGCCATTACCCTGCCGTACGATAAATACATTACCATCGACAACAGTGCAGGAGGCTATGCAGGCGTAGGAGGGCCGGGTGGCATGCAGCCCTATTATCAGTACGTTGATAATGTGCAGGAACGCAACAACTACCGCACGCCAAGCTATCACCGCCTCGACCTCGGGGTTAATTTCCATAAAAAGAAAAAATGGGGCGAGCGCACCTGGAGCGTAGGGCTTTACAATGCCTATTTCCGCCAAAACTATTTCTTTATTTTTGTGGATTACGATTACGACCATTACAACGGAACCGGCAAACCGGATAAGGTGCTAAAGCAGGTAAGCCTTTTCCCCGGCATGCCCTATGTTTCGTATAGTTTTAAGTTTTAAGCCGCAAACTAAAAAACGAAGCCGCTAATTTGCGAGGGGCGCAAGCCCCGAAGCAATCCTGATAATTATCGGGGAACAATAAACACTTGTTTGTTAAATGGTTAATATTCAATATTCAACGCTCAATTTTCAATGCTCAAATTTGTTTGTTTCGTGCTTTTAAACTTGCTCATTGTTTATTGAATATTGCTTATTGCTAAATCATCACCCATAAATCACTTCCTGTTCTCCTCAAACACCGCCAATACCTTCAGCACCGTTTCGGCATTCCGTTTTAGCTGCTTGTCCTCCGACTGTGCCATCTGTTTCAGGTTGTTTTGGCAGAATGACGACAGCTTTAAATCCCAGAGCACAACCATGGCCGAGAGGCGAAGATACTCATTTTTTTGTTTGGCACTGCGCAGGTTTACCGGCTCGGTGTTGAGGTAGTCGCGGATTTTTTGTTGGCTTTCGGCGATGTATTTTCCCGATACGGTTACCGGCCTGTTATCCATGCGCAATTGTACAAGGTTGCGAGGCAGCATTAGCGGCAGCAGCCGGGCATCGAGGTGCTGTTGAGGGCTGATGATTGTATAAATGATTTTCCCGTTGTTAAACTCCGCATTGGCGTAAGGCGTAAGCCAACCGGAAGGCTTTGTTTGTGACAGAGCCAGCAAAGGCAAAAAGAGAAAGAGGAGTATTGTTTTTTTCATGGTTTTAAAATTTTTATTCATTCTGTCATTTCGAGGGAAGCGACCCCGGGGAGCGACGAGAAATCTCCCTGAATATTCAGTTTGCATAAAAAGGAGATTTCTCACCGCCTCGCTCATTTCCTCCCCGCATGGTTCGAAATGACAACAGGATAACCTTTTTCTTTGCTCATTGCTCATTGAACATTGCTTATTGCTTATTTTTTAAGTTATTAATTTCCAATATTCAACACACAATAATCAATTTTCAGGTTTGTTTCAATCTGTTGTACTTGCTCATTGTTCTTTGAACATTGTTTATTCCCCATGCTCAACCTTTCAGGACACCACCCGCAACGCCTATTTACCTGCCTCCGGCAGGCGGCGACCTGAAAGGTTATTCCACCGCAAACGCCCTCTTCCCCAGCACCTTTTTCCCGTTGGTTACCACCGCCACGTACAGCCCCGGTGAAAAACCGTTAACGGACAGCTTTGCCTCCTTCTGTCCGGTGGCAATGGGTCTTTTCGCCATTGGCCTGCCCGATATATCGTACACGGTAAGTTGCATATTGCTGTGGTATCTTGTGTATTTCAGTTTAAAGTAAACCGTGCCGCTACTTACGGGATTAGGGTAAGCCGTGAGATCCACCTTTTGTTTGGCCGCATAGTAGGCGGCAGGGCTTGGAAACTCCGGCGTGCTTACAATTACTCCGCAACCGGTTACATAAATGGTATCCGATGCTATGGGCAGGTTATCGCACAAACTGTCGTAGTTATAAGATGCCGTATCAATGGGCACACTGTTTAAATCGGCATCGAATTTATAGAGTACGATGTTCCAATCATAATTGGAATATGTCAAATAATACTGATTATTGGTCGTATCTTTTTCCAAAGGAAAATTACCTCCCTGCAAATTTGCTTCTGTATGCGACTGGCTTTGATAAACATTTCCGGCAGTATCCATAATTACCTCTCCTGATGGATTTTCCCATCCCTGATTCCCATATTTTATTGAAGTAAAATAAGTAGTGTCGTCCCGTTTACATAAATCCAGGAAAAAGTTTTCCGTTGCCGTGGAGTCTATCATTTCATTTTCAATAATATGATGATTGGTTACATTACCCGCTGAGTCAAAATTCATCAATATTGAAGTGTAATAGCTTTGTAGCGGTTTGGTTGAACTGCCCCACCCGTGCAGCACTCCGTTTTCATAAGAAACTACCCCGCGAGCATCGCCCAAAATGGTATCATTTACACTGCTATCTGCCAATCCATAAGGCAACAACCATTCTTCGTTAAAATCTGCATCAGTTTTAACAAACATCGGTTTTAATAAACCAACATAAGGATTGTCAGGATAGGAATAGTATCCAAACCCCGATAACATTAAAAAGTTATCGTGTTTTTCAAGATGCCAGGTGTAAATCATCCCATAAAGGCGTGGGTACTTTTGAATCATATTAAAGGGGTGTACCCACAATAAATTACCTGCTGCATCAAAAGATATTAAACCAATATCAAAATGTACTCCGTCATTATAATCTATTGTCATTAGCAATATTACATCGCCGTTATCAAGAAAAACAGCATCGGTAAAATCTGTTGTAAAGTTTTGGCTCTCATTATACCTGTTGCACCACAAAAAGCTACCGCAGGCATCAAGCATTACCAAGTTTGCGTCATTATTAGTAGTACCGTAAACTATTATTTTTCCATTTTCGTTCTGTTTGATTCCACCGGGAACCGCCCAATCATCATAAAACAGATACTTATGCCATAGTATATCACCGTTTCTGTCAAGTTTATAAATAATAGATTTGTGTGTACCGTTACCGTCATATGCTGCAGATATCAATTCTCCCCTATCATATGTAATTGTATTTCCTATAGCGCCAAAACTACCATAAATAATTGTTTCCCACCTTTGCTGCCCGAGAGACAGCAAAGGGAGGAAAAATAAAAATAATTGTAAAAGTTTTCTGTAATACATGCCTTAATACTTTACAATTTTTCCTGTCTCTACAACTTTGCCATTTATGTAAAGCCGTATAAGGTATGTACCCGGGTTGTAGTTTCTCAAATCAACTATTTTTTGTCCCCAGCCGGTAGTTAACCGTATAGCTTCGATTTGTACACCGTTAACAGATACAATTTCAATAACAGCATCATTTGCATTAAGCGGAATTTCGTATTCTATCGTCATATAACTATTGGCAGGATTTGGGTAAAACTTAAAGTAACTTTCGCTTTTATAAAAAGGCTTGTTAAAACCACCTTTTACTTTTGCCGATTTGGTTGTAGTGGTATCGGGCAATATATAGGGTTCGTGGTAAACGATGTCACCTGTTTTTATTAGTATGTTGCGAGCAAGTGCCTGAACCAAACCACCGGAGTTTTGCACAATGTTGTACAGAGCTTCCTTTTGTGTGCTATCAATATCGGTTATGTTTTTACCTTTCGATTGCAAGGCAAGCAAAACATCAAAATAATCTTCGTAAGCGGAATGTATATCGGTTTCACAACTGTTTAAATCGAAATTGGAGGTTACGTCCGAAAGTTTGTTTAATACCCCTGTACTATCTCCATTGTTATATCTTGCAAAGGCTTGTAAATAATAGGATTCGGGAGTTTGTACATGGGCAAGGGCAGTTTCAATACTGTCGTAAACAGCGGTAATTGTTGTATCGCTCATATTCAGCCGTACCAAATCGTTAACATTTTGTTGCTTGCGGGAGGCATAATAGGCTTTTTTTGATTCCAGCGCCTCTTTTTCGCCCAGTACGGTATCGTTGGCATGTATTTGCGCCATCTGATTATCGCTGGGTGGTGTAATACGTTCGTTCAGTTTGTCTATCACCTTGTCCGATTTGGCCGATTGCGGGTTTTCAGCCAAAATTTCCGTAACAATGCTGTTGGGCAGCACCTCCTCCTTTTCGGCGGCATTTACCATTACCGTATCGCTCAAATAGGGCGAAGCATTGAGCAGTTGGCTGCGCAGTTGCATGGTTTCGGGCGGCATGCTGGTTACCACATCAAGGTTAAGCGAAGTAGTATTGCCATCATCGGTAAGATTATCCAACGAATCGGCATATACGATACGGCTTGCTTCATTTTCTTCAATAGATGCATCCAACTGGCTTTTTGTTTTGCCTGTTAAATGCGAAGGACATCCTTCTGTTGGATTCCATTGATAAATACCATTATTAAAAGCACGTTTCACTTTAGTTGTATCGCTATATTTGGGGACAATCTTATATTGCAAAGCAAAGGATGACCTTGGCATATGATACCAAACATACTTTCCTTCATTGTTAAAGTCGCTGTAACTCCATGTACTTAACTGGCTAAAGCGGTTTCCGGCGGGAGCGGTAACGGCAGTATCAGTACTTCCCTGGTGTTTGGCAATGCCGTAGATTTCGGCGCGGGTGCCACTGTATGTTACCGTAATATCCTGATAGTTATGCTCGAACAGGTTGCATTTTATTTGCAGGCCGGTGCTACCATCCTGGTTACGGTTTTGTTTTTGCGCATTGATACTGT
>WGDP01000040.1 GCA_015493215.1 Bacteroidales bacterium | reverse complement strand
TAGCCCGGAGCAAGAAGATCATTAATGGCTCCGGGCTAAACCCCGGAGCAGATGGAAGATAACATTCTTATTGTAAAAGTATTATATCATCCGGATTGCCCGCCTTGCCGGACGGGCAGGTCCGTCTGAACGTGTTGTCTGGCACGCTCGACTGAATGACGTAGTCGGAAAGGGCAGATTAGGATGCGCGGTTTAAATATGCGGCGTTAGGTAATCTGCCGGAAAGGCAGGTTTCACCGCTCCAAATTTTCAATTTAATCATAATGAAATCTACATTTAGCAATCAATATTTCACTGTCACGAACAGCATAAATTAGTCTGTGCCCATTGTTAATTCTTCGGAACCAGAATCCCTTGTGTTTATGTTTTAACGGCTCAGGTTTGCCAAGTCCTGTAAATGGTGTCCGGAAAATGTCTTTTAACAAGTCATTTATTTTTCCAAATTAGGACGAACATGGTGGGGTCTTCACTATTTCATCAAAACAAATTCGTAGGTAATGGTTCCGCGTTGCTGGCCGGGAGCGGTGGGGTCTTGAGCAAAAGTGGAGTTTAAGGCTGCCTCAACGGCAATCTTTCGCAGGCTGTTATCCAGTACGGTTGTTCCCTTTGGATTAACCTGTGCGCGGATAACTTTTCCGTTGGGGTTTACCCAAATAGAAACCACCACAGTACCGGTTTCGGTAAATTTAGCAGTAGGTTTTTCAAGGTATTTGGCACCTCTGCCACCAAGACTAAAGGCAATACCGTTTCCCTGTCCGCCCTGCCCGTCGTAGCGATTAGAATCTTTGTAGCCATGGGGTTTACCCTGATCGCCTCCACCAGTTGTGTTTCCCTGGCTTTGACCGGTTTTGTTTTTTGAACTTCCCTTAAACAAAGCACGCTGATTGATGACCGGTTTGGGTTTTTCTTTGGGTTTTTCCTTTAGCAGTGGGGCTGTTTCGGTGTTGGAGACAACGGTATCTTTTGTTTTTGGTTTCTCTTCCTTTTTAGGAGGAGTTTTAACTTTTTTTTCAATCTTGGGCTTTTTGGGTTTTGGCTTTGTCTTTTTTTCCAAAGCGGGTGCCTTTTCGGTATCTTGTGTCAGGTTATCTTCTTTTTGTTTTTGTTCTACCGGCTTAGGTTTGGGTTTGGGAGGCGTTGGCCTGGCTTTTTTGGGCACAACGGGTTTTGCTTTAGGCGGGGGATTGTCCTTTTGAATGGTTCCTTTGCCGGTTTGGTCGTAACCAAAGTTTACCTCAACACCCTCTTCGCCGGGCAACGGCAATGGAGTGCGCAAGGCAAGAAACAACAAGGCTATTATTAACAGCAAATGGAATATGATGGTTCCAATGAGGCCTTTACGTTGATCTTTGGTTAGTTTTTTCATCGGTTCTATAATTTTGTAACTGCTTAAATTACATCTTATTTAATGTTTTAACGTGCAGGCTTGGTGGCCAAAATTACTTTATGTTTTGTTTTATATTTTTTATTGATGGTGTTTACGGCATCAATAACTTTTACAATATCCTGAACAGGGACTGTTTTGTCGGCTCGTAAAACCACCGACGCTTCATGCTCATTGCGTATTTTGCTATAAATTGCATTTTCCAGATTTGAAGGTTTAACCTTCCGCTCTTCGAGATAAAAGTTTCGGCTTTTATTAATATAAACCGTAATGGTTTGTTTCGACATGGTTTTGCTGCTGCTGTTGGGCAGCAATAACTTTATAGCATTGGGTGCCACCAAAGTGGAGGTTAACATAAAAAAGATAAGCAGCAGAAACACCAAATCCGACATGGAAGCCGTGCTGAACCCGGGGTCTCGTTTATTTCGCATCTGTATTGCCATAACCTTACTTTCTAAATTTTTTAATAAATGGTTTCTGTTAAAATCAACCGGCCGGCTCGTGTAGTACATCCATAAATTCGGTGGCCGTAATTTCAAGCTTATACACTACCTTTTCAATTTTTGCCACAAGAATGTTATAGAAAATATAGGCGGTAATTCCTACTACTAATCCACCAACAGTGGTTATCATAGCCTGATAAATACCCTGCGAAAGCAACTCAATATTAATGTTGTTACCGGCCATCGACATATCGTAAAAGGCTCTTATCATCCCGATTACCGTTCCCAGAAAACCGAGCATCGGAGCGGCACCGGCAATGGTAGCCAACCCGGCAACATTTTTCTCCAGCCTCGAAATTTCAAGCTTTCCCACATTTTCAATGGCAGCATTTATATCGTTTAACGGTTTTCCAATCCGCGATAACCCTTTGTCAATCATTCTGCCAATGGGTGAGTTATTGCTAACGCAAAGAGCCTTGGCCGATTCAAGTTTTCCCTCTTTTATAAATTTACTAATGTTATTCATAAAGCCTTTATCCTCTTTGGAGGCTTTTGAAATTACAAAGTACCGCTCAATAAATATGTAAACGGTAATAACCGACAACAGGCCTAAAATTGCCATTATCCATCCGCCTTTTATTACCAAATCGATAATGGGAAGGGTAATTTCTTTTTCGGTTCCCGTTACAAGAACTTGCGATGCAGCTTGCTGCGCCTGAAGGATAATTCCTGAAATCATAGCTTTTTGCTTTTTGTTTTGAGGTTGTAAATTTACGACAACTATCGTGCAAAGTTTGGATGCTTTGATAGTTTTTAAACATTTTGCTGTTAAATATAACTTATTTTTGCCGTGTTTATTTTATTTGTTGCAAAATGAAAAAACAAAATAATGATGTTGCTTAATATCCAAATAGATATGGATTATATTTAATTTAGATGCATTATAAATTTTTACACATGTTATTTAAGAACATATTTAGAATCTATTATAAGGATGTTTAATTAAATTTGCCGCCAATATTAACCCCGTAAAACAAAAACAATATGAGCATTTTTATTATCATGGTTGTTATCTTTATAATTGGATATACAACAATTGCTCTCGAACATCCTTTAAAAGTTGATAAAGCCGCCACGGCACTTTTAATGGGTACCATTCTTTGGGCAATTTATGCCCTAAACGGTGCTTCCGTTTTAGAATTAGGTTTTAGCACTTCGTGGCATCATTTTGTTGAGGAAAACAACCTTGGCACTCTGTTGGCAAGCTTTAAAAACGGTTCGCTGTCAGGAGTACAAATGGAACATTTTTCAGAAAGTGTTAAAGAGTTTATCACTCAGCATGAGGTACTGGAACATTTGGCTGATATTTCCACTATTCTATTCTTCCTGTTGGGAGCCATGACGATTGTTGAGACGGTTGACCAGCACCAGGGATTTAAAATTATTACCGATAAAATTAAAACCACAAACAAAGTAAAGTTACTGTGGGTATTGAGTTTTCTCACCTTTTTTATGTCGGCAGTACTTGATAACCTTACCACAACCATTGTAATTATAGCCTTGTTGCGTAAGCTGATTGACGATCAAAAAACACGTTGGTTTTATGCTGCAATGGTAGTTGTAGCGGCCAATGCAGGGGGCGCATTTTCACCCATTGGCGATGTTACAACCATTATGTTATGGATTGGTGGACAGGTAACTACGGCCAATATTATAATGAAACTATTTGTGCCCAGCCTGTTAACGATGGTAATTCCGTTAATTTTACTTTCGTTTACTCAAAAAGGAACGGTAACTCGTCCGGTTGTGGATAAAAATGAAGAATCGTTGACTACGCCTAAACAACAATCTATTCTTTTAATTATGGGCGTTGCAGCCTTGTTGTTTGTTCCGGTTTTTAAAACCTACACCCACCTGCCCCCTTACCTCGGCATGTTGTTCGGTTTAAGTATTATTTGGATTACAACCGAGTTGATGCACAAAGATATCAAACAAAAAGTTCCCGGATTCAGGTTAACGGTAAACGAGGTATTGCGAAAAGTAGATGTTCCAACCATCTTTTTCTTCCTCGGAATCCTGAGTGCCGTAGCTGCTTTGGAGTCAGCCGGACATCTTGATTTGCTGGCGCATTCGTTAAAGGAAGCCGGACTTGGTGTTTATGCTGTAAGTACCATCATCGGTTTGCTGTCATCGGTTGTTGATAACGTTCCTTTGGTAGCTGCCTCAATGGGAATGTACCCCATCGACCCCTTCCATGTTCAGTATATGCAGGATGGAATATTTTGGGAACTCATTGCTTACACAGCAGGAACAGGTGGAAGTATTCTTATTATCGGGTCAGCTGCCGGTGTTGCTGCCATGGGTCTTGAAAAAATTGATTTTATCTGGTATATGAAACGAATATCGCTTCTTGCCCTGTTAGGGTACTTTGCAGGAATCGGAACTTATTATGTACAGGAATCGTTTATGCAGGAAAAACTTGAAATAAAACCGGTTACTCAAAAAGAACTGCCTGCCAATGTAAATACCTATTTAAAGGAAAAATATGCTAATTATCAGGTAGAAGCTGTTAACTACTATGTTAAACAGGGTGAACCTGTTGGCTGGGCTGTTGATTTAAAAAATAACAGCACTGCCGTGGAAGCACAGTTTTTAAGCAACGGAAGGTTTTTTGATGAAAAGTCGATGGACGAAATAAACTCGGAAAATCACGCTGAATAACCTTGTTAAAAACATTACCGAAAAAGCCTTGCTTTATTTTAAAAGTAAGGCTTTTTTTATTCCGTACTAAAAGCTTACTTTTGTATGCTTCATAAATAGAATAAATTATGATTAAACATACATCTGCTAAATCTCAGAAAAAAATAAGGGTTGCCATTACTCATGGCGACTTTAACGGCATCAGTTACGAGGTTATTATAAAAGCATTGCGCGACAATCGTTTGTTGGAGATGTTTACACCTGTTATTTTCGGGCTGTCGAAAGTGCTGGCCTTTCATCGTAAAAACTTTAATTTTCACGATTTTAATTATCACATTATCAATCACACCGGCCAAATTAATCCCAATAAAATCAATATTCTGAATTTAACCAACGATCAGATAGATATTGATTTTGGGAAATCGAAAAAAGAGGCCGGAAGTTATGCCATTGAGGCACTTGAAAGAGCCATCGACAGCATTAATGAAGCCAGAGCTGATGTGCTGGTAACAGCACCTTTAAATAAAAGTAACATTGTATCCGACAGCTTTCCTTTTGCAGGCCACACAGGCTATCTTGCCGATAAGTTTAAAAGCAGTCAGGTAGTTATGTTAATGGTCTATCAAAACCTGAGGATAGGAACCGTTACAGGACACATTCCGCTTAAAGATGTGCCGGGAACCATAACGGAAGATAAAATTGCATCAAACCTCGCTGTGCTTGAAAGATCGTTAAAACGTGATTTTGCCATACCGAAGCCAAAAATTGCTGTTTTGGGATTAAACCCCCATGCAGGCGACGATGGGGTTATAGGTGATGAGGACAAGCATATTATTTATCCGGCTATTTTAAAGGCAAAAAAACAGGGGTCGTTGGTTTACGGTCCGTTTCCGGCAGACGGTTTTTTTGGTTCGGGCGAATACACTAAATACGATGCGGTGCTGGCCATGTATCACGATCAGGGATTAATTCCGTTTAAAACGCTGGCAGCAGGCCATGGGGTGAATTTTACAGCGGGGCTGCCCATTGTCCGAACCTCTCCATCGCACGGAACAGCCTATAATATCGCAGGGAAAAATATTGCTTCTGCTGATTCGATGCGCGAAGCCATCTACCTTGCCATCGATATTTATAACAACCGCAGAACCTTTGACGAAAATAGCGCAAACCCGTTACAGGTTGAAACCTGATTGCCTGTTTAATTTAATTAATCATGTTACATAAAGGATATTCAGGCAATCAAATTGCTGAAATTATGGATGCCCGGATGATTTCCGAGAATCCGGAGTCGGTAATTGTTAAGGACATTTTAATCGACAGCCGACGACTTATTTCGCCTGAAAATCTTCTGTTTTTTGCGTTGGTTAGCAAACGAAACAACGGGCACCATTATATAAAAGAACTATTAAAAAAAGGGGTGCGCTATTTTGTGGTATCACAGACGTTGCCCGACTTTAACTATCCTGACGATACCGCTGTTTTTATTGTTGACGACACCCTGAAAGCATTGCAAAAGCTGACGGCGTTTCACAGAGCGCAATTTAATTTGCCGGTTATCGGAATCACCGGAAGTAATGGAAAAACAGTTATTAAGGAGTGGCTATACCAGCTGTTGAGCAGTGATAAAAAAGTTATCAGAAGCCCAAAAAGTTACAACTCGCAAATAGGAGTTCCTTTGTCGGTGTGGCAAATAAACAAAGCTCACGACATGGCTATTTTTGAAGCCGGTATTTCGCAACCCGACGAGATGGAGCACCTTCAACCTATTATTAAACCTGATATCGGTATTTTTACCAACATAGGCGATGCACACAATGAGAACTTTTTAAACATCTATCAAAAAATAGGCGAAAAGCTAAAACTTTTTACCAAGGCAAAAACGCTGATTTACAGTTCAAACCATAAGGAGTTAAAGGAGACCCTGATAAAAACGGAGATATTAAAAAATCTCGAATCTTTTTCATGGGGTTATAATCCGGAGGATAATTTGGTAATAAAGGAAATATCCAAAGAGAATAAAGAAACTACTATTTTGGCTTTTTATAATGACGAAGATATTGCCGTCACTATTCCGTTTACCGATGAAGCCTCCATCGAAAATGCCTTGCACTGCTGGGCAACGCTGCTTTATCTTGACTACAAACCGGCTGTAATTGCCGAAAAAATGGCTCATTTACAGTCTGTGGCCATGCGGCTTGAACTTAAAGAGGGCATTAACAATTGCACGGTTATCAACGACTCGTACAACTCCGATATTAACTCATTAGGTATTGCCATTAATTTTCTCAATCAACAAAATCAGCATAACGAAAAGGTGGTTATCCTGTCCGATATTTTGCAAAGCGGACGTTCCGATATCGACCTTTATACCGAAGTAAACGATATGTTGGTAAAAAACAATATTACGCGACTGATAGGTATCGGGCCGGCCATTTCGAGACAGTCCGCACGTTTTGAACCGGAAGCACGATTTTTTGAATCTACCGCTGATTTTATTGCCAATTACTCCTTTACCAATTTTGCCAATCAAACAATACTGCTTAAGGGTGCCAGGGTTTTTGAGTTTGAACAAATCAACAAACTGTTGCAACAAAAAGTACACGAAACGGTTTTCGAAATTAATCTTAACGCACTTGTTAACAACCTTAATTATTATCGTTCAAAGCTAAAACCTTCTACGCAGGTAATGGCTATGGTTAAGGCCTTTTCGTACGGTAGTGGAAGTTTTGAAATAGCCAATGTGTTGCAATATCATCAGGTTAACTATCTTGCTGTGGCCTATGCCGATGAGGGTGTTGAATTGCGTAAATCGGGCATTAACCTGCCCATCATGGTGATGAACCCTGAGGCTCACTCGTTTGATACCATGATCAAACATCAGTTGGAGCCTGAAATATTTAACTTCAGAGCTTTGTCGCTGCTGGAAAAAGCCATTAAAAACAACTCAATTCCGTTGAACAAACCGGTTAAAATACATCTGAAATTTGATACGGGAATGCATCGTCTGGGATTTGAACCCGATGAAATGGGTGAGCTTATCAGCAGGCTTAAAAACAACGACTTGATTTATGTCCAATCGGTTTTTTCGCACCTTGCTGCAAGCGACAAGCCTGAGTTTGATGACTTCACCCGTGAGCAAATACGTCTATTTAATAAGATGGCCGAACAGATAACTGCTGCAACTTCGCATCCCGTGTTAAAGCATATTGTTAACTCAGCCGGCATCGAAAGGTTTCCCGAAGCGCACTTTGATATGGTGCGGCTTGGTATCGGGCTTTACGGAACCGAAAACGCAGGCGCCAATAAAACTGAAAATGTTGTTTGTTTGCGCTCGTCACTGTCGCAAATTAAAAGGGTAAAAAAGGGCGAATCGGTTAGTTATAACAGGAGTTGGGTTGCCGATAGAGATACCACCATTGGTATTGTTTCGGTGGGTTATGCCGACGGGCTGATGCGTAACCTCGGAAACGGAAAACTTAGTTTGTGGATTAAGAACAAACCTGCCAAAATTGTTGGCGACATTTGTATGGATATGTGCATGGTTGACCTCACCGGCATAAATGCAACAGAAGGGGATGATGTGGTTGTTTTCGACGGCCAACATCCCGTTTACGAGCTGGCTCAAAAAGCAGGTACCATTACCTACGAAATATTAAGCCGTATTTCGCGCAGGGTTAAAAGAGTTTATTATTACGAGTAATTTAATTTTTGTGCAACAAAACCTTTTCGGTCGAAGGGAGCCTTGCGCGGCAGCAAGCAGAGTGGTTAAGAAAATCCAGATACTTAATGGTGGTTTTGATTGAGTCTGTGCAACCTTTCATGTCTCCACCCACCGGCAGCATTCGACATGAAAGGTATGGCGGCCAAAACCTTTTCGGTCGAAGGAAGCCTTACGCGGTAGCGACCGGAAAGGTT
>WGDP01000039.1 GCA_015493215.1 Bacteroidales bacterium | reverse complement strand
CTAAAAACCTTGTGAACAAAACTTTTTTTCACCCAAAACGAAACATTTTATCAACATTGGGGTAAAATGTGGTAAATCATGTTAAATAGTGGTAAATTTAATTTAATTTTACGCCATAAAATCGACATTCTTGATGCAAACATTATTAGGAACATACGAAGCAAAAATTGATGCCAAAGGGCGCTTTATGTTTCCTGCCCCTTTCAAAAACCAAATGAAAGAGGAGGTGAATAAGGGTTTTGTTATCAAGCGTAGCATTTTCAAAAAATGTTTGGAGGTCTTTCCCATGGAAAACTGGCAAACCGAAAGTGCTATGGTTTCTAAACTAAACATGTTCAAAAAAAAGAATGCCGAGTTCGTTACAAAGTTTATGGCTGGTGTAAAACCGGTCGAACTGGATGGGACGGGAAGGTTATTGATTCCGAAGGACCTTCTGAAATATGGCGGCATATCCAAAGAGATCGTAATTACATCAGTTGCAAACCGTATGGAAATTTGGGACAAAGCGGCCTACGAAAGTGCCGTTGACTATGACCCCGATGATTTTGCCAGCCTCGCCGAAGAGGTAATGGGCGACCTTGAAACGGAATAATTGTAAACAGATGTATCATAACCCTGTATTGCTACATAGAAGCATTGAATTGCTGAATATTAACCCCAATGGGGTGTATGCCGATGTTACCTTTGGCGGAGGCGGACATTCGCGCCTGATATTGCAGCATCTTGGCGATAAGGGCAGGCTCATTGGTTTCGACCAGGACCCCGATGCGCTTAACAACGTTCCCAACGACGGCAGGTTTACACTTATTCCACACAACTTTAAGTTTTTACGAAACTTTCTCAGGTTGCACAATGCCATTCCCGTGGATGGTATTCTTGCCGACCTCGGCGTATCTTCCCATCAGTTTGATGTGCCCGACCGCGGTTTCTCCACCCGTTTTGACGCCGCCCTTGACATGCGCATGAATCCTTCGGCAGGCGATACGGCCGAAACCATCGTCAACAATTATTCTGCCGAAGAGCTGCAAGCCATTTTTACGCAGTATGGCGAATTGCGAAGCAGCTATTGCATAAGCCGCGCAATTGTTAATGCACGGGCTGAAAGCCCCATACGCACCACCGGCCAATTGATTGAAATTATAAAAACCTGCTTGCCCGAGCGCAAAATAAACAAGCTGTCGGCCATGGTTTTTCAGGCGTTGCGCATTGCGGTTAACCATGAGTTGGAGGTGCTAAAGGAGATGCTGGAGCAGGCAGCAGATGTACTAAAACCCGGTGGCAGGATGGTGGTTATTTCGTACCATTCGCTGGAAGACAGACTGGTGAAAAACTTTTTCAGAGCCGGAAATTTTGAAGGAAAAATAGAAAAAGATTTTTACGGTAATGTGTTAAGTCCGCTAAAGCCTTTAAGTGGCAAGGCGGTCATTCCCGGTCAGGATGAAATAAAAGAAAACAGTCGTGCACGCAGTGCCAAACTCAGAGTAGCAGAAAAGAAATAGAGGATGCCAGCACAAAAAAACATATTAAAGAAAAAGCCAAAGGCTCCTAAAACACCTAAAAGCCGCAAGCCCGGGTTTGTAAAACTTAAAAGGTTGTTTGGTTTTAAAATGTCGGACAAAGCCAAAGCGGTTATGGAAACACCAAAGGACATTATCTCGGGCGATATCCTTGAAAAAAAGGAGTCCTCACGGCTGTTCCCCATCTTAACCTGGCTAACGCTGCTGGCCTTTCTGTACATCACCAACAACTATCACGCAGAGGAAAAAATACGCCAAATCAACCGGAAACGAAAAGAGATAAAGGAGCTGCGCTACCAATACATCAGCAAAAAATCGAAGCTGATGAACATGAGCAAGCAAAGCGAGGTGGAAAAAATATTGGCAAAAAGAGGATTTAAAGAAAATACCCAACCCTTAAAAGTTATCAGAGTAACCCAACAGGAACTTGACTCCATTAAAAAATGAGCGACGCAAAAAAGGACATATTATTACGCGAGGCCATCTTGTATGTCGTTATATTTATAACGGGTGTTGCCATTATGGTTAAGGCGGTCAGGGTTTACACCGAGGAGGGTGACAAGCTTAGGGCTAAGGCCATGAAGCAGGAGATAAGAACTTTTAAGCTGGAGTCGGCCAGGGGAAACATTTTGTCGGACGATGCAAGTTTGCTGGCAACATCGATTCCTATTTTCGACATCAGGATGGATGTGGGAACCCCCAACATTACCGATGAAGATTTTTATGCCAAGGTCGATTCGCTGGCAATGTCGCTGCATAAACTTTTTTCCAGTAAATCAAAAAACTATTACAAAAGGTTGTTGGTTGATGCCCGTAAACACAAAAGGCGTTTTGTCCTTATCAAACGAAAGGTTACCTACGATGACCTTCAAAAGATACGCACCTTCCCGCTGTTGAGACGAGGAAAAATAAAGGGCGGCCTTATCACCCTTCAGCGCACCCGTCGCGAAAGGCCTTTTGGCGAGTTGGCAGGACGCACCATAGGGTTTGTAAACGAAAACAATAAGCGGGTAGGCCTCGAGGGTTCGTTTGACACAGTGTTGAGGGGAAAGGACGGCAGACAGCTCAGACGCCGTATCAATCATGGCGACTGGGTGCCCATTCACGATGAAAATGAAATTGAACCCGTCAACGGAAAGGATATTGAAACCACCCTTGACGTTAACATTCAGGATGTTGCCGAGCAGGCGCTTTTAAGGCAGATGCTGTACCACAAAGCAAAAATGGGAACTGTGGTTGTTATGGAAGTTCAAACCGGTTACATCAAGGCCATGGCCAACCTTAACTACGATGAAAAGGACGGCTTTTACAAGGAGAACTACAATTTTGCCGTGGGAAAACGCATTGAGCCTGGTTCAACTTTTAAGCTGGCCTCCATCATGGCTTTGATGGAAAACCACAAAGTAAAGCTTTCCGATTCCCTGTTTTTCGACCATCCCTATGTAATTTATTCGCGCCGCCGGCTGACGGACGCCCATATGTACAACCACGGAAGGTTCACGGTTCGCGAGGCCTTTGAACATTCCTCAAACATGGGTATTTCAAAAATTACCTACGATGCCTTTAAAAACAACCCCGCTCAATACGTTGACCAACTTTACGCCATGGGGTTAAACAAACCCACGGGCATCAAAATTATTGGCGAACCCAATCCACTTATCAAGCATCCTGTAAAGAATAAAAAAGTGTGGTGGAAAACCTCCCTGCCGTGGATGTCCATTGGCTACGAAGTGATGCTTACACCGCTTCAGCTGCTCACCTTTTACAATGCCGTAGCAAACAACGGGGTGATGATGAAGCCCATGTTGGTAACCAAAATTTTAAAGGATGGTGAAATTACAAAACAATTTAAACCACAGGTGCTTAACAAGCAGATTGCCTCGCCGGCAACCATTAAAAAGGCGCAATCGCTGCTTGAAGGGGTGGTATTGAGAGGAACCGGCCACAAGTTGAAAAACAGGTGGTTTAAAATTGCCGGCAAAACCGGAACAGCACAAATTTCGGAAGGCGAAGGTTACCATGGCAAACGTCGTTACAATGCTACTTTTGTGGGCTATTTCCCGGCTGACCATCCAAAGTATTCAATCATTTCGGTTATCAACGAACCCACCGAAAACGGGTACTACGGAGCACTTGTTTCGGGGCCGGTGTTTAAGGAGATTGCCGATAAAATTTATGCCACCTCCATTTCGCTCGATAACAAATTTTTGTCCGATACGATTACCAAAAAAATCCCTTCTGTTGATGCGCCGGCATGGTTTGAATCGACCAACACCCTTGTTGAAGAGTTGGGCTTTAAAACGTTGCCCTATCCTGACAAAAGCAATTGGGTGGAAACCGAAAAGCAGGGAACAAAAGTGGCATTTCGCCCTGTTAAAACCAATAAAAAAGAGGTTCCCGATGTACGAGGCATGAATGCCAACGATGCCGTATATATACTTGAAAACATGGGTTTTGCAACCGTTGTTAAGGGGCGGGGTAAGGTGGTGTCGCAATTGGTGCAACCTCATAAAAAAATAAATGGAAACAGTGTGATTGAGTTAAAACTCGGTGAGTATTTAAAATAAAACAAAGAAGTGAAAACCTTGCAAGACATATTATATCGTTCGGGAGTGGTTGCCGTAAAAGGACAACTCGACTGCACCGTGGAATCCGTTGTGTCCGATTCGAGACAGGTTGAAAACGGATCGTTGTTTACAGCGGTACGAGGTACGCAGGTTGACGGCCACCACTTTATTAAAAAGGCCGAAAAGCAAGGTGCCAGGGTGATTGTTTGCGAAGAGTTTCCGGCTGTTATCAGCAATGATATTACCTATGTAAAGGTAAAAAACAGTGCCGTCGCTTTGGGGCACATTGCTTCCAACTTCTATGACAATCCTTCGGAAAAGCTAAAACTTGTGGGTGTTACCGGAACCAACGGTAAAACGACAACGGTAACTTTATTGTTCAATTTGATGGAGTCGCTTGGCTACAAAAGCGGCTTGCTGTCAACCATTCAAAATAAAATTCACGAAACCGTTATTCCCTCCACGCACACCACGCCCGATGCCGTTTCGCTCAACAAGCTGCTGGCTCAGATGGTGGAATCGGGTTGCGATTATGCTTTTATGGAGGTAAGCTCACATGCCATCCATCAGCATCGCATTGCCGGATTACATTTTGCCGGAGCCGTGTTCACCAACCTTACGCACGATCATCTTGATTATCATAAAACCTTTAAAAACTATCTGAACGCCAAAAAGAAATTTTTCGACGACTTATCCTCCAATGCCTTTGCCCTTGTAAACAGCGATGATAAAAACGGCCGCATCATGTTGCAAAACACGGTTGCCGCCAAATATACTTACGGACTAAAAAACATGGCTGACTACAAAGCCAAGGTGCTCGAAAGCCGTTTTGACAGTACCATGGTAACCATCGACGGACATCAGCTATACACCTTAATGGTGGGCACTTTTAATATTTACAATCTGCTGGCTGTTTACGCCACCGCCCGCCTGCTTGGCAACGAAAGCGGTGAAGTTTTACTTAAGATGAGTACCCTGAAAGGTGCCGACGGACGCTTTGAAATAATACGTTCCGAAAATAACATTACCGCCATCATCGACTATGCCCACACCCCCGATGCTCTTGAAAATGTGTTAAAAACCATTCAAAACATCCGAACCGGTAACGAGCAGCTGATTACGGTGGTGGGTGCCGGTGGAAACCGCGACAAAGAAAAACGGCCCAAGATGGCCAAAGTGGCTTCGTTGCTGAGTAACAAGGTCATTTTCACATCCGACAATCCTCGCAACGAAGAGCCACAGTCCATTCTTAACGACCTGTTAAAAGGGGTTGATGTGGCAAAAAAAATGTCGGTGCTCTCCATCGAAAACCGGAAAGAGGCTATTCGCACTGCCGTGATGCTGGCACAACCCGGCGACATAATTCTTATAGCCGGCAAAGGCCACGAAACCTATCAGGAGATAAACGGGGTGAAGCACCCTTTTGACGATAAAAAAGTGATAACCGAAATATTCGAAAATATATAAGAGCATGCTATATTATCTGTTTAAATATCTTGATGAAGCGTACAATTTTCCCGGGGCGCAGGTTTTCGATTACCTCTCCTTCAGGGCTGCCATGACCATTATAACATCGTTGTTAATTGGAATGGTGTTTGGAAAAAACTGGATAAACTTTTTGCGTAAAAAACAGGTTGGTGAAACCGTACGCGACCTCGGCTTGCAGGGGCAAATGGAAAAACAGGGTACGCCAACCATGGGTGGCTTAATCATTTTGGCGTCCATTATTATTCCCGTTTTGCTGTTTGCCAGGCTCGACAACATCTACATACAGCTTATGCTCTTTACAACCGTTTGGCTTGGCTTTGTGGGGTTTGTGGATGATTACATTAAAGTTTTCAGAAAAGACAAAGCCGGCTTAAAGGGAAAAATAAAAATTTTGGCACAGGTTATTCTGGGGCTTGTGGTGGGTGCCGTACTCTATTTTAGTCCGCAGGTTGTGGTGCGCGAAAAACAAAAAGTGGTTACCACCGATGTGGTTCAGAAAATGAAAACCGAAGGCCCTTCGTATGCGTTTCAGCCCGATGAACGCCACTCCACAAAAACCACCATCCCGTTTGTTAAAAACAATGAGTTCGACTACGCTGTTTTGCTAAAATGGATGGGCAAAGGATACGAAAAATATGCCTTTTTAATTTTTATTCCCTTTGTAATTTTCATCCTTACCGGGGTGTCCAACGGAGCCAATTTAACCGATGGCATGGATGGGCTGGCGGCGGGAACCTCTGCCATTATCGGGGCTACCCTGGGCATACTGGCATGGGTTTCGGGTAACATCATCTTTTCAAACTATCTCAACATTATGTACATCCCCAATGTGGGTGAGCTAACGGTTTTTATAGCCGGATTTGTGGGGGCTACCGTGGGCTTTTTGTGGTACAACACCTATCCCGCTCAGGTGTTTATGGGCGATACCGGAAGCCTCGCCATTGGCGGCATCATTGCCGTGTTTGCCATCATCATTCGTAAGGAGCTGCTGCTTCCTCTGCTGGCCGGAATCTTCCTCGTGGAGAGCCTGTCGGTTATTATGCAGGTAAGCTATTTTAAATATACCCGCAAAAAATTTGGCGAAGGACGAAGAATTTTCCTCATGTCGCCTCTGCATCATCACTATCAAAAGAAGGGGTATCCCGAAGCAAAAATCGTGATGCGCGTTTTTATTATAGGTGTGATGCTGGCAGTATTAACCATTATAACCTTAAAACTCAGATAGATGAATGGCAAGTACGACATAGTTATCCTTGGTGCCGGCGAAAGCGGGACGGGGGCTGCCATGCTTGCCAAAAAACAGGGGTTCGAAGTTTTTGTAAGCGACTACGGAAAAATTGCACCTCAATATAAAAGCGTTCTTACACAAAATGAAATTGATTTTGAAGAAAACGGACATTCCTTTAACCTCATCGAAAAAGCTGCGGAAATTATAAAAAGTCCCGGCATTCCCGATGCTGCTCCGGTGGTAAAACATGCTGCCGGAAAAGGTATTCCCGTTATCTCGGAGTTGGAATTTGCAGCCCGCTATACCGATGCAAAACTTATCTGCATCACAGGCTCAAACGGTAAAACCACCACCACCCTGTTAACGCATCATATTTTAAAGCAGGCGGGGTTCAATGCAGGTCTGGCCGGTAACATTGGCGACAGTTTTGCCAAACAGGTGGCACTTGAAAACCATGACATCTACGTGCTGGAAGTAAGCAGTTTTCAGCTGGACGGCATGTTTCGCTTTAAAGCTGACATCGCCATTTTAACCAACCTTACTCCCGACCATTTGGACAGGTATCAGGGACGTTTTGAAAACTATGTCGATTCCAAATTCCGCATTCTTCAAAACATGACGGAGGAGGATGCCTTTATTTTTAATGCCGATGATCCGGTTACGGTTCGGGAGCTTAAAAAAAGAACCATCCTACCCAAAAAATACAGCCTGACACTTAACAATTTCCCTGCGGAAAACGGTGCCTGGCTTCAAAACAACGAATTGATTTTTAACATAAATAAAAGCAAATTTAATATGACACTTGAACAGTTAGCACTTCAGGGAAAACACAATGCCTACAACTCCATGGCTGCATCAATTGCAGCAAGATTGGTGGATGTGCGTAAGGAAAACATCAAACAAAGCCTTTCCGACTTTGAAAACATTCCCCACCGCCTGGAGTTTGTTTCCAACGTACATGGCATTACGTTTATCAACGACAGCAAGGCCACCAACATAAACTCCACCTGGTATGCGCTGGAGTATGTTGAGGCTCCCACCGTTTGGATTGTTGGCGGACAGGACAAGGGAAACGACTACTCTCAATTATTACCTTTGGTTAGTAAAAAGGTAAAAGCCATCGTTTGCCTTGGCGTTGACAACAGCAAGCTTCACGAGGCTTTTGAAGATTATGTGGAGCTGATGGTGGATGCATCGTCGGCACGCGAAGCCGTAGTTTACGCCTACAACCTTGCTAAAAAAGGCGAAATAGTACTGCTATCGCCTGCCTGTGCCAGTTTCGACCTTTTTGAAAATTATCAGGACCGTGGCGACCAGTTTAAAAAAGCCGTAAAGGAGTTGTAAAAAATGAATACAGGCTTCAAATACATAAAAGGAGATAAGGTAATTTGGTTTATCGTGGTGATGCTGAGCATTATTTCGTTGCTGACTGTTTACAGCTCAACCGGGACGCTTGCCTACAAATACCAGGGTGGCGATACCATGCATTATATGATAAAGCATACCATCATTTTATCGTTGGGACTTCTGCTTATGTATTTGGCTTACAAGTTAAAATACACCTATTACTCGCGTATATTTCAAATTGCGCTTTACATTGCCGTTCCCCTGTTGGTGATAACCCTCTTTCTCGGCGAAACCATCAACGGTGCCTCCCGTGTTTTGCGGTTTCCTGTGGTGGGGCTAACCTTTCAAACTTCCGATTTGGCAAAAATTACCCTCATTGTTTATCTTGCCCGCGAACTTACGCGCCGGCAGGATAACATTAAAAGCTTTAAATCGGCTTTTGTGCCGCTGATGATTCCCATACTGGCCGTGGTTTTGGCTATCCTGCCCGCAAACTTATCAACGGCTGCCATTGTCTTTATCATCAGCCTTGTGATGCTGTTTGTGGGAAGAGTAAACCTCTATTATCTGACGGGGATAATTGTAACCGGTGCACTTATTATTGGCATAGCAATACTGATTATGTTTAACATGCCCGATGGATTACAAGGCCGGACAGCCACATGGAAACATCGCATAGAAAACTATTTTAATAAAGACAAAGGTGATTCATATCAGGTGGAACAGGCCAAAATTGCCATTGCCGAAGGAGGCATTTATGGCAAAGGGCCGGGCAACAGCACCCAGCGAAACATTTTACCCCACCCCTACTCCGATTTTATTTATGCCATCATCATCGAAGAATACGGACTTATTGGCGGTGCTTTTGTGCTGCTGCTTTATCTGGTGCTCTTTTTCCGGGCCATTCGTATTTCGCTTAAGTCACCCACGATATTCGGTAGTTTTATGGTTATTGGCATGAGTTTCAGTCTGGTATTGCAGGCGCTTATCAATATGGGAGTGGCGGTGAGCCTGTTTCCGGTTACCGGCCAGCCATTGCCGCTGATAAGTATGGGAGGAACCTCAATTTGGTTTAGCAGCCTTGCCATCGGCATTATTTTAAGTGTTAGCCGCGAAATTGAACTCAACAACGAAAAGCTTGCCCCTGAGGCAGCAGAAGGGGAGGACGATGAATAGCAGCCCGTTAAAAATATTAATGAGTGGCGGAGGTACCGGAGGCCATATTTTTCCGGCCATTGCCATTGCCAACAAGCTAAAAGAACGTTATACCCATGCCGATATTCTTTTTGTGGGTGCCAAAGGCAGAATGGAAATGGAAAAAGTTCCCCGTGCCGGCTACCCCATTCAGGGACTATGGATTAGCGGTTTCCAACGCAAGCTGACCATTGACAACCTTTCCTTTCCGTTTAAACTTGTCAGCAGCCTTTGCAAAGCCCGAAAAATTGTTAATAATTTCAAACCCGATGTGGCCATTGGAACCGGCGGATATGCCAGCGGACCGTTGTTGTACATGGCTTCCCGGAAGAAGGTACCCACACTGATATTGGAGCAAAACTCCTTTCCGGGCATTACCAATAAAATATTGGGAAAAAGGGTGGACACCGTTTGTGTTGCCTACAACGGAATGGAAAAATATTTTCCACATAACAAGTTAAAGGTTACAGGCGCTCCCATTCGTAAAGAGATACTTACCCTCAGCACCACGCGCGAAGAGGGATTAAAACATTTCGGCCTTAATAAAAAAGAGCCTGTATTGCTAATCATTGGCGGCAGTCAGGGTGCCAGAGGAATTAACACTGCCATTGAGCAAAACCTTGATGCCATTGCAGCACTTGGCATTCAAATTATCTGGCAAACGGGCACCTCCTCCTTTAAGGATGCGGAAAATGCTGCCGGAAAAAGCCGTTTTAAAGCCAACATCAGGGTAACCGAGTTTATTTACGAAATGGACAAAGCCTATGCCGCTGCCAATCTGATTGTTTCGCGGGCAGGTGCCATTGCCATTGCCGAAATTGTGGCCGTGGGCAAACCGGCCATCTTTATTCCGTTGCCATCGGCTGCCGAAGACCATCAAACCAAAAACGCCCGCTCGCTTTCGGAAAAAGGTGCCGGCATCCTGCTTCCTGAAAAGGAGGCTAAAACAAAAATTATTACTGAAATAAAAGCACTTGCTGAGTCTGCTGAAAAAAGAGGCCAAATCATTAAAAACTTAGCAGCCTTTAAAACGGATGATGCCACCCAAAATATTGTTAACGAAGTTGATAAACTGATAAATAAAAACCGATGAATAGTAAAAAAACGGCATATTTTCTTGGTATCGGCGGCATAGGCATGAGCGCCCTGGCACGCTTTTACAAAAAGAAAGGGTATGAGGTGTATGGTTACGACCGTACCGCCACGCCGTTAACCCTTCAGCTTGAAAGCGAAGGGATGCACATTCATTATGATGAAGATGTTTCTGCCATCCCGAAAAATCCTGATTTGGTGGTATTTACCCCTGCCATTCCCAAGAACAACAAGGAGTACAGGTTTTTTGTTGACAACAACTTTGAGTTAAAGAAAAGGGCTGCGGTACTTGGCGACCTGTCGAAAGAGTATTTTACGGTGGCCGTAGCGGGCACCCACGGCAAAACCAGCATCAGCTCCATGGCTGCTCACCTGCTTAAGGCCGCCGGAAAAAATATTACCGCTTTAATCGGCGGCATACTAAAAAATTACGGCTCCAATTTTATCATCTCTGACACCACCGATATTTTAGTGGTGGAAGCCGACGAGTACGACCGCTCGTTTTTGCAGCTTCATCCCGATATTTCGGTTATCTCCTCCATGGATGCCGACCACCTCGACATTTACGGAACAAAAGCCGAGCTGCAAAAAACATTTTTAGAATTTGCCGGAAAGCTTTCGAAAAACGGAACACTCATATACCACCAGGGCCTCGACAGTTTAAAAAACGGTGCTGCAAAAACCGTCACCTATTCAGCGCGCGAAAAGGCTGCGTGTTATGCTGAGAATATCCGCATCGAAAAGGGATGTTTTGTCTTTGACCTTGTTTACAACGAGCAAACTATTGAAGCTGTCAGACTTGCCGTTCCCGGATTGCATTACATCGAAAACGCGTTGGCAGCAGCGGTCATAGGCTTCGAAACGGGACTTTCCGGCGCTCAAATAAAAGCCGGCCTTCAATCGTTTGAAGGGGTACAACATAGGTTTGATTATCATATTAAAACCGATGATCTGGTATTTATTCACGATTACGCCCATCATCCGGGTGAGCTGTCGGTTACCATCGAAGCCACAAAATTACTCTATCCTCATAGAAAAATTACCGGCGTTTTTCAGCCCCATCTGTATAGCCGCACACAAGATTTTGCACAGGGCTTTGCCGATGCACTGAATCAGCTTGACGAGATAATTTTGCTCGATATTTATCCCGCCCGCGAAGAGCCGATTCCGGGGGTAACATCCGACATCATTTTTGATAAAATTACCAATCCCCATAAAAAAAGGATGAATAAAGATGTATTGCTCAGCTATTTATCGCAGCATAAACCGGAGGTGTTGTTAACCCTCGGTGCCGGCGATATAGGGCTTATGCCGAAGGAAATTAAAAAAATATTAATCAGCTAAATGAAACGATTTATTCAAATAACACTCTTTTTGCTTGCTGCAACATCTATTGTGGCGCTGGTTGTTTATGTTTATTATAAGCACGAGCAGCAGCCGTTACAAAAGGTGATGGTTCATGTTACGCGCAGCACCCAAAAGGGCTTTTTGGATAAAAAGAAAATATTATCCTTTGTTAAAAACAACCTGAGCGACACCATACGTCTTAAAGATGTAAATCTTAATTTTTTAGAAGACAGCCTCGCACAAACTCCCTGGGTTGATAAAATTGATGCTTACACCGACATTGATGGTAACCTTATCATCAATCTGCGCGAGTCGAAACCCGTGTTAAGGGTATTCAATCAGTTTGGCACAAGCTTTTATCTCGACAAAACAGGAAACATTTTGCCGCTCAGCAAAAACTATTCACCACGATTGCGCATCGCCAACGGCTACATTCAAACCAATCCCGTTAAGGGCTTTAACAACATAAGCGATACCGTTTACAAAAAAAGCGATTTGAAGAAATTGCTCTACATTTCAACTAACATCGATCGGTTCAGGTTTTTAAAATCACTTATCGGCGAAATCTATTTAAACAGCCGCCATGAGTTTGATTTAATACCTGCTGTGGGCAATCAGGTTATCCGGCTGGGCGACACCGTTAATCTGGAACATAAACTTGAAAATTTGGCAATTTTTTACAAAAAGGCACTGGTTTATCAGGGTTGGGAGACTTATAAAACAGTGAGCCTCAAATATAAGAATCAAATAGTATGTACTAAAAAATAGCGATATGAAAAACAATGAAAATGACATTATTGTCGGTTTGGATATAGGTACTACAAAAATTGCCTGTATCGTAGGGCAAAAAGATGAGTATGGCAAAATTGAGATTCTGGGTTACGGAAAAACCGAGTCCATAGGCGTAAAGCGCGGGGTGGTAGCCAACATCGAAAACACGGTAAAATCCATTCGCAAAGCGGTTGAAATTGCCGAAGAGGAGTCGCAGGTAGAGATAAAAGCAGTTCATGTGGGCATTGCCGGACAGCACATTCGCAGTCAGCAACACCGTGGCAACATCATTCGCGACGATCCCAATAAGGAGATTAGCCAGGCGGAGATTGAAAAATTGAAAATGGATATGTACAAGCTGAATATGTCGCCCGGTGAAGAGATTATTGATGTAATTCCACAGGACTACATCATTGATAACGAAGAAGGTATTCGCGAGCCACGCGGCATGCTGGGCAGCACGTTGGAGGCCAATTTTCATATCATCATCGGGCAAACGGCCGCAGCAAAAAACATATACACCTGCGTACGAAAAGCAGGCCTTGAGGTGGAAGCCCTTATTTTGGAACCCATCGCATCGGCACAAGCAGTGTTAAGCGATGAAGAAAAAGAGGCCGGCATTGCCCTGGTGGATATTGGCGGCGGCACCACCGATATTGCCATCTTTCAGGATCACATCATCCGCCATACAGCCGTAATTCCCTTCGGCGGCGAAATCATTACCGAAGATGTTAAAGAGGGCTGCTCCATTATTAAACGCTATGCCGAAGAGCTGAAACTAAAATTCGGCTCGGCGCTTGCCGAAAAAAACAGCGACAACGAAGTGGTGGCCATTCCCGGCCTTCGCGGACGGCCTCCCAAAGAAATTACCCTGAAAAACCTCGCCAATATCATAGAAGCAAGGCTGAAAGATATTATCGAACTGATTGATTTTGAGATAAAAAATTCAGGATTTAAAAAGAAACTTATCGGGGGAATAGTGCTTACCGGTGGCGGTTCGCAGCTTAAACACATGGATATTTTTACCCAGTACAACACCGGAATGGACACGCGCATCGGCTATCCCAACGAGTATCTTTCGGGAAAAAACAGCGATAAAATGGCAGCCCCCATGTTTGCCACCGGCATCGGCCTTGTAATTGAAGGCATCCGCCGTTCCGAAATTCAAAGCAACCTCGAAGAGGAAACCGACAATACCAAAAGCAAAGGAAGAGGCTTTTTGGGACTGGGATCAAAAAAAGATAAAGAACGCGCTTACACTGAACCCGGTGTTTCGTTTTTAAATAAAATAAAAGCCTTTTTTGAAGACGACCAGGCCATTGAGTAAAACCGGTGCTTTCAATTAACGAAAGCATGTTAATAACCTTTATATATAGCATCATAATAGAATAAACAAAACCTTTAATTTTACATCAAAGAGTAACAATATGAATTCCGATTTAATCCAATTCGAAGAAAACGGGCAAAAAAAGCCGCAAACAACTTCAAACGAAGATGTTTTTGAAAACGATATTGACATGGATAACCCTCTTGAATTTGAACCCAAAGAGCTGCCAAACATTATTAAAGTTGTTGGTGTGGGCGGCGGTGGCGGCAATGCCGTTAACTACATGTTTAAGCAGGGTATTAAGGGTGTTGACTTTGTGGTTTGCAATACCGATGCACAAGCGCTGCGTAACAGCCCCATACCCATAAAAGTGAAACTCGGCAACCGCAAGCTTGGCGCAGGCTCCAAGCCCGATGTAGGCCGTCAGGCAGCCGTTGATTCGGTGGAAGATATTAAAAAAGCCATGGCCGGCGATACCGAAATGTTATTTATTACTGCCGGAATGGGGGGTGGAACCGGTACCGGAGCAGCTCCTGTTATTGCTCAGGTAGCCAAAGAGATGGGCGTTTTGGTTGTGGGTATTGTTACCCTTCCTTTTGAGTGGGAAGGGCAAAAAAGGCTTAACCTCGCACAAAAAGGTATCGAAGAATTAAAAGGCCATGTTGACACGCTTATTGTTATCAGCAACAACAAACTTCGCGAAGTATATGGCAACCTGTCGCTTAAACAGGCTTTCAGCAAAGCCGATGATATTTTAAAAACTGCCGCCAAAGGCATTGCCGAACTTATTACCGTTCCGGGATACGTAAACGTTGACTTCGAGGATGTTAAAACCATTATGACCGAAAATGAAAGCGGCAAGGCCATTATGAGCTCGGCACAGGCCGAAGGCGAAGATCGTTCCACAAGAGCCGTTCAGGAAGCACTAAACTCGCCATTGCTCGATGATAATGATATTGCCGGCGCCAGCGACATCCTGCTGCATATCATTACCGGAGACAAAGAGTTGATGATGGATGAAGTTGAAGAGATTACAACCTATATTCAAAGTCAGGCCGGAAACGGTGCCAACCTTATTTGGGGTAACGGTACCGATAACAACCTCGGTGATGCACTTAGCGTAACCATTATTGCCACAGGTTTCGATAAAAAGAAAAAAGCAGAAGAGGTAAACCCCAACAAAGTGGTCATTGATATTGACAAGGTTCCTGTGCCGGTATTTACCCCTCCCCAAGAGGAAGAGAAATCGGAAAAACCCACCATTGACGAGCCTGTACTTTTAACAAAAACCGAACCGGAAGAAAAAATCGAGCTGACAACCTCCGGTGAAGAAGAAACCTCCTCGCCAGCAAAAAAGAAGGTACATAATCTGTTTGAAACCACACCCGTTAAGGAAAAAGAAGCTACAGTAAAAGAGGAACCCGTTACGGAAAACAAAGTGGAAAAAGAAGAGGTCCCTGCCGAAATAGAGTTTGAAATTGAAAACACCATGACTCCGGCTGAACCGGAAGAGGAGCAAGAGGTAAAACATGCCGACGAGCGCCGAAAAACACTGAACCGCGAAAAGTTAAAAGGGTTAAGCTCGTTAACCGGTTCCAATCTTACCGACCTTGAAAACGTGCCTGCTTACCAGCGCCGTAATGTGGAGCTTGATAACCGTACTCCTTCTTCGGAAGAAAACATTTCGCGCTATACACTGGGCAGCGACGAAAACAACAATCCCGTAATTAATAAAGGTAATTCATTTTTACACGATAACGTGGATTGATTTTTATAAAATACTGTTACTCTTTTATAAAGCCGGTATTCCCTTGGATTACCGGTTTTTTTGTGGCGCTTTGATTACAATATCAAAAAAAACCTAATGGTTGTGGTACAACCTTATTTTTCCGTTAAACTCCGGGGGCTACACTTGTTTTACTCACAGGAAAACCCTGCACTTTCCATATCCCCAATAGCAGTACCTGTCTGTTCTTTACATACGCATAATCCCGAAACGCTTTAACATAAATAGCCCTGTACAAAGTGCATGGAAAAGGGAAAAAGGAAACAGGTAGTTGGAATAAATGATAACCTGAAAGAGGGTAGGCAGGCAGTCAAACCCCCGGTGTTGTTATCCGTAAGTTGGGGGTAAGTGAGGAAAAAATTACAAGCATTTTGCGGGTACGGATTAATTATATATATTTGCACGTATAAATATTCAATATTATGGACACAAAATTAACATTGAAACTGGACAAATTTGTGATTGAACAAGCAAAAGAATATGCTTCCTCACAAAAAAGAAGTTTATCGAGAATTATAGAATCTTACCTAAGAACATTGATTAATCGTGACAAAAATGACGACGAATCAGATTTAGAAATTTCACCTTTTGTAAAAAGCATGGCCACTGGTGTTAATATCCCATCAGACCTTGACTATAAGTCTGAAATTTTAAATCATTTAATTGAAAAACATAAATAGACATGAAACTATTTTGGGATACAAATGTAATGCTCGATTTTTTGGGTGAACGTGATCCTTTTTATATCTCAGCCGCAAAAATTGCAACATTGGCAGACAAAAGAGAGGTTAAGGTCATTTGCTCGGCCTTATCTTATGCAACTATAAGTTATTTTCTGACTAAATATGAAGGACTAAAAAAGACAAAAGATAAATTAAGGAAGTTTAAAGTAATATCTGAAATATGTGAATTAGATGAACTAATAATTGAAAAAGGTTTAAACTCGGACTTTTCAGACTTTGAAGATTCATTGCAGTATTTTAGTGCATTGAGAACCGAATGTGATATTATAATAACCAGGAATGGAAAAGATTTTAAAAAATCTCAAATACCGGTAATGACACCTGATGAATTTTTAAATAGCATCAAGGAATAAACACCCCCATCCCTCAAAGCAAAAGGAGGTGCCATTCAGACCGCCTGCCTGCCGCAGGCAAGCCGGACGGGCAGGCAGGGAGCGTCATTCTGAGCGAAGTCGAAGAATCCCCAGCCCCAACCTGCCCATTCCGATTTTTCCAACCCCTGCTCACTTTTTAAGCGCAACCGACACGCTACGACAGCGCGCCGCCAAAAAAAGCAACAAAGAGAAAGGTTATAGCAGCATCAAGTCTTACCTATTGCCTAAGCCAGTCAATTACAAAACCCTTTCGTCATGCTTTTTCCTCAGCTCCGCTTCCCGCTCAAACATAAACTCCCTGATTAAATCTAAAAAGCAGACCGCCGTGCCCTCAAAATCAAAACCTTTAAAATGTTTTTTAAACGGTTCATCCATTAGGTGGCCGTAAAAATTAAAAAGAAAGTCAACAAGGTTTTGGTTGTTGTTTAAGTGTATCGATTCCTGTTCCTTACGTAAATATTGCAAAATACGCAGCCCGTCGATTTTGTTAACGCAGGCTCGTGTAAAGTTGAAAACATCTTTGTAGTTGTCGCGCAGTGGTTTCCAGAGGTTATCCTCTTTAAACTGTGTTTTCAGAAAGCCATCCATGGGTGTGGGCAAATCCTTTTCAAACAGTGCCGGAAACAGGTCGAAAGTTTGCTTAACAGCCTCATAAAGCGTGTGATGGTAGATGGGATAGGAGCTCCAGTCGCCTTGTTCGCCTTTTATCAAGGCAGGTCCGGTTCCAAAGACAACCCGGTTGGAGAGACGGGAAGAGGGTTTTGCCACGGTATCTGCCCAAAACAGCACCGTTCCGTTTTTGGTTAGTTTTTGCAGAAAGTAAAAATCTTCACCGCTGATAACGGGTGTTAATCCTCCTGCTTTTTTATAGGCCCACACCGGAAATGCCATGGCCGAACCCAATGCCGAAAAGGCATATGGGTTATTGATACGCAACATGTTTAGGGCGTAATTGCGCATATAAATTTCGTAACGTAAAATCAGGCGGTTGTTTTCTTCGTTGTTGCTTAACCGGTGAAAGTAAGGGAGC
>WGDP01000038.1 GCA_015493215.1 Bacteroidales bacterium | reverse complement strand
ATGCTGTTCTGGGATGTTAACAACGGCATTTCGCGACGCAGCTGGGCACGTAATGAAGGTGCCATGTTTGCCATTAAACGTGAAATGGAAAATACACCCGGACTGAAAGTTACCTTTCCAAATATTGTTGATGATAAGTTGCTGGATGAGAGTTTGTAGTTTAGCTCACAGTTGCAAACTGTGAGCGAGGGAATTGACAATTGCTCACAGTTACAAACTGTGGGAGAGGGGATTGGTAGGAAATTGACAGCTGGCTCACAGTTGCAAACTGTGGGTTGAGATAGAATAGTTTAGTGTTGTAAATCAGGGTTGTTAGCATTGTTGATAAGCTGGTGGTATTCGGTGGGAGGGATGCTGTTGTGCCAGTGTCCGGTTAGGCGGGCTACTCCGGTAAACAGCAAAAACAACCCTACAATAATGGCCGCATAAGCCCATGCCGGCAATGATAATTTTGATTTTTTACTTGTCCGCATCTTTAATGTATCCGGTTCGGGGCAGGCATCAACGCAGGCATAGCACGACATGCATTCATCGGAACGAATACGCTGTTTTTGATGCACACGAATGTTTGACGGGCATGCATGCGAACATTCGGCACAGCCGGTACAGGTTTCCGGATTGCGTGTGATTTTTAAGGGGCTGAAAATGGAGACAAAACCGAGCAAAGCTCCGTAAGGACAAAGATATCTGCACCAAAAGTTTTTAACAAACAACGATAATACCATTAAAACTATCAGCACCCAAAAAGTTAAAGTGGTCATCTGTGTAAAAAAATAGAGCATTTTTACATCGGCCACTTTGTTGTACGATCCGTAAAGAAAATCCTTTAAATCAGACAGGTTCATAGTTATAACTGCCCAAACAAAAAATATCATTAACAAATATTTTAATGAGCGCAAAGGATAATCAGCCCATCGCGGAAGCATAAAGTTTCGCCCAAAAACTTTTCTGCCGGCTTTCCAAAGATATTCCGAAAGAAAACCAATGGGACAAATCCATCCGCAAAACCCTTTTTTCATCAACAGTGCTATCAGCAGGAAGAGGGCAAACAGCACCATTCCCGCCGGATGAATGGTATTAAAATCACCACTTAAAATCCAATATTTTAATCCCATAAGCGAGCTGATGGGCAGAAACCCTTCCACGCCCGGAGGCCGTTGAACCATAGCTGCTTCCTGATGGTTTTGATAGTAGGAAACGAAACCGTAAAACCGGTAGCCTGTCCATAAAATAATTGCCAAAAAGAAAACCTGAACAAGTAGCCTGATCCACTGCGAATCGGAAAAATAACCTTGTTTACTGCCGGTTCCCAATCCGTTTTCTTTATCCCCTCCGGTATCTTCACCTTTTTTTCTTTTAACTAACATTGGCATTTCCTTTCAATACGGTTATCAATTGTTTTCCCTATTATTCGGCGCAACCTTTTGCTCTAATCTTACTATCTTTGGCTCAAAAATAAACAAAACACGTATTTAAACTAAAAAGTTATCCGTAACATTTTTAAAAATATAGATAATAAAGTCCACAATCCTCAACTTGGGGCGCTTGATATTTTTAAATACATCGGCCCCGGATTGTTGGTAACTGTAGGGTTTATCGATCCCGGTAACTGGGCTTCCAATCTTGCTGCGGGAGCCGATTACGGCTATACCCTGTTGTGGATGGTTACCCTTTCGACCATAATGTTAATTATTCTTCAGCACAATGTGGCACATCTCGGTATTGCCACCGGATACTGCCTGTCGGAAGCCGCCACCATTTACCTGAAACCGGTATGGTCGAGGTTTATTTTAACATCGGCTATGTTGGCTTCCATTTCCACTTCGCTGGCCGAGATTTTGGGTGGCGCCATTGCCCTCCAAATGCTTTTTGATGTACCCATAACGGCCGGGGCACTGCTCACCACGTTGTTTGTAGCTATTATGCTGCTCACCAATTCGTACCTAAAAGTGGAAAAATGGATTATTGCCTTTGTTTCGCTAATCGGGTTGTCGTTTTTGTACGAGTTGTCACTTGTAAATATCGATTGGGGAGCCGCCACCATCGGCTGGGTTACTCCCTCCATCCCCGAAGGGTCGATGATAATAATAATGAGTGTGATGGGTGCCGTGGTGATGCCGCACAACCTGTTTTTGCATTCCGAAATTATTCAAAGTCGCCAGTGGAACCGGAAAGATGAAAAGATTATTAAAAAACAACTGCGGTTTGAGTTTGCTGACACGCTTATTTCCATGCTGATAGGCTGGGCAATAAACAGTGCCATGATTTTGCTGGCAGCATCTACATTTTTTAAAAATGGCACGCCGGTTACCGAATTGGAGCAGGCAAATTATTTGCTGGAACCGCTTCTCGGAAGTAACGCTGCCGTAGTGTTTGCCGTGGCACTGCTTTTTGCCGGTGTGGCTTCCACCGTTACGTCAGGCATTGCTGCGGGCAGTATTTTCGCAGGCATTTTTAAAGAACCGTACGATATTAAAGATAACCACTCACGGTTGGGAGTAGCCATTTCACTGCTCGTTGCGTTGGCATTAATATTTTTTATTTCAAACCCGTTTCAAGGGCTTATCATTTCGCAAATGATATTGAGCATCCAGCTTCCTTTTACCATCTTTTTGCAGGTTTATCTTACCTCGTCGGCAAAGGTGATGGGCAAATATCGAAACTCACTCTTCCTTAAAATGTTGTTGTATTCCATTGCCATTATCGTATCGCTGCTGAATGTTTACCTTTTTTATACCATGTTTTGATGGTGTAATTAGTCGCCGGAAAGCAAACAAATATCACTTCAACCCTATCGTTTTGAGAAAGAATTGCCCTAACTTTGCATCATAATTTTAAACCATGCAACACACAGTTGATTTTTTGGTTATCGGTACCGGCAGTGCCGGGCTGATATTTGCCCTGAAGGTGGCAGAAAAGGGCAACGTTATTATTGTTTCAAAAACCACCCTTGAGGATACGGCCACAAGTTATGCGCAGGGAGGCATTGCCACGGTGATGTATGCCCCTGACAATTATGAGAAACACATTCGCGATACCATGATTGCAGGAGCGGGAATTAACGATGAAGAGGTTGTAAGGCTTACCATTACCGAGTCAACGGAACGGGTGAAAGAGTTGATTAATTGGGGCACGAGGTTTGACAAAGAGGGGTCGGGGAAATATGCTTTGGCACGGGAAGGGGGACACTCGGAATTCAGAATTTTGCACCATAAGGACAATACCGGATACGAAATTCAACGTGCCTTAAGTGAAAAGGTAAAAAATCACCCCAACATTCAAATTTGGGAGCAACATTTTGCCATCGACCTGATTACCCAACACCACCTCGGCGAAGAAGTTACACGCCATCGCAATGATACGACATGCTTTGGTGCTTATGTGCTCAATAAAAATACCAACGATATTGATACGGTGTTGGCGAAAAAAACCATGCTGGCAACAGGCGGGCTTGGAAACATCTATCAAACCACCACCAATCCGCCCTTTGCCACCGGCGATGGTGTGGCCATGGCCTATCGTGCAAAAGCCACGGTTAACAACATGGAATTTATTCAGTTTCATCCCACTTCGTTGTATAATCCGGGCGAAAAGCCCTCGTTTTTAATTACCGAAGCGCTTCGGGGTTCGGGAGCCATCCTGAAAACTAAAAAAGGGGCTGAGTTTATGCAAAAGTACGACGACAGAGGTTCGCTGGCGCCGCGCGATATTGTTGCCCGTGCCATCGACAATGAACTAAAACTGTCGGGTGACGATTTTGTGTATCTCGACGCCCGTCATATTGACAAAAAAGAAATATTGAATCATTTCCCAACCATCTATGCTAAGTGCCTGAGTATTGGCATCGACATTACCAAAGAGATGATTCCGGTGGTGCCGGCAGCACATTATGCCTGTGGCGGCGTTCAGGTAGATCACAACGGGTTGACAACCATCAGCAACCTGTACGCATCCGGCGAAGTGGCCTGCACGGGGCTTCATGGCGCAAACAGGCTTGCTTCCAACTCGTTGCCGGAAGCAGCGGTTTTTTCGCATCGGGCTGCCATGCATGCTTTAAAAACCATTGAGCAGGCCTCCTTTATCACGTCAGTTCCCGATTGGAATGCGGAGGGTACGGTAATGAATGAGGAGATGATTTTAATTACACAATCAAAAAAGGAGTTGCAAAGTATTATGAGCAGTTATGTGGGCATTGTCAGGAGTAACCTACGGTTGAAACGCGCATTGGACAGACTGTCAATAATATACCGCGAAACGGAAGCGCTTTATGATAAATCAGTGTTATCAGAAGAGATTTGTGAATTAAGAAACATGATTAATGTGGCACACCTTGTTATACGGTTTGCCATGCAACGCAAAGAGAGTGTGGGGCTGCATTTTAACGTGGATTATTCAAACAGGAAAAAATAAATTAACTTGAATTAAATATAGTTATGTAGTTATGGCGGTAATTAGAAAAGTAAAAGGAGTAGCCCCCAAATGGGGTAAAAATTGTTTTATAGCTGACAATGCCACCCTTACGGGCGATGTTGTTATGGGCAACGATTGCAGTGTGTGGTTTAACGCCGTTGTTAGAGGCGACGTGCATTCCATACGTATTGGCAATAATGTTAACATTCAGGATGGCGTAATTGTTCATTGTACTTATCAAAAAGCGCCTGTAACTATAGGCAATAATGTTTCGATAGCGCACAATGCCATTATCCACGGTTGTACCATTCATGATAATGTGCTTATTGGAATGGGAGCCATTATTATGGATGGTTGTGTTATTGAAAGTAACACCGTGGTGGCTGCCGGCGCTGTAGTTTCTAAAAATACGGTTGTTAAGTCGGGGAGTGTGTTTGCGGGTGTTCCCGCCAAAAAGATTAAAGATATGGATCCTTCATTGCTTGAGGGGGAAGTTCACCGCATTTCAAACAACTATAATATGTACGCAAGCTGGTACGATTAATTTAGGATTACAAAAAAATACCCATTAGTATCAAACAGCACAATAAGAGTATCCCCACTACCAACCCCGTCTTTTTTGAGATAGCAATACGCTCTATGTTTGCGCTCAAAAATCAACAAGATGTTTACAATATCCTCCAGCAACAGGTTTCACCTCTATGTTCATCCCACTGATATGCGAAAAAGTTTTGACGGGCTCT
>WGDP01000037.1 GCA_015493215.1 Bacteroidales bacterium | reverse complement strand
CTTTGTTGAAAATCCCATGATGTTTAAATTTTAATTAACACTAGTTATATAACTAGATACAAAAGTAAATAAAAAAATCAAAACAATAACATTTGTCCTGAGTTTTTTATCTAGTTAAATCCAAACTCAAGCTTTCAGATTATAAATCTGAAAGAGCTTAATGGTCAATCTAACCAGTGTGCTATTAAAAGGCAGGTAAGGGGGCAACAACGCAAACAAGTAAATAGATTTGTTATCGAAGTTGTTTAAAGTCTAAAACGTTTCATTTAGATTTGATACTGTGTACTAATAATTCGATAAATTAGTGTAATTCGATGACTTATTATCCACTTCCGATAGCTCCGATAGCTATCGGAGGAATACACGAATTGCACACCCGCCTGACCGGACAGGCAGGAATTTTATCTCGCCATAAGCGAGATAAAATTCACACTATTTCAATTGATAGGGAAAAAGAATAAATATATATTTTCATATTTATATATTGTTAAGCAACAAAGTGTTAACTTTAAGCAACTTCATCACATCATAACAGGAGTTAGCCGGTACAGGCACACAAGGCTTCATCCTGATATAACATGGAAGAAGCAACTATTTCCACGCCACAAGCCTGCTTTAACGCTACTATTGTTTACTTTTGCTGTTGATGGAAAGAATTACTCTGTTTGCCGATGTTTTGTTGCCTTTGCCTCTCGATGGATACTTTACCTATCGGGTTCCGTACGAATGGAATGAGATTTTGCAAACCGGCCACAGGGTTGCCGTACAGTTCGGCAGGAAAAAGATTTATGCCGGCATTGTACATTCCATTCATCAAAATCCGCCTAAAAAGGGCGTGGCAAAATACCTGCTCTCTATTTTAGATGAAAAGCCGCTTGTTAACAAAATGCAGCTACAGTTTTGGGACTGGATGGCTGACTATTACCTTGCGCATCCCGGCGATGTACTGAATGCCGCATTGCCGTCGGCATTTCGCCTTTCAAGCGAAGGAAAAGTGATGTTGTCGCCCGGCTTTGTTTTCGATCGCGAAATACTTTCCGATTTTGAATACAGGGTAACCGAAGCACTGTTAGAAAACAAAGCCATGACCGTTTCCGAAATATCCGGTGTGGTGGGTTATAACAAAGTACTGCCTCTGCTAAAGTCGATGATTGATAAAAAAATGGTCGTCATGGAGGAGGAACTAAAGGAGCGCTATAAACCCAAAACCGAAAAATATATCAGGCTTTCACCCGAAATTTTTGACGAAGAGATTCTTCAGGAGCTGATGGATGAGCTGTCGAAAAGAGCTTTTAAACAGCTTGAGTTGTTGATGAAATATTTATCGCTGACAGGACTTGATAAGCCAGAACCCCAATGGATACGGCAATCGGAATTTTTAAAACAAACCGACGGAGGTGCTTCGGCTTTAAAAGCCCTGACTGACAAAGGGATTTTTCAGTCGGAGATGAAGGAAGTCAGCAGGTTAAAAGCCGGTAATATGTCGGAAAAGTCAGCAAAGGCCATTAAACTCAGCCCTGCTCAGCAAACGGTTTATAATCAGATAACCACATCATTCTCCGGTCAAAAAGTAACGCTGCTTCACGGAGTAACCTCCAGCGGTAAAACAGAGCTTTACATTAAGCTTATTACCGAAACCATTGAACAGGGTAAACAAGCTTTGTATTTACTGCCTGAAATAGCGCTTACCACTCAGATAATAAGCCGGCTTCAAAAATATTTTGGCGATACTGTGGGCGTTTATCACTCGCAGTACAGCCTCAACGAGCGGGTGGAAATATGGAACAATGTGGCAGGTTTAACCCCGGGCGACAACAGGTACAAAGTGATTGCAGGGCCGCGGTCGGCTATGTTTTTGCCTTTTACCAATCTGGGTCTGGTAATTGTTGATGAAGAGCATGACCAATCGTATAAGCAGTACGACCCGGCACCCCGGTACAATGCCCGCGATTCGGCTATCTATCTTGGCATGATGCATGGCGCCAATATTCTGCTTGGCTCGGCTACGCCCTCCCTGGAAAGTTATGCCAATGCCCTTAAAGGTAAATATGGCCTGGTTGAACTGAGCGAGCGGTATGGCAATGTTAAAATGCCCGAGATTATTGTGGTTAACATGCAGGATCAGGTGCGCCGGAAGTTAATCAGGTCGCATTTTTCCTCCATCTTAATTGGTGAAATAAAAAAGGCGCTGGCCAACGGGCATCAGGTAATTTTGTTTCAAAACAGGCGTGGTTTTTCGTTGCGTTTGGAGTGCGAACAGTGTAGTTGGACGCCCGTTTGTAAAAATTGCGATGTTACCCTGACCTATCACAAATATCTTGGAAAATTAAAATGTCATTACTGTGGTTATACCATGCCCGTTCCCGGAAGGTGCGATGATTGCGGCAGCACACACCTAAAACTCAAAGGATTTGGAACCGAGAAAGTGGAAGAGGAGCTGGAGGTGTTTTTTCCGGATGCACACATCGACCGGATGGACTTGGACACCACGCGTTCGAAACATGCCTTTAGAAGAATCTTTGAAGATTTTGAAAAAGGCAAGACTGACATTTTAACGGGTACTCAAATGGTTACCAAAGGGCTTGATTTTGACAATGTTCATGTGGTGGGTGTTTTAAATGCCGATAATATGTTAAGTTACCCTGATTTCAGGGCGCATGAACGCAGTTTCCAGTTGATGGCTCAGGTAAGCGGCAGGGCAGGCAGAAAGAACAAACAGGGTAAGGTCATTATTCAGTCGTGGAAACCATCGCATGCCATTATTCAGGATGTGTTACGAAACGACTACCTGAGTATGTTTAACAGAGAAATGGCAGAGCGTAAAAAGTTCAACTATCCTCCCTATTTCAGGTTAATACGAATTGTGTTAAAACATACCGACAGAATAAAAGTTGAAGAAGCTGCCGACACCCTGGGGAGAGAGCTGAGAGCGGTTTTCGGAAACAAAGTGTTTGGCCCTGAATACCCCATGGTTTCACGAATCAGGAACAAATATATCAATCAAATACTATTAAAAAACCGGGCCGACCAAAACCAGAAGGTTTTTAAATCGTATTTAAAACAGGTGCTGGAAAAATTTCGCGAATACACTAAATACCGTTCGGTGTTGGTTCAGGTGGATGTGGATCCACAGTAAGCCCATTATTTTTTATTGTAATACAGATCAAATCAGCAAATCCTTATCCCATTTCTATTATTTTATTTTCAATGGCAATTATAGGAATTACATCTCGCCAAAGATGAGCTAGAATCCGTGTAATTCGATGATAAAAGTCATCGGATTACACGGATTTATCGAATTTTATTCGTTTTTCCCTATTCAAATGAAATAGTCTGAATAGTAGATTAATAATCTGATAATTATATTATTTACATCGTAATAATCAATGGTACGAACCATTGTGTATTATTAGTGTATTCGTGGCAAAAAAAGTAGCCACGAATACACTAAGAAGATATGTTTTTGATACAAAAAAAGCCATGCAGTTTCGTGCATGGCTTTTTTTATTGGTTTATTAACCTTTGATGTTATACTGCAAGTGCAAGACGTTTAAAAGCAACAACAGTTAAGTCGGCATCAACCGATTTTAAATAATCGGCAACACTTTGTTTGCTGTTTTTAATGAATGCCTGAGCAAGCAGGGTATTTTCTTTATAAAATTTATTGAGTTTACCCATGGCAATTCTTTCGAGCATGGCTTCGGGTTTACCTTCGGCACGAGCCTGATCCATTCCGATGTTAATTTCGTGTTGTTTAACCTCTTCGGGAACCTGATCCGCATTAACGGCTACGGGATCCATGGCGGCAATTTGCATGGCCACATCTTTGCCGGCTTCGGCAAAATCACCTGCTTTGTTAAAAGCAACAACCGATGCAATGCGATTACCATTGTGAACATAAAAATATACACTTTCACCTTCAACTACCTGATAGTCGCCTAACTGAATCTTTTCGCCAATTACACCTGTTTTTTCGGTAATGGCTTCGGCAACAGTACGGCCTTCCAGCATCAAAGCGTTCAGCTCGTCAGCATTTTTAGCTTTATTGGCAACGGCAAGGTCAATTACCGACTGTACAAAATCAATAAAATCCTGATTTTTAGCAACAAAGTCTGTTTCGCAGTTAATCATAACGGCAGCACCAAATTTTTGATCGTCGCTTACTTTAGCAAGTACAACGCCTTCGCCGGCTTCACGGTCGGCGCGTTTGGCGGCAACTTTCTGGCCTTTTTTTCTGAGTATGTCGATGGCTTCTTCCATATTGCCTTCAGCTTCCTGAAGTGCTTTTTTACAATCCATCATTCCGGCTCCGGTAGCCTTTCTCAGTTCATTTACTTCTTTGGCGGTTATTTTCATTTCGTAATTATTTTTACTAAATTATTAATCTTGTTTTTTTGCAACAGTTTTTCTGGGCCTTGCTTTTCTTTCGGTTTTAGGAGCGTCGCCGTCCTTTTTGGCAGCTTCTTCTTTTTTAGCAGCAGCTTTGGCTTCTTTTTCGCTGTTTTCGGCAGCTTTCTTTTCGCGAGCCATTTTTCTTTCGGCCAATCCTTCGGCAATAGCCTGAGTAGCAGCATTCACAATCAGCGAAATTGATTTGGAGGCATCATCGTTGGCAGGTATGGGGAAGTCGATAAGTGTAGGGTCGGAGTTGGTGTCAACCATAGCAAAAGTAGGAATGTTTAATTTGCGAGCTTCGGCAACTGCTATGTTTTCTTTTAGTATGTCAACAACAAAAAGGGCAGCAGGAAGACGGCTCATATCGGAAATACTACCAAGGTTTTTTTCCAATTTGGCTCTTTCGCGGTCGATTTGTAAACGCTCACGCTTTGAAAGGTTGTTCCACGAGCTGGTGGTTTTCATTTTGTCGATGGCAGTCATTTTACGTACCGCTTTACGAATGGTGGCAAAGTTGGTAAGCATACCACCGGGCCAGCGCTCGGTAACGTAAGGCATATTGACTTTTTTAACTGATTCGGCAACAATATCTTTTGCCTGTTTTTTTGTAGCTACAAAAAGGATTTTACGTCCTGATTTTGCTATTTGTTTCAATGCTTTTAAAGCATCATCAAGTTTCGCCTCTGTTTTGTAAAGGTCGATAATGTGGATACCATTACGCTCCATAAAAATGTAAGGAGCCATGTTAGGATTCCATTTACGTCTCAGGTGTCCAAAGTGTACACCGGCGTCTAACATTTCTTCGAAAGTGACTTTTGCCATTTTTTAACTTTTAAATTTGTTTACATTCACTAAAAACAATTGCTGAATAGTTCTGTTTTGACGCAGAAGTTTCAGCAATTTGGATACTAAACTCGTTCCGGTAATAAGGATAATTCTATCGTTTACTAAACTGGAATTGTTTACGTGCTTTTGGTTGTCCCGGTTTTTTACGTTCAACCATACGCGGGTCACGTTTAAGTAATCCGTTTTCTTTTAATACTCCACGATATTCGGGGTCAATTTTGATAAGCGCTCTTGAAATAGCAAGGCGAAGTGCTTCAGCCTGACCTTTAATACCACCACCGGTTAAATTAACTTTTACATTATATTTTCCTGTGTTATCGGTAAGGAGAAAAGCCTGTTCAACAACATACTGTAAAGTAGCTGTTGTGAAATACTCTTTGTAGTCGCGTTTGTTAACAACAATTTTACCATCACCTTCCGAGAGGTAAATTCTTGCGATGGCAGTTTTTCTTCTGCCGAGTGTGTTTACAACTTCCATTTCTTATGCTTATCTAATTGATTTTAAATTTATTTTCTTAGGCTTTTGGGCTTCGTGCGGATGTTCGGAACCTGCAAAAACATGAAGATTTCTGAAAAGAGCGCTACCGAGCTTGTTTTTGGGTAACATGCCTTTAATGGCTTTTTCAACCATGGCAGCAGGTTTTTTAGCCATCATTTCATTGGCTGTTAAACTGCGCTGTCCACCCGGATATCCTGTGTGACGGATGTATTCCTTTTGGCTCCATTTGTTTCCCGTAAGCCTGATCTTGTCAGCGTTGATAACAATTACATTATCGCCACAGTCAACATGAGGGGTGAAATTAGGTTTGTATTTTCCACGAAGGAATTGGGCTGCAACCGAAGAAAGTCTTCCTAAAACTTCATTCTCCGCATCGATCAATATCCATTCTTTATTGACCGTTTCTTTGTTTGCACTTACCGTCTTATAACTTAAAGTATTCATCTATCTAATTGTTTCTTAAGCGTTTTTGCTATATCCTCTTAAAATTGGGGTGCAAAGATAGAAACCTTTTTCTTATCTACAAAAAAATCAACATTATTTTGTTGAAAAAATGCAGGTTGAGCCAATTCCTATTTTGTAAAGGCGGGATGATGCCCGCAATCCTATGACTATGCTCAGGATGACCGCTGCTCATTCAGGTTTGCAACCTGAAAGACACAAAAACACCTGTTACTTTATCACCGAAACCGTTCCCTTTTCTTCAATTTGCTTATCTAAAAGCGTGGTGGCATGCACCACATAAACATAGGTTCCTCCGGGTACATCAGCAGCATCCCACCTGTCTTCAAGGCTGTTGGATTCATATACCTGTTTTCCCCACCTCGAAAAAATTTGAAGCTTGTAGGTTTTTACCCCAACTCCTTTTACCTCAAAAGTATCGTTCAATCCGTCGCCGTTGGGCGTAAAAGCATTGGGAATAAAAACGGCAAAATCGGGATGAACGGTTACTTCACCGGAATAGGTATCCTCACACCCGTTGTCGGTAATAACCGTTAAAATGATGTTATAAACACCGGTTTCGGTGTAAGTATGGCTGGGGTTTACCACATCGGAAGTGCTGCCATCGTTAAAATCCCACTGGTAACTTAATGTGTCGGTACTGGTCGAACTGTTGGCAAAGCTGATGGTTGCTTCTTCCAAAACGGTTTCGGCAGGAGTAGCCGTAAACGATGCTGTTGGCGAATTGTAAACATGTATCAAAGAAGTTTTTTCCACAAACGATTTGCAGTCGCCATCGCTGGTAACGTTTAACGAAACATTATAAGTGCCCTCTTTATTAAAGGTAACGTCCGGTGATGGTGCGGTGCTTGTTCCGGCTGCCCCAAAATTCCAATTGTAGGTTACAAAACCACTGGTATTGGTTGTGGTGTCGGTAAATGTTACATCTAACGGCTCACAACCTTCGGTAGGTGAAGCGGTAAATCCGGCATTGGGTGTGGGTAACACCTCAACCGTTTGCTGTTCGGTATTACTGCTGCATCCTGTTTCGCTAACCTGCAGGGTGATGGTTTTAGTACCGGTTGTAGGCCACTGCAAATCAATGGGACCCTGTCCCGAACCACTGTTAACCTGTCCGTCATCATAGCTCCAGGTGTAAACCGCATTGGCAGATGCATTGCCTGTATAAACAATTTGGAAAGGAGTATTCTGGCACACTTTGGGGTCTTCGGTTTGAAAAGTTGCCGTTAATTCAGGAATTACCTCCACCGTTTTAGTAATGGTGGCCGGACAATCAAACCCTGTGGCAACGGCTGACAAAGTATAGGTGGTAGTAACCTGCGGGCTGACAATGATTGACATGTTGTTTTCCTGTCCCGATAAAGACGGGTCGGCAGGGTTGGCACTCCATGTTGGTGTAATTCCTGTTCCTACTGCAAACAGCGTATCCTGCTCGCCGTAGCAAATTGTATCGGCCGAGCCGGTAACATCAACAACGGGAACCGGTTTAACAAACAGATGCATGGAGTCTTCCGAAACACACCCTTTGTTGTTTGTAACCTGCACTATATAAGTATATTGAGTTTGTTGATCAGGTGTTACTAAAGGATTGGCAAGAGTGTCCTGACTGTTTACCGACAAGCTTGCATCATAAGGCGATGATGACCAAATATAGCTGACACCTCCGGTGGCTTGCAACTGGTACGAAAGCCCTTTACAAACTTCATTATCAATGCCGGCATCTGCATTGGGAAGCGCATTTACCACTACGTTAACATCGTCGCTGGCAGAGTATCCGCAGTCGTTTACAATGGAAACAGAGTAGGTTGTATTTTGTTGTGGAAAAACCATGACGGTTTGTGTTGTGTCCTGTCCGTTGACGTTCAGCGTGGGGTCGTTGGGTGTAGCAGTCCATTGGTAAGTGGCTGCATCATTACATGATAAAATAACCGTGTCGCCAACACAAATTTCCTGATCATCGCCTGCATTGGCCACAGCGCCGTTCATCAAAACCATGGCAGTATCACTTTCCTGATGGGTACAGTTGTCGGAGGCTGTTAAAACATATTCGGTTGTTGAAGTGGGGCTGACATCAGGCTGGGGGATGTTTTCCTGTCCGGCCAACGAAGGGTCTGTGGGGTTTGATTCCCAGTGGAAAAACTGTGCTTCATCGGAGGCTCCTTCCAAAACAACCGAAGGATCGTTACACATCTCTTTGTCGGGGCCGGCTGTAACCACAATATCAGGAACCAACACATAAGCTTCGTTATAACTTTGATGGCCACAGGTGTCGTACATTAAACAAGGTACCATGGCCGAATCGGCACCGGTGATAATATATTGCAGGCTCGAATCTGACGAACCCTGCTCATACCAATCGTAAGTGTAGGGAGGAACGCCGCCTGAAATATCGGTAAAGTTCAGGTTTAAAGTGTCTTCACACCTGGTAAAATAGTATCGTGAAGTGTCGGGGAAAGGAGGATTATCGGCAATAATAATAATGGTAGTATCTTTATGGGCGGAAAAAGAATTACACATTTGAGGACTGAAAATAATACGAACCTCTTCTTCACCTTCAACTTCATTATCGCTGTATGGACGTATGATAATGGAGTCGTATAACGACCCTACGGGAATATAAATTGAATCGGCACCGGTAGTAGTATATAAACTGTAATCCACATCTCTTGTTGCCTGATTGGGTGATACCGTATCAATATCAAACGGAAAAGTATAGGGGAACCCCATGGGTTCGGCAATTCTGAAATAGATAACAGCTAAATGGTTGTTGCAGCTTTCATAAATTAACGAGTCAACGGTAGGATGATCAAACTCCACATCGGCTTTCACATTTCCCGGGTCGAAACTGCCTTTTTCCAACATGACACCCGTGTCATAAATGGAATCACCGGCATCGCCTACCGCCAACTTGATGTGATACCATGAACACTGTTGAACAGCACTTTTTGCAACAAGCGGTGTTGTATAAGCATCGTAAACCAGTTTATCAAATACAGGATGATAAGCATCACTTATACTGTTATCAATTAAATATTGACAATAGTTACAACCGCCGCCGTTTCCGTTACATACGGTCATCGTATTATTACCCGGCCCATAATTTATTGAATTTATGGCAACTGCCTGTGTAGTGCCCGGTATTAAAGCAATATTTTTTGCATCATTGGTGTATGGCCCGGTAATGCCCGGCCCGCTTAGGAAAAAGCCAAAAACATCATTATAACTGGCCATGGCGTAATCATGGTATTCTTCTGAGGCAAAAACATAGCTAAAGCGAACAGTATCGGCAGTTGGTTTAAAGTCAAACTCTATAATACAAGCATCATGCGAAGAGGTGTTGCCCGCAGCCTTATACAAATCGGGGTCTCCTTCAACACCATTGTTGTTTGTACTTGCATTGGCATTAGTACCACACTGGTTGGCCTTATCCACATCCTCTGCCAGCCCCGAAGTCATGACCAGCCCTTCCGGTTTGGTGAACCCGAAAAAGAACCCTCCTGTAAAATGGCCAACTGCCCGATAGTCGCCACTAAAAGTAATGTTGTTGATAGCTTGCGGGTCAACTCCCTGCAAAAAAATGGTGTCAACCCATGCAATCACTTCCGCATCGGAAGTGGCCTGTGTAACCACAAAATTAAACTGTGCTTTTACGTTTGTTAGTACAAACAAGGCAACTATAAAAAGCATTGCCTTTATAACGGATGGAAATCGATGCATGTTTGGTTTGGTTTTGGATGGCTAAAATAATAATATTTTATTCAGTGTAAATGACAGGGCTAAATTACAATGGGTTGCGTTGGCCATTTGGTTTAAATGTGTATTTTTACCCAAAATCAAAAAAAAATATTAGTCACAATGGAAAAAGTAAAAAGTTATATCGAAAGCAATAAGAGCCGATTTTTAGAAGAGCTGTTTGAAATCATCCGAATCCCTTCCATCAGCTCGGAATCAGCACATAAAGAGGATATGGTTAAAACTGCCGAGGCTTACAAAGCAGCACTGCTTAAAGCCGGTGTTGACAAAGCGGAAGTGATGCCCACCACCGGCAACCCGGTTGTGTATGCCGAAAAAATTGTTGACCCTGAAAAACCAACGGTGCTTGTTTATGCCCACTATGATGTGATGCCGGTTGATCCCATCGACCTGTGGGATTCGCCACCCTTTGAACCGGAAGTTCGAGACGGAAAAATATGGGCGCGCGGTGCCGATGACGATAAGGGACAGGGGTTTATGCATGTAAAAGCCTTTGAAGCATTGGTGGCCAATAACAAGTTGCCCGTAAATGTTAAATTTATGATTGAAGGCGAAGAGGAGATTGGCTCGGTAAGTCTCGGTGCCTTTTGCGAAGCCAATAAGGAGATGCTGAAAGCCGATATTATTCTGGTTTCGGATACGGGCATGATTGCTCCCGACATTCCTTCTATTACTACCGGGCTTCGGGGGCTTGCCTACTGGGAAGTTGAAGTAACCGGCCCAAATCGCGATTTACATTCGGGACTGTTCGGTGGCGGTGTTGCCAACCCTATTAATATCTTATCGAAAATGATTGCCGGCGTGCTGGACGAAAACAACCACATCACCATTCCCGGTTTTTATGACGATGTACTGGAAGCATCACCCAAAGAAAGGGAACTGCTTAACAAAGCACCTTTTAATAAAGAGGAGTACAAAAAAGCCATCGACGTTGAAGAGTTGTGGGGAGAGAAGGGTTACACCACCATTGAGCGCACCGGCATTCGGCCCAGCTTTGATGCCTGTGGTATTTGGGGCGGCTACACCGGTGAAGGTGCCAAAACCGTTTTACCTTCAAAAGCGTATGCAAAACTGTCCTCACGGCTTGTACCAAACCAAAACCATGAAAAAATAGGCAAAATGTTTGAGGAATATTTTACTTCCATCGCTCCCAAATCGGTTAAGGTTAAGGTTACCACGTTGCATGGCGGACAGGCTTATGTTTGTCCCATTGATTTACCAGCCTACCGTGCTGCCGAAAAAGCATTTGAAAAGGTTTACAATAAGCAACCCGTTCCCACAAGAAGCGGGGGAAGCATCCCTATCATTTCGACTTTTGAAGAAATTTTGGGCATAAAATCCATTTTAATGGGCTTTGGCCTTGAGTCGGATGCCATTCACTCGCCCAACGAAAACTATCCCCTCGAAAACTTTTACAACGGCATTGAAACCATCACCTGGTTTTATCAGTTTTTTAAAGAGGAGTACGAGGGGTACAAGGGGTAGCGCTGCCACAAGTTAATATAAGCAAGACTTTCAGCCTTGCGCTTTTTAATTGGGTGTTACAAAAGAAAGAGGAGTGCTCGTGGCTCACAGTTACAAACTGTGAGATAAGTTGGTGGGGGAGAAATGTTAGTTGGCTCACAGTTACAAACTGTGAGTTAAGGTGTGTTAGTGGGTGGTGGCTTACAGTTGCAAACTGTGAGCTAAGTGTGTTGGTAAATGGGCGTTCATTGTTTATCACCGTTCCAAAAAATATCCCGGTGTACCAAAAAAGAAATTTAGCTGTGACTTCACGGTTAAATTCAGATTAAAAATTAAAATTTGCATTCATTACGGATTTTTTATCTAATTTTATAGCGAACATTTAAAACATATTTTTTTGAAGAACGACATCATACTTCAGGTTAACGGATTATCAAAATCCATAAAAGGGTTGCCCGTTTTGTCCGATTTTAACATGGAAATTTTTGAAGGCGACATTTGCGGAATTATAGGCCCCAACGACTCGGGAAAAACCATGTTGCTCAGGGCTATTGCAGCACTTATCAATCCTGATAAAGGGAAAATTGAAATTTTCGGCAAGAAACTGATTCCCAACCGTGCCGCCATCTTATCGAAGGTGGGATTTTTAATAGGAGAACCGGTATTTTACGACCATCTTAACTTGTTTGACAACCTGTTGCTTTTTGCAAGGTACTCGGGCGGAGATAAGGATAACGAAGAGATAAACCGCACACTTAAACGCGTTGGCCTTTATGACCAGTCGGACGAAAAGGTTGGCAAGCTGGCTTCGGGCGACCGGAAAAAACTTGCCATCGCCATGGCTATTTACAACAATCCGCCCTTAATTATTTTAGATGAACCTTTTAGCTCGCTGGACATCAAAAGTTTCGACGAAATTAAAAGTCTGCTAAAAACCATAAACAGAGATCAGGGTACCACTATCGTTGTGGCCACCAAACGGTTGTCGGAGTTACAGGGTTTTATAAACAGAATTGTTTTAATGGAAGGTGGCAGGCTTATTTCGGAAGGAGATGTTGAGGAATTGTTTGGAAGAAGTAATGTGGGATTGGTTATCGAAACGGATAACCCTTCAAAAGCTGTAAAGTTAATTAAAGAAAGTAATCTTCCTGTTGATAATGTGGTAATAAAAGACGGCCATGTAAGAGTAAATTGCGAGAAAAAAGTAATTCCGTTTATAAACGAGTATTTAATGGTATCGGAAGTGCAGGTTTTTGCCCTTCGTCCCGACGATGCAATTTCCAGTTATTATTTAACTTTTACCGAATAATCAATTATGATATTACAAGAAACGTATAAAATATTTACCCGCCCCTACGCAAAAATTGTGCTGCTGGTGATGCTTGTCTTAATGCTTATTTTTAGTGCTGCTTTTGCGTTTGAAGGACAAGAGTATTACGACTCACTTTTAAACACCTTCGGAAAAGGGGTTTCGTTTGAAGGCAAACTGCTTAATGGCAACCTTTTTGCCTTTCAGCTGTTTCATGCGCTGTGGCTTTTGGTGGCATTGATGGTTGTTTTTGTTACCGGCGGCATGATTTCGGAAGAAAAATCTGCCGGGACGCTCCGCATGGTGCTTTCCAGAAAAATATCTAAAACCGGTTTTTTTACCGCCCGTTTTGCCGCCGCCAAAATATTTGCTTTTATTGTGGTGGCTTTTATGGCGGCAATAAGTTTGGGAGTTGGGTTAGCAGTATTTGGAAGTGGCGAGTTATTGGCATTCGATAATGGAAAATTTACCGTGCTAACAGCCAATCAGGCACTGTTGAGCTTTGCTTTGGCCTATGTTTTTTACTTTTTGATGCTTTTAACCGTCATCTCAATTTCCATGTTTTTTTCGGTGCTCTTTAAAAGCAGCATAAAAGCTATTCTTGTTACCGTATCGGTAATCATGGTTTTCTATTTTATATCAACGCTGGAGCTGCCTCTTTTTGATGGTGTTAAGCCGTTTTTATTTACCTCTTATTTTTCATCGTGGGCGCAATTTTTTACCACTCCCGTCGATTGGATGAAATTAACTTTTGATGCCATTGTGCTGCTGGTTCACATATTGGTATTTTACACCGCTTCGGTAATGATATTTGGTAAACAGGAGGTTCTGGACTAATATGAGAAAAAGATTATTGCATATTATATTGTTGCTTGGCGGATTGCTGTTTTCAACGTTCTCTTTTTCGCAGTCCGGCGATGCTTTTTCGTATGTGGAAAAGTACAACCAACAACTTGACAGCATACGAAACTATCAGGCCGTGTTTACGGTTAAAGCATCCATACCTTTACTCAAAATACCCGTTACACGGGGAAAAGTATTTTTTAAATGGCCTACACATTATTCCCTTTCAACCTACCAGTTTACCGTTTTGCCAAAGCAAAAACTTACACCGGTAACACGGTTTTTGCGACGCGCCAATTTTAAAATAACCGACCGCGGAACCGAACCGGTAAACAACCATCCTTGCAGGGTTGTCGAGCTACATCCCTACGATACTTTAACAACCATTGCACAATATACCATTTGGGTTGATAAAGCCACCTTTCTAATCAGAAGAGTTTATGTTTCTGAAAAAGATGGCAGCGAATATGTATATCATTATTCATACAACAACAAAAACGATTTACTGCCCTCAAAGCTGTTATATACCTTTAATTATACTTTACCTCACGAACAAAATGTAATGCTAAACCCTGTTGCGCTAAAAAACGATGTGGAAAGCTCCAGAGTTTACGAAGGAAAAATTGCCATCGACTTTAAATATTCAAATGTCAGAAGGCAAGGTGACCATAATTAGTTGATAATCAGAATAAAGGTTAATTTTATTCGTACCAACTAACAATTAACGATTAACAATTAACAATTAACCTTTATCCATTCACAAATATCAAACTGTCATGTTCGTAAATTTATTTTTTAAACGAGTAAAAGGAAGCCCGATTTTACAAAAGGCGGCCGGATTTAAATCTATCATTTTGTTGTCTGTTTTTTTTGTATTCTCAAATCTTTACGGACAAAACAACACTTTTCCGCTGCCCGATGGATTTCCACGTATGGAAGTTACAGGACATACCCAAAATCCTGAAGGATATTATTTTTTTAACAATTTTCATCTGCCTGTTTCGCCTGACTCTGCCTGGTTGATGATTCTTGATACTACCGGTTTTCCGATCTATTACAAAATGCTTCACGGCTTTTACTCAAATTTTACTTTACAGCCCGAAACAGGAACCCTGACTTACTTTAGCAGAGAGGATACCCTTTTTCACGAAATGGATAGCAGTTACACCGAAATAAATACTTACAGTGCTAAAAATGGTTTTGTAACCGATGGACACGAACTGCTGTTAAAAGCGGATGGAAGTTATTGGATACTGGGGCAGGATATTCGTATTGTGGATATGAGTGTTTTGGTTGAAGGAGGAAACCCTGAAGCACATGTGACAGGTATGACCATTCAACATATTGATGCCAACGATAGTGTTTTGTTTGAGTGGAACACCTGGGACCATTTTGATATTTTTGATGCCGATACTACGATAGTTAATTTTCAAAGTCCTAAAATTGACTATGCACACTGCAATGCGCTGGATATTGTTAACGATTCAACGCTGCTGCTCTCTTCGCGTGCCATGAACGAAATTACTAAAATCAATACCAATACAGGTGATATTATTTGGCGATGGGGAGGAAAACACAACGAGTTTACCTGTCTTAACGATACAGTGCCCTTTTTAACCCAACATCACATCCGCTATCTTGGTAACGAAAATTATTCGCTGTTCGACAATGGAAATTCAGTGCTGCGCCCATGGTCGAGGGCATTGGTTTATACTATGGATGAAGCGAATAAAACCACTACGGTTATACACGATTTCCGAAGGGAAGAAGCTGATTTTTCGCGGGTTATGGGTTCAAACCAGCTTTTACCAAACGGCAATTATCAGGTTGGATGGTCGTTTAACAGCCAACGGAATGCAGTGAGTGAATTTAACGACAGCGGTACCATTGTGTTCGAGATGCGAAGTGTTGACACCCTTTCCTTAATAAGTTACCGTGCATTAAAATTTGAATGGGAAACCAATATTTTTGACTTCGACAGGGATACTTTAAATTTTGAAGTTCCCGTTAATATTGGTGATTCATCCCTATTGCAGGTATCGGTTACAAACAACCAAACAGATACCTTAGTGCTAAACGAAAGCTTTATTACCGACCGTGCTTTTAGGCTTAGCACACCATTGCCATTATCAATCAATCCCGGACAGACAGTTCCGGTAGATATTGTCTTTACTCCTACCGACTCCAAACAATATAGTGCCGTATTATCACTTATGAACAGTAACGACACTACCCGGTTTGCAAAACAACTGCGATTAACAGGAACCGGCTCACCCATGGGGGTTGTAAAGCATGATGCAATTGCACTTCATGTTACTGTTTTTCCCAATCCCGCTCAAAAGCACCTCACCATCAAAACCGATAACAACGTAACAATCGAGCATATTCAGATATTTGATTTAATGGGGAAAGAGGTTGTTTCCATAACATGTCCGGGAAACAGCTCACGGTATAAATTTGATATTTCCTGTCTGCATTCCGGCACCTATGTTCTGGAAATTAAATCATTGACGGAAACCGGTTTTGCAAAGTTTATTGTACAGTAATCGTTTTTTTAGTTGCTTTTTAGTACATTTGTTACCATAAAAATCCTATTGGAGTTGTGTAAAAATTGGAACCACTTAATTTTAACCATTATAAAACCTGTTACGTTATGAAAAACCTGTTTTTCCTTTTATTATTTTTTGTTTTTAGTAGTTCCTTATCTGCACAATCCGAATGGGAAACACTTTCCCCTAAGCCAACCATTAACAATCTCATTAGCGACTATTTTGTCTCCGACCAGGTTGGGTGGGTAACTGGCGTGAACGGAACTATTTTGCATACCACTGATGGCGGCACAACCTGGGAAACTCAAAACAGCAATCCTGACCAATCGTTTTGGAGCATCTTTTTTATTGATGACAACGAAGGCTGGGCAGTAGGCTGGAGCACTATTTTGCATACAACAGATGCCGGCCAAACCTGGGAAAAACAAATAAAACCAAGTTATCCTGCCGACATGACCGATGTGTTTTTTATTAATCACGATACCGGCTGGATTGTAGGCACTTACAAATTTATTTTAAAAACTACCGATGGTGGAAATACCTGGGTTAAAAAAATGCACAGTTTTTATCAGAGTTATGCACTTTGGAGTGTGGATTTTACCGATGCTTTACATGGTTGTGCTGTTGGTGGCAAATTTGGTGGCGATGATATCGGATTAATATTGACCACCAATGATGGTGGCGAAACCTGGAGCGACCAAACTCCTGAAAATACAAATGTTTTTAACAGCGTTACCTTTTTATCTCCTGATACGGGATGGGTATGTGGACGGCATGGCCAAATAATGAAAACAACGGATGGTGGAAATAGTTGGACAAATCATAATGTAAATATGTTTGATGCTTATAACGACATCCATTTTTTTAATTCACAACACGGTGTTTTATTAATGCACAACCAAACCCGGCAAACCTTTGATGGCGGTCAAACATGGGATTCGCTATCATACATCTCCTCTTCCTCAGCATTTCGTTCGTTTACGGGATGTGGAAACAATGCACTAATGGCTGTGGGCTATTATGGCAGCATTTCTAAATCGCTTGACGGAGGCTCTACATGGGTAGCAGTAAATAATGGCAACAACTATCCTTTTAAAAACATTGGCTTTTTTGATGCCAACAACGGACTTTCCATTGCCGGCTACACCTATTCTTCATCAGTTCTTTTGCGTTCGTCAGACGGAGGCAATACATGGTTTGATGATACAATAGTTGATAACGGCCCGTTTTACAAAATGCAGGTTCTGGGGCAAAACTGCTTTTTACTGAATGATTCATCGCAATTGGTAAAATCAGCTGACGGTGGGCAAACATGGACAACAACAAATATTCTTTCCGGCACTTCAAATTATTACTATGATATGCAGTTTACCGATGGTCTCAACGGTTATTTATGTAGCGACAGTAGTGTTTTAGTAAAGACTACCGACGGTGGAGCAAGCTGGCAATCAGTTAATTTTACTGACAATTACCAATTTAGAAACCTGTTTTTTCTCAATGATAATTTGGGCTGGTTAATCGACATCGACAGCAAAACAATTTTACGAACCAAGACCGGAGGCAACGATTGGTATTTTTCGCAGCTTACTGAAGATGGCTATGTTTTTAATCCGGTTGATATTTTCTTTGTAAACAGTGATACCGGTTATGTTTCAACCAGCGAAGGGGTAATGTTTAAAACAACCAATGGTGGTAACAGCTGGCAGGAATTTTATACATTTGGCGGTACCTCCAGCTCTATGATATGGTTTGTTAACGATCAGGAAGGTTGGTATAGCAATACAGGAAGTATCTATCACACATACGATGGAGGGCAAACATGGATTAACAGAGAAAGTTTTGGTTCTGATCATATTAAAGACCTATTTTTCTTTGACAATGGCCAGGGGTGGCTTTGTGGCTATTATGGCCTGGTTGCGTGGCACAGCTCGTGGGTAAATATAATCGAACATCAAAACCCGGTGGCATTAGTTACTGTTTTTCCCAATCCCGCCAATAGTTTTATAACCGTTGATATTAACAACAGCCAACAAATAATTAATACCATTGAAGTTT
>WGDP01000036.1 GCA_015493215.1 Bacteroidales bacterium | reverse complement strand
GTCATTTCAGAATCTGGTTTTTTGGTCGGTTGTAAACAGCATCATTGTATTAATAATTGCCGACAGGTTTTCCAAAAGTCCGCTGAATTTTAAAAAACTTACTACAAAGAACTATCTTTCTTCGGCTGTGATGGGTTTTTTCAACCCCTTTCTGTACTACCTTGTTTTAATTAAAGCATACTCATTACTGGAAGCCCAAATAGCAGGAACCCTGAATTACTTTTGGCCCATTGTGCTGGTTTTATTTTCAGTTGTTTTTTTAAAGCAAAAAATAAAGCCGGTTGGTTTACTGGCCATACTTATCAGCTTTTTCGGCATTTTTATTATCAGTACCCAAGGCAATCCTTTCACAGTAAAATTTAATAACCTGCCCGGGGTTTTGCTTGCCTTATTCAGCGCCGTATTGTGGGCTGCCTATTGGATTTTAAATATGAAAGACAAGCGAACCGACACCGGAAAGATTTTACTCAATATGATTTTTGGCCTGGTATATCTTTTCATCTGGTTTTTAATAACGCAACATCCATTTTATCCATCATCGATGAACGGATATTTGGGAACACTGTATATAGGCATCTTTGAAATGGGAGTAACCTATATTATTTGGCTAAAAGCACTTAAATTTTCATCCGACACAGCCAAAGTCAGTAACCTTATTTATCTGTCGCCTTTTTTGGGGTTGTTTTGGATAAACCTTTTTGTGGGTGAAACCATTCATCTTTCCACCATTGTTGGCCTTATATTTATTGTGGGTGGAATTTTAATACAGGCGAGGGTGAAGGGGTGACAATTGTAGCAAATTGATGCTCTGTAAAATTAAAAACTTTAACTTTGTGAACTTTAGCAACAATTACCCTAACCCTTAAAATAACTACTTTCATGCTGAAAAGAAATATTCTTATTATCCTGCTGATTTTCGGTTTTAGTATTCTTTCCTTTTCGCAAAACCAACAAAAAATTGACAGCCTGATTCAATTAACTTATTCTTCCCCAAAGGATACAAATCTTGTAAATGCCTATGAAAAACTCAACGGAACCTTTTCGTTTGAATCGGAACCGGGATTTGGTACCAAACTTAAATTTGAGGTTTAGCATGAAGAAAATTTATTTACTGATTATCGTTTTCCTTTTGCTATATCCTGTACTTACAAAAGTGTATGGCCAGGATAAAAAAATTGTTGACAGCCTTAAACTGTTAATTGCAAACGGAAACGAAGACACCCTTAAGGCAAAACACATAAACGACCTTGTTTGGTATCTTAAGTTCACCAATCCGGATACGTGCCTGTTGCTGTTGGACAAGTCGGAGTCTTTATCAAAAAAACTGAATTTTGCCGATGGGCTTGGCAATTCGTATAACAACAGGGCAATTATTTATACGGTGAGCGGCAACTTTAGCGAGGCGCTTAAATACTATCAGTTGGCAATAGAGCAGTTTCAAAAAAACAGGGATGCACGAGGTGTCGGGTTTTGCTTTTCAAACATGGCTATATGTTACGAATACCAAAGCAAATTCGATAGTGCCCTTCTCTTTAACAAAAAGGCTTTGGAAATACGTAAAATAAACGGCCTTTTAAACGGTATTGCCCAATCGAACATCAATATCGGTGTAATCTATTTTAACAAAGGCTTTTATAAACTGGCGTTAAAGTATTATTTCGATGCATTGAAGTATTATGAAAACATTCCTGAAAAAAGCGCAATTGACAACTCGTATTTGGGAAGCATTCAAAACAACATTGGAAATATTTATGTGGAGCTTAAGGACACCGCAATGGCAAAAAAGTTTTTTAACGCTGCCTTTTCAACCTATCAAAATGCACAAGACAAACGGGAAATGGGATACCTGTACAACGATTGGGGAGATTTGTTTCACTTACAGGGGAATTACCGAAAATCAATTGAATATTACCGTAAAGCACTTAAGCTGGCCGGCGAAACCAATGAAATATTAATGAAATCCGCTGCCCTGCTTGGCCTTTCAACCAATTATCTTAGCAAAAATATGCCCGACAGCGCTTTGTTTTATGCCAATAAGGGTATCGCTGCTGTAAAGGATATCAGCAACGAAAGATATATTATTGGTTTATATTTAAACATTGGCACCGTTTACATGAAGAAAAAAAACTGGCAAAAAGCCATTAAAAATTTTAAAAGCGCAATTGAATCGGCAAAAAAAGCGGGCATTGTTAAACAGACCGATGAGGCCCTGTTTTCAATGGCCGAATGCTATTCAAATATGGACAGCGCTAAGGCAGCAAATAATTATCTTCGGCAATATATTGTGGTGTCCGACAGTATTTTAAACAGTGATAAACATAAGCAAATTGCCGAAATGGAAGCTGTTTACGAAAACGACAAAAAAACCCTTCTGTTAAAAATTAAGGATGCCGATAACCGGGAACTTAAAAATAAAAACAGCATACAGTATTTAATTATTATTATCGGGTCAGTATTGGTATTTGTACTGATTTTAGCATTTATCTATGTTCGTAAACTTCAAAAAGTTAAGCTTTTGCAAATAGAACAGCAAAACAAAATTAATATTCAGCAGGCCAGCCTTAAAACCCAACGTGAAGAGCGGAAACGGGTGGCCAACATTCTGCACGATAATTTAGCCCATCTTATCCAAAACTCACAACAAAAACTGAACAATACGATTGCAGACATCAAAGAGGAAAAACCCAGACAAAAACTTCTTCAAATTGAAGACAATCTGACGTTTATGAATAAGCTGGCCAAAGTGGCCTCCTACGAACTGGAATTTTCGTTTGTTTTGGAAAAAAATCTTGTTGACCAGTTTGCCCGCTACATTGGCAGGATTGAACACAGCCACTCGCCAAAAATAAACTTTACCTACAGCAACAAAAATGATTTTGATTTGCTGTCGGACGAGATAAAAATAAATGTTTTCTCCGTTTTTCAGGAGATGCTTGGGAACGCCGTTAAATATGCAAATGCCGAAAGCATAACCGTGAGTTTGTATTACGACAACGGGAAAACCACCCTTCAGGTTACCGACGACGGCATTGGCTTTAATTACGATGAAGTACGACACGGACAGGGATTTGTAAACATGAAAGAGCGGGCGGAAAAACTCAACGGAACCTTTTCGTTTGAATCGGAACCGGGATTTGGTACCAAACTTACATTTGTAGTATAACATAAAAACCCTATAAAAAAGACTACGATGAGTGCTGAACAGAAAAAAATAAACATTGCCATTGTTGATGATGCAAAACTAATGGTTGAAGGATGGAAAGAAGTTTTTAAAAACGACCCCTTAATTCATCTTGTCGGTACCGCTTTAAACAAAGAAACGTTTCTTAAACTTTGTCGCGAAAACAAAGAAATACTGGATGTTTTAATAATGGATAAAAACATTGACGGGAAAACACAGTTCGACGACTTCACTTTTATAAAAGAGGTTAGAGATGAATTTCCCAATCAGAAAATAATTATTTATACCTGGGATTATTACACAGGCCATATTGAGTATCTACGAAGCATAAAGGTAAACGGATACCTGCCCAATAAAATAGTTGCCCAAAAGATGCCCGAAGCCATTAAATTTGTGGTGGGAGGTATGCCCTATTTTCCGTACGACTCCCGGGCTAAATCTGCTGATAAAGGCAAATATAACAAAGGAAAAGAATTTGATATTGAATTTATTAAGCTTGTCAACTCCTTAAGTCCCGGGCAAAACAAAGTGGCAGCCCTAATGGCAAAAGACTTGCTCAATCCGCAAATTGCCGAAAAATTGGGTGTTTCTGTTAAGGCCGTTGAAAACCACGTTAGTAAAATTTACGAAAAGTTGCACATCTTCCCCGATGAGGAGCAGGCCCGCAGCAAGTTCAACCACTATTATGGGGAGTATTTTAGAAACAGGTAGCTGCTTTAATGGTTATTTTATCGGAATATTCCTTTCTCCCACCTTTACTAAGTGAAGTTGTTTAAAGTCTAAATCTTTTAATTTTGATAAGACGATGGAAATCAGAAAATAAATTCCATAAGTCCCCTCCTTTTGGAGGGGTGAAGGGGTGGGTAGTAAAAAAAATATTTATTTTCTGATTTCCAAAAGAATACACTACTAACCAGATGGTTAACTTTAAATAACTTCAGTGCTAGTAATAAACAGGTTACCTGTTCTTTTAGCCCGGTTTTTATAAATCTTTTCTTCTGTAGGGTATTCCCTATCACCTGATAAAATTCATCTGTCTATTTTTATCCTGATTCAATTTTTATCGAACGGGTACGATGAATGACAAAAGCAAAATATTTCTAAAAAAGCTTATCTGGGAAAAATACTTCCGTCATTATGGCCCGGAAACAAAAGTCTGGAAAAACAAACAGTGCATTAGCTTGTCCGAAAGGCTGCGTAAACTGGGTTACACCCAACCACCATCACCAAGAACACTTTACAATTTCTCAAAAACCGGTAAAGCATCTGCCTATACTTTATCCACGTTGGTTCATGCTGTTTATAATGACAACAGCGCATTCATGGCCTTTTTTAATTCGGAATACCAAGGAAACGATAAACTGAAATGGGAGGCTTTTGCTGACTTTACAAGCTGGCAGTTTAAACCACAAGCCCCTGAGGAAACATCTGCCCGCGAAAACGCACCCGATACAGCTCCCATAAAATTATCAATAAGTGACCCGTCACTGTTTATTTACAGAGTGTTTGGCGGCAGCTTCACCCCTCTTTTTACTTTTTACTTTTTTATTTATTGTGTGGTTGTATTGTCGTTGGCAGTTGCTACCGGCGTTTGGAAAGGAATTGATTATCCGCTGTCGGAAAGTTATTCGGTTTGGATTGGCTATCTGTTTTTTGCCTCTGCAGCCACCTTTATTACACTGTTCAACAAAAACCTGTTTCGTTTATTAAACTTCACAAATGGAAATACCGAAGTTTTAAAAAAGCGATTGACCTCCGTTAAAGTCAGCCTGATATTGCTGATACTCGCAGTAACTATTTCTTCAGCGCTTCATTATACTTTTCTTACCGATCAATTACACGGCTGGTGCGAAAGCGAGCCGGGAAAACTTTCGTGGCTCGGGTTTTATCACCTTGTATTGTATG
>WGDP01000035.1 GCA_015493215.1 Bacteroidales bacterium | reverse complement strand
TATTATCACTATGCACAGACGTTGGTTATTGGTTTTAGCAACTTATCTGATATTTCTGAACCTTTCTTTAATGGCTCAGAAGCTACTCCCCGTGCGTCTTGAAGTTGCCGGCGACATTGATGTGGAAACATACCATGTTGAACCTGTTGGGAAAAACGGTGTGCTGGTGTTTTACGAATCAACCGAAACTACCGAAAAAGGAAAACGTGTTTGGTATTTTGCCCTTTTGGATAAAATTTTAAAGCAGCAATGGCTTAAATCGGTACCGCTGCAAAATAAGCTGGAGTTTAAAGCTTCGGTACAAAATACCCAAAAGGTTTATTTTCTTTTTAAAAATCGTGAAAAGGTTTCAAAAGATTATGATGTTTACGAAATAGTGGTTTATGATAAAACGGAGCAACACTTTACAAGTATTTCCGGTTCGATACCCTATAAATCAAAGATAATAGGATTTGAAATAATTGGCAATACTGCATGTGTAGGCCTTGAGATGAATAAACAAAAAGCCGATGTTGCCTTTATCGACCTTACCTCCGGCGAAATAACTCCTGTTCATCTTGATAAGGAGGATGAAGTATTAATTGAAATGGTACATGCCGATCAACCATCCGAACGGTTTTATGTGATTGCCAAATATTTTAATCCGGTAACCTTTTTTACCGATTACCTATATGTTTTTGGCCAAAACGGAAAAACTATTACGACATTAAAAGTTGATTACCCTGATAACCTGAGGATTCCGCGCAACTTTAAATTTGCTGCCATTACAAACAACCAAATAAACATGGTTGGCACCTACGATTTACTGGCAGGACGAAAGCCATCGTGGACTGACCTTGTGGGAGAAACCGACTATGACAGCAAAGCCCTTGCAGCAGGCTTTTTCTATTTGGACTTTAAGGATGGAAAACAGGATAGATTTGCCTTTTACGACTTTATGAAATTTGATAACACCTACTATTCGGTGCATGGAAAAGAGATAAGAACATCAAAAAGCAAAAATAATATAGGAAAAAACATAAACGTGTTTTATAAAATCAGTAACCCTCAAATAACTAAATTAAAAGAGAGCACCGTTTTTTCGGTGGAGTTGTACAAACCCTATTTTAAAACAGAATCGCGAATGGACTACGACTTCTACGGACGTCCTTACCCCATAACTTATGAGGTGTTTGACGGGTACGAATACTATGATGTCATATTTTCGGGATTTGACAAAAATGGCAATATGGTTTGGAACAACGATTTCCCCATTAACGACTTAAAAACATATTCCTTAAAGAATCATGTTATTGCCGTTCCTGATAATAATTTTATAACCTTTGCTTATGTTCACAACGGAAAAATTATCAGTCAAACTTTTAACGGTGCCACCGACCTTGGCGACAGGGAAAAAACACCGTTGGCAACCGCTTTTAAAAAAGACCGGATAGTTCAGGACGAAAACAACAGGCTAAAACATTGGTATGATGATTATTATCTGGTTTACGGATATCAAAAGCTTAAAAATCGTTCGTTACAGGACAAATCGTCGCGAACCGTTTTTTACATTAATAAAATAGTTTTCAAATAGTTTTATTTATGGGAGCCATCGCATTAACAACACGATATTTAAAGTATAAGGCAGCAGCTAAATCGAGGTTTAAAATTCACTCGCCTTTTGTTTTCGATTTAATTAATCATGTGTTCCGAAACAACGAGTATTACAACGATTTTGCAATACTTGACAACTATTTTGATGAACTGAAACAAAAAGAATCGGCCATTGAGACCACTGATTTTGGTGCAGGTGCAGGCGAAAATGATTATAAGGTATATTTAAAGCCTTTGGGGAAAATTGTTAAGGAACGTTCGCATACAAAACCACGGTTACACCTGCTTTATAACCTGATGAAATATTTCAGTCCGGAAACCATGTTGGAGTTTGGAACGGCAGCCGGTGTTAGCAGCATGTACCTCAAAAAAGGATTGCCCGAAAGCAGGATGGTTACCATGGAAGGGTGTCCCGGATTGTGTGCTGTGGCACGAGAGAATTTTGAAAGAATGAAGCTGGAAAACATAACAGTATCAAATGGAAACTTCGATGTTATACTCCCCGAAGTACTAAAAAGTTTTGATAAACTCGACTTTGTTTTTTTCGATGGAAACCATCGGAAAGAGCCAACCCTGAACTACTTTAACCAATGCTTGGAAAAAGCACACGAAAACACCCTTTTTATTTTTGATGACATCCACTGGTCAAAGGGCATGGAAACCGCCTGGAACACTATAAAAGCCGACAATCGGGTAAGCCTTACCATCGATATTTTTTGGTTCGGAATGGTGTTTTTTAAAAAGGGTGTTGTTAAACAGGATTTTATTATAAAATATTAAAATGGTATGCTTACCTTTGAGCACTTAAAATAGCCTATGAAAACAAAAGAGATAATAAATTTAAAAGAAATATCACGTTTCTATCAGGTAGGTACCGAAACAGTAAAGGCATTGAACGGCATCGACTTATCGATTCATAAAAATGAATTTGTGGCTATGATGGGGCCTTCAGGTTCCGGTAAATCTACCTTAATGAATATTTTAGGATGTTTGGATACGCCTACCGGAGGCAGCTATTTTTTAAACGATGTGGATGTTAGTAAAATGACTGACAGCGAGCTGGCCGATGTACGAAATCGTGAAATAGGCTTTATCTTTCAAACCTTTAATTTATTACCACGCTCAACCGCACTCGAAAATGTTGTGTTGCCTTTAATTTATGCCGGTTACCCCAAGCATCAGCGCCTCGAAATGGCCAAAGAAGCGCTGGAGCATGTTCAACTGGCTGACAGAATGAACCACCGTCCCAATGAACTTTCGGGCGGACAGCGTCAACGGGTAGCCATTGCACGAGCATTGGTTAACAACCCCTCCATTGTGCTTGCCGATGAGCCTACGGGAAACCTCGATTCAAAAACTTCTGTTGAAATTATGGGGCTGCTGGAGGAAATTCACAGCGAGGGGAATACCATCATCCTGGTAACGCATGAGCCTGATATCGCCCTGCATGCACACAGAATAGTAAGGCTTAAAGATGGTGAAATTGAACACGACCAAAAAAATGATAACATCGTAAAAATTGCTGACGTTACCCTGACAGATGCTTAGCTGAAAAATTATTACAACAAATGAGTAAAAACTGGAAAATATACACCAAAACCGGCGACAAAGGAACCACTGCCCTAATAGGCGGAACAAGAGTACCCAAATACCATCCTCGCATTGAAGTATATGGAACCGTTGATGAGCTTAATGCCTTTGTTGGGTTATTAAGAGATCAGAATATCGACCAGCACAGCAAAAAAATGTTAATTGAAATAGAGGACAGGTTGTTTACTCTAGAATCGTTGGTGGCCTATGACCCTGAGACAAAAATTACCAACCTTCCGGTTTTAACCGATGCCGATGTTGAATTGTTGGAAAAAGAAATGGATGTTATGAACGAATCACTGCCTCCGTTAACTTCGTTTATCCTCCCCGGCGGTCACCCTGTTGTTTCGTATGCTCATATTTGCCGTACAATTACAAGGCGTGCCGAACGTTTATTAATCAAACTATCGCACGAGGAAACGGTTGAAGAAATCAATATTAGGTACCTTAACAGGCTTTCCGACTATTTTTTTGTACTTGGACGAAAACTGGCTAAGGACTTTAATGCTGACGAGATAGTCTGGAAACCCCGTTTATAAAGGATTTTGCAAAATTTTTTCTTTTTCTTGTATTAGTAGTAAAAAAAATTATTTTTGCAAAAAATTAAAACCAAAAAAAGGAAGAACTATGTATTGGACATTAGAACTTGCTTCAAAACTTGAGGATGCACCCTGGCCGGCCACCAAGGACGAATTGATTGAGTGGAGCATCAGAACGGGAACTCCGGCTGAGGTAATTGAAAACCTTAAGGAAATTGAAGACGAAGGCGAAGTGTACGATCGTATTGAGGATATTTGGCCTGACTATCCCACCAAAGAAGATTTCTTCTTTAACGAAGATGAGTATTAAAAAAAAGCCGCTTAAAAGCGGCTTTTTTTACATATTGAACTTGTTTAAAGTCTTTTATTTAAACTACCGGTAATATGAAGTTGTTTAAAGTTAACTCTTTATTCCGATAGCTCCGATATCTCCGATAACTATCGGAGGAGGAGGAGGAAAAATAATATTATACAATTCAAACCAGCAACTTATTATTCCTTTTCTACTATTTGATATTCTATTGCAATAATATGAAATCTATCATGCCGCAGGCATGATAGATTTCGTGTAATTCGTGTAATTCGTTGGTTTTTGTCAACGAATTACACGAATTTAACAAATTATGGTTCTTCCTCATGCCAAAGGCATGAAGAAGAACGGTTTAATAATTATTTTTTTGCGGCCTGTTTTCTTGGCTTCGTAATTTTAACCTTCAAATCATCCTTTTTACTATCGTAATCAATGGTAACAGTGTCACCTTCCGACAGTGATGTTTTAATAATTTCTTCGGCCAACGGGTCTTCAATGTATTTTTGAATAGCACGTTTTAACGGACGGGCGCCATAATTTTCATCCCAGCCACGTTCGGCAATAAAATCTTTTGCCTTGGTACTGAGCTTGATTTTATAGCCCATTTTGGTCATTCTGTCGTAAAGATGCGACAACTCAATATCAATAATCTTGTGAATATCTTCTCTTTCCAGCGAATCAAAAATAACCACATCATCAATTCTGTTTAGGAACTCGGGAGCAAAAGCACGTTTTAGCGCGTTTTCGATAACCCCTGTTGTATGGCTTGCTTTGCTGGCTTTTTTGGCAGCGGTGCTAAAGCCAACACCCTGTCCAAAGTCCTTTAGCTGACGCGAACCAATGTTTGACGTCATAATAATAATGGTATTCTTAAAGTCAACTTTACGGCCAAAACTATCGGTAAGTGTACCGTCATCAAGCACTTGAAGCAAAAGGTGAAAAACGTCGGGGTGAGCTTTTTCAATTTCGTCCAACAAGATGATAGAGTAGGGGTGACGTCTTACTTTTTCGGTAAGCTGTCCGCCTTCTTCATAGCCCACATATCCGGGAGGGGCGCCCACCAAACGAGATACGGCAAATTTTTCCATATACTCACTCATGTCGATTCGAATAAGAGCCTCTTCGGAATCGAACATATAGTTGGCAAGTCGTTTTGCAAGATAAGTTTTACCAACGCCGGTTGGCCCTAGAAAAATAAAAGAGCCGATGGGCTTACCGGGGTCTTTTAAGCCGGCTCGGTTTCGGCGAATGGCCTTCACAATCTTAGCAATGGGGTTGTTTTGCCCGATAACCTCTTTTTTAAGTTCAGGCTCCATATTTATAAGCCGGTCGCTTTCGCTTTGGGCAATATTGGTTAACGGAATACCGGTCATCATGGCAACTACCTCAGCCACACTTTCTTCCGAAACGGTTTCGCGATTTATTTTGGCCTCTTCTTCCCAACGCTTTTTGGCTGTTTCAAGCTCGTTGGTATATCGGCGTTCAATATCTCTGAATTGAGCTGCCTCTTCAAATTTTTGTGCCTTGATAGCATCAGTTTTTCTCAGCTTTATTTCTTCAATAGAATTTTCAAGATTGATGATAACCGAGGGAACATGAATGTTTGAGATATGAACCCTGGCACCGGCTTCGTCCAGCGCATCAATGGCTTTGTCAGGCAAATAGCGGTCGCTAATATACCGGTCGGTCAGTGATACGCAGGCATTAATAGCTTCGTTGGTATATTTAACAAGGTGATGATCTTCGTAACGTTGCTTAATATTGTTTAAAATGTCGATGGTTTCATCAGGTGTTGTCGGCTCTACCAAAATCTTTTGAAACCTGCGCTCCAGCGCGCCATCCTTTTCAATGTACTGGCGGTATTCATCTAAAGTAGTGGCACCTATAACCTGTAACTCGCCTCTTGCAAGTGCCGGTTTAAACATATTGGAAGCATCCAGCGATCCCGAAGCGTTTCCGGCTCCGACAATAGTATGAAGTTCATCGATAAAAAGAATGATGTCGGGGTTTTTGGTTAACTCGTTCAACACTGCTTTCATGCGTTCCTCAAACTGGCCTCTGTATTTTGTTCCTGCAACCAACGATGCCAAATCGAGAGTGATAATACGCTTGTTAAACAAAGCTCTCGACACTTTTCGTTGAGTAATTCTAAGGGCAAGGCCTTCGGCAATGGCCGATTTACCCACGCCGGGTTCACCTATTAATATAGGGTTGTTCTTTTTTCTCCGGCTTAAAATCTGAGCAATTCTCTCCAGCTCCTTTTGTCGTCCCACAATGGGGTCAAGCCTGTCTTCCTCGGCAGCTTTTGTTAAATCGCGTCCAAAATTATCCAACACGGGGGTTTTCGATTTCGATTCAGGTTTTTTCGGAATCCTCGGACGTCCCTGTCCAGACGAAGAATCTTCAACATCTCCGGGCAATTCATTCCTGATATCCTTATTTTCCTTCTTTGTAATCTGATCTTTCAAACCTAAACTCTCCTTTGCCAAATCGGAAACTTCATTTTTAATCATTTCGTAACCTACCCCTTTGTCTTTCAACTTTGAAGTTACCAAATTATCCTTGTCCTTTAAAATTGCCAAAAGTAAATGCTCCGTACCAATTAATTCGCTGTTAAAAACTTTTGCTTCGAGATAGGTAATCTTTAATGCCTTTTCAGCCTGTTTTACCAACGGAATATTCTCTGCATCGCCTGCCATATTATTAGGAGTTTTAATGGCATTTTCCAACTCTTTTTTAAAATCTTTTAATTCAACACCAAAATATTGCAACAGCTTAACTGCCATTCCATCTCCTTCACGTATAATTCCCAATAACAAATGTTCCAGGCCTATGTAATTGTTACCCAGTCTTACAGCTTCTTCACGACTATAGGTTAACACATCTTTAACTCGTTGCGAGAACTTTGCCTCCATAAAATATCCTTTCTAAATTTTTTACAAAAATAAACATAAGGCCAACGCGTGACACCTCATGAACTAATTTCTTTATCAAAGATAATACCATTAAAAAAAACAAGACAACAATGTCAGCAATTTTGTACACATTAAACTGTTAATATTATTATAGTCGTAACCATGTATTACTATTAGAAAGTTTTTGTATTTTCGTGGCTTATTTCTAAAAAATATACAGGACTAATAAATAAGGAGTTAAGGAATGGATAGCGTATCAGAAAGGGATAGGATTGTAAAAGTAAAGATTGAAAACCAGATGAAATCGGCCTACATCGATTATTCGATGTCGGTAATTGTTTCGCGTGCGTTGCCTGATGTGCGCGACGGATTTAAACCTGTTCACCGCAGGGTGCTGTTTGGTATGCACGAATTGGGCGTATATTCAAACAAACCCTATAAAAAGTCTGCCAGAATTGTAGGGGAGGTGCTTGGTAAGTACCACCCTCACGGTGACTCGTCGGTTTACGATACTATGGTGCGAATGGCACAGGATTGGTCGTTAAGATACCCGTTGGTTGAAGGGCAGGGTAACTTTGGTTCGGTTGACGGCGACAGCCCGGCAGCCATGCGTTACACCGAGGTGCGATTGCAAAAAATTGCCGAAGAAATGCTGGTTGACCTCGACAAAGAAACAGTCGATTTTCAAAATAACTTTGATGACAGTTTGCAGGAACCCACGGTATTGCCCACTCAAATACCAAACCTGTTGATTAACGGAGCTTCCGGTATTGCCGTTGGAATGGCTACCAACATTGCACCGCATAACCTTACCGAAGTTATTGACGGTATTATAGCCTACATTGATAACAATGATATTACCATTCCCGAACTAATGCAGTTTATAAAGGCTCCCGATTTTCCGACCGGAGCCATTATTTACGGATACGAAGGCGTTAAATCGGCCTTTGAAACGGGCAGGGGACGTGTGATGATGCGGGCAGAGATTCAAACCGAAGAGCTGCCTTCGGGACGTGAAAGGCTTATTGTTACTTCACTTCCTTATCAGGTTAACAAAGCGGAGATGATTAGAAAAACCGCTGATTTAATCAACGAAAAAAAGATTGACGGCATCAGCGACATACGTGATGAATCCGACAGAAACGGAATGCGAATTGTTTATGAGCTTAAACGCGATGCCCTGTCAAGCATTGTTATTAACAAGCTTTATAAAATGACTGCACTTCAAAGCTCGTTTAGCGTTAATAATATTGCGCTTGTTAACGGCCGTCCGGAGATGCTTAACCTGAAAGATTTAATCCACTATTTTGTTGAACACCGTCACGAAGTGGTTATCCGCCGCACGGAATACAACCTTAGGGAAGCAGAGAAAAAAGCACACATACTTACCGGTTTACTCATCGCCCTTGATAACCTCGATGAAGTTATTGCCCTTATCCGTGCTTCCAAAACACCCGAAGATGCTCGAAACGGATTGATCGAAAGATTTAACCTCTCCGAAATTCAGGCCAGGGCTATTCTTGATATGCGCTTGCAGAAATTGACAGGCCTTGAACGTGATAAAATTAAAGCTGAATACGAAGAGTTGATGAAGCTTATCGAAAGCCTGAAAGAAATATTGGCCAACGTAGATATTCGCATGGATATTATTAAGGAGGAATTACTCAGGATTAAAGAAAAGTATGGTGACGAACGCAGGTCAACCATTGTTTACAGTGCCGAAGACATTAAGATGGAAGATGTTGTACCCGACGAACCGGTAGTAGTTACCATTTCGCGAATGGGGTACATTAAACGTACACCGCTCACCGAATTCAGAGTGCAGAACAGGGGAGGGCGCGGCTCACGAGGAAGTATTACGCGCGATGAGGATTTCCTTGAACATCTGTTTGTGGCTACTAACCATAATTATATGCTCTTCTTTACCGAAAAAGGGAAAGTTTTTTGGCTTAGAGTGTTCGAAATTCCCGAAGGTGCAAAAGCATCCAAAGGTAGAGCCATCCAGAATTTAATTCAAATCGAACCGGACGATACGGTTAAAGCCTATATAAATGTAAAAGATTTAAAAAGCGAAGAATATATCAACAGCCATTTTATAATTCTCGCAACTAAAAAAGGAATTATTAAAAAAACAACCCTCGAAGCTTACTCTCGTCCACGTACCAATGGCATCAACGCCATTACCATTAAAGAAGGCGATGAATTGCTTGAAGCTAAAATGACCAACGGAAACAGCGAAATTGTTTTGGCAGCCAAATCGGGCAGAGCCATTCGTTTTCCGGAAAATAAGGTGAGGCCAATGGGTAGAACTGCTGCCGGTGTAAGAGGTATTAAGCTGAGTTCGGAGGAAGATGAAGTAGTTGGCATGATTTGCCTGGACGACCCCGAAATGAATGTTTTGGTTGTTTCTGAAAAAGGATATGGTAAGCAATCGAAACTGGAAGACTACCGCATTACCAACAGGGGAGGCAAAGGCGTTAAAACACTCAATATTTCCGAAAAAACAGGAAAACTAATTGCCATAAAAGGAGTAAGTGAAAACGACGATTTGATGATTATTAACAAATCGGGAATTACCATCCGTATGTCGGTTAGCGATTTAAGAGTAATGGGCAGGGCAACACAGGGAGTACGTCTTATTAAGTTGCAGGAAAACGATGAGATTGCTGCCGTTGCCAAGGTTGAAATTAGCGAAGAGGAACAGGAATTGCTAAATGAGCAGGAAAATGATGCTGAGATAAATGGAGATGAGGCTGATATTGTGGGTAATACAGAAGATAATTAGAAATAATCTAAACAATTCCCAATTTCGGCCTGATGTTTGATATTAAATATATTTGCACCATAAAATTATTAACATTATGAGAAAAATAGTAGTAACATTGTTGGTTTCATTACTGGTAACCACAGGAATTTATGCGCAGAAAAGTAAACGTACCAGTGCGTATAATTATAATAAGGAGTTTGACAACAAAATAGAAATGTACAAACTCAAAAAAGATGAAAAAAGCCTTGAAGAAGCTAAAGATGCACTTAAGCTTGCAAAAGAGAACATCGATCCGACCATCACCCATGAAAAAACCATGAATGATGCTAAAACCTGGTTGTACAGAGGGATTATTTATTACAACGATGCCAGATTGCCACTTGACCTTGATTCAGCCGGCAAGATTAATGTTGAATCGGCCATGACCTCTTATGAATCATTAAAAAAAGCCAAGGAACTTGATAAGAAAAAAAGATATAAAACCGATATTGATTTGTATTTACAAAATCTGTACAATCTGTTTTTCAGTCAGGGGGCAACCAGTTTTAACAACAAGGAGTACTCAATTGCTAAAGACGATTTGAAAGCTGCCTTTGCTGTTCAGCAGCTGCGAGGTGTCTTTGACACAACATCCGCTTTTTATGTAGGATTAGTTAGCTTTATGGATAAAGACCCGAAAACAACGGTGGATTATATGTCGAAATGTGACCAGGTAGCTTTTAAGGATCCTCGTGTCTATATCTATTGGAATCGTGCATTAAAAATGGAAGGAGATACCAGTGCTGCCATACAAGTTGTAAAAAAAGCCCGCGAAAAATATCCGGAAGAACTTCAAATATTGTTAGAAGAAGCACAAATTTATCTTGAAAAAGGTGAAAACGAAAAACTTAAAACCAGTCTGCTTCAGGCAGTAGAAAAAGATCCGAGCAATGCTAACCTTTGGTTTTTACTTGGTAAAACGTACGATGATGATGGCGACAAAGTAAAAGCCGAAGAGTATTACAAAAAAGCAATTGAAGCTAAACCCGATTTTTTTGAAGCTTATTATAACATAGGTGCCATATACAACAACCAGGCTTCCGAGTTAATGAAAAAAGCAAACGATTTGCCGCTTGAAGAATCAAAAAAGTATGATGCTCTTATCAAAGAAGCCAACGGATACCTTGAAAAAGCTGTACCATGGCTTGAAAAAGCTTTAAAGATTAAGCCTGACGACACCTATACTTTACATGCGCTTAAAGAAGCCTATACAAAGTTAAAACAATACGATAAGGCAAAAGCTTTGGGAAATTAAATCCGTTATAATAGTTCTAGGTGAGGAGGGTATTATCAAAAGTACTCTCCTTTCTTATTAACTTTTATATTTAACATAATATTAATTATAGGACATTTGTAATCTTAAAGTTTATACTATTTTTGTACATTAAAAAAGAAAACTCAGATGCAAGATATTTTGACCTATGTAATCATTTTCGGGTTACTCATTGTTTTTACCTACGTCTTTTTATCAAACAAAGAAAAAACCAAACAATTTGTATTGAGCCAAAAGGACTATTCTTTTGGCAGTTTGAAAGTACTGGTTGAGAAACAGAATAAAGAGATAAAATCTCTAATCGTCAATCCCTACATAAAACAAGGTAATGAAACTGTATTGGACATTACTGCCGAAGTGACGTTAAAAAATAAAGAAACTTTGGTCATTGACCTTGCAGGCAATATTATAGAAACAGAAGCCGGAATAAGTATTCCTTTTACCAAATTTACAGAAATGTTTCAGGAGATGACGAACAAATTGGAATACTTCAAAATTGTTATTACCTTTGCTTCAAACAAAAAATTAAAATCGGGTAATCTGGCTTTCAATAAAAAATGGAGTATTTATACTCCTGACACAGGAAAATACAATTAAATTAGAGAAGTTTTTTCCAATATTGAGATTTTTTTATACTCTAATTAATTTATAACATGCTGATTATGTTTTATATATTTTTATTTATTCCATTTGGTTTAATTTTTGATATAAAACAAGTTTATCCGGGTGGAATACATTCCGGAGAAATGTGCTAATATGAAATACATCTTAAAATCGAAAACTGCAAATAAGCCTGAAGCCAGCAATAGCGAACTTCTAAAAAGTTATCGCGAACTTTCAGAGGAGTTTAGCAAACTCCAAGAAAAGCACCAGTCACTGGAAAATGCATATAACAACACTATTAAAACCAACAAGCAGTTATCAGGTAATATTAGCCACGAAATAAAAACCCCATTTTACGGTATTCTCAATTCGGTTTCTTTACTTAAAAACAGTAAAAATCTTAACAACGAGGACTTATACAATGTCAACATTATTGAGCAAAACAGCCAATATTTAATGACTACATTAAACGACCTTCTTGATTTTTATAATCTGGAAAACGGAACCATAAAACTCAATTATGTTAACTTTAATTTAAAATCGGAATTGCAACCTCTCTTGGATTTTTACAAAAACAAAGCCGAAGAGAAAGAGTTGGAATTTATTGTTAAATACGGGCATAATATTCCTAAATATTTAAAAGGTGATCCAACGCGAATAAAACAAGTTATCCATCAGTTACTGTCAAACTCTTTAAAATACACTGATAAGGGAAAAATAAGCGTTACCATAAACGGGTACAATATTGATTATAAAACATTTGATATTGATATTATTGTTTCCGACACCGGATTTGGCATTGATGAAATTCAAAAGGAAAAAATCTGGCAAATGTTTTCATTTTCAAGAACCGATACATCGTTAAATACCGGTATCGGCATCGGCTTATCGCTGGCAAAAGATTTGGTAGATTTGATGAAAGGTAAAATTGTTGTTGACTCCAAAAAAGATATCGGGAGCACTTTTTCCATCACCATTCCCCTTGAACTGGGAGTTTCCGATAACAAAGAGCTTTATAAAAACATTCTTTTGGTTGAAGACAACATCATTAATCAAAAACTTACTAAAGCAATACTCGACAGGCAGGGCTTTAATGTTGATACGGCATCAAACGGAAAAATAGGTGTTGACAAATACCGACAAAACAATTACGATTTGGTTTTAATGGATATACAAATGCCGGTAATGGATGGATATGAGTCAGCCAGGTTGATTAGAGAATATGAAAAGCTGAACCCTTTAAAAAAGCCGGCCACCATTATTGCCGTTTCAGCCAATTCCGATAAAAATAACATCGCTAAACTCAACGAGGCGGGCATCAACTTTTTTATAAATAAACCTTTTAACGTCGATAAGTTTTCGGTACTTTTAAGTAATCTTGATCCGTCAACGCAACTAAATCCTGCCTGAGAGTAACTTGTTTTTTTCTGAAATTCGGATACCCCGGTTAATTTCTTTCCCTTTATTTGCAGCTATTTCAATAATATTGGTTATTTTTGTTCTCAATGTGATATCATTTTATGAAATAAATCTATGAAAAGAACCATACTTATTATTGACGATGAGCAAAGCATCAGAATGCTTTTAGAAAACTTCCTCGGAAAGGAGTTTGATGTAATTACAAAAAATGATGGCCTTGAAGGGATTAAATTTCTTGAGGAGGGAAACCTGCCCGATCTTATTGTGGCTGACATACAAATGCCCAATATGGATGGCTACGAATTTTTGGAAAATGCAAAAGCAAGCGGTTTTTTTAACCACATCCCCATCATCATGCTTTCGGGAAACGAAAGTAGCAAAGAACGTATCAAAAGCTTGCGTCTTGGTGCCGATGACTACATCGTCAAACCTTTTAATCCTGAAGAGCTTTACCTTCGCATTAAAAATATTCTGGCACGTATTTCATAATTTCATTTAAAAGCTATGGCAATAAATTTACTGTACATCGGTAGTTGGCCTGATTTAGTGAACGAATTAAAAGAAAACAGTGAGTTATTTAAGGTAACTACAGTTGAAAACGGCGTACAAACCCAAAATCTTTTGCTAAAAAAAGGAGAAAAATTTGATGCTATCCTATGCGAGGCAGTTTTACCCGGTATGAACGGCCTTTCCATTGCAAAAATGGTAAAAGGATATGCCAACTATGCTACAACACCTTTCGTAATTTTTTCATTGCAAAAAGATTTTGGCCTTTTTAAAAAATTGTTGAAAGCAAAAGGCGTTGTTGACGATTACTATTCTGTTCCCATTGATGTAAAAAAACTACACAAACGGTTAACCTTTTTAAAAGATTATTACGATAAATACCGAAATAAAAAGGAGGTAACAGGAGTTTTTCAACGTTATAAGATTCCATTTGTAAAAAGAACCTTTGACATCATTGTTTCACTAACAGCAATTTTGCTTTTATCACCTGTTTTTATTTTAGTAGCCATTGCAATCCGTTTGGAATCAAAAGGTTCCATAATTTATAAATCAAAAAGAGTTGGTACCGGATACAAAATATTTGATTTCTACAAGTTTAGGTCGATGTACACCGGTGCCGATGCCAAATTAAAGGACCTGGAGCACCTGAATAAGTACAACGCTGCAAAAAAAGAAGCTGAAAACGAAGAAAATTCGCAGGAATTAAATACCGATTGCCCACGCTGTAAAGAGCTGCCCGAAGGACAACACTGCTCTCCCCTGCTATTTATTGACGGAAAATATATTTGTGAATATTGGTATAAGGAACAGAAAAAAGGAATGGCCGGTTCAACCTTTATTAAAATTAAAGACGACCCGCGAATTACAAAAGTCGGTAAATTTATCAGAAATACCAGCATTGATGAATTGCCGCAATTGTTTAACGTACTCAAAGGCGACATGTCTATTGTAGGCAACCGCCCCCTCCCACTCTACGAAGCGGAACTGCTGACTTCCGATGACTGGAGTGCCCGATTTATGGGGCCTGCCGGCATAACAGGACTTTGGCAGGTTGAGCTGCGCAGTAAAAAAGGAGAAATGTCGGAAGAGGAAAGAAAATCGCTTGATAATGAATATTCAAAAAACTACTCTTTTTGGGGAGATATAAAGTTAATACTGCGTACAATTCCTGCCCTTTTGCAAAAAGAGAATGTTTAAAATTGTATAAAAAAGTATGTTGGTAAGTATTTTAATAAATTAGTTGGCAACAACTCTTAACAAATAAAAAAAAATAGTAGCTTGCAATTTGGTATTTGGCATGAGTTTTTTATAAAATGAAGGTAAAAATAATTTTTAATACAACAAATAAAACCAATCTGTTTTCAGTTATTTTTTGGCTGATTACAATTGCTGCCATTAGCCCCTATAATGTTAATGCACAAAGTGGTACAACCAATAGTCTTGCTATCGACAGTACAAAATTATTCAACCCCCTTGTTGATGATATCAGGCAAAAAATACCACCATTACGTGTTTTGATCGATTCGGCTTCGCACAACTCTCCAAGCCTTCAATACGAAGATTTAAAGGCTCAATACTACTATTACGAACAACTTTCGGCTCAAAGAGCATGGCTCGAACACTTCAGTCTCAACTTTGATGCAAACTTTGGAAACTGGGATTTTTGGGATAAAGACGAAATTAATAAAATTGACCGGTATTACTGGTCAGGTTCCATTCGCGATAATTATGCCGTGGGATTTTACATTCGCTTTCCATTGGCCACCTTTGTGGATAGAAGAAACAGAATTAATAAGCAAAAAAAATGGCAGGAAATTTCGTTAACCCAAAAAGAAATTAACAAACGATTTTTGGTTAAGGAGGTTATCAGAATATACAACGATATGGTTCAATATCAAAAATATATAAGGATATACGAGGATTACGAGAATTTTACCATGATGCAGATGCAAATGGCTCAAAATGAGTTTTTAAATGGCGAAATTACAACTGCCGAATATGCCCGTTTAAAAGAAATTCAAACCAGAGGCTCCGTTAATTTTCAACAGGCTGTTTCGGAATTTAATAAAAACTACCAAATGCTCGAAGTTGTTACGGGCATGAGGTTTAACCTCATTAATGTGTTGAGATAATTATTGTTAATAGATGGATATAGGTCATTTTATACAACTCTTTAAAAGAAATTTACTATTACTGATAGTAGTACCGCTGTTGTTAGCTGTGGTGGTGTATTATTTTACACGTAACAAACCCAAGGCCTATGAGTCGGAAACAGTTATTTATACCGGGATTACCACTGGTTATTCCATTGAGTCAACCTCACAGCGGCCTACCGACTACTTTAGTGTTAGCGCCCAGTTCGACAACCTTTTGAATTTACTTAAATCGCGCCAGACAATCGTTGAAACATCCATCAGATTGCTGGCACAGGATCTTTGTTTGGAAAAGCCGATACCTCAGTATATATCCGATAAAAACTATAATCAACTTCAATCGTTTACACCTGAGTATATTAAAGATTTGGTTGTAAAAAACAACAAAACAGGTGTTATGCGCAAGCGTGAGGAAGCTGTTAAAAAATTGCAAAAGGAAATACGGTCGCTGGAAAGAGAAATATCGAAAAAGAAAAACAAAGTCTTAAACGAATCTCCTCAGGGAACAACAGTAAAACAGGTTCATAGTAGTAGTGGTGTATCAAAAAATGTAGGAGCATCAGCTGATAAAAGTGCTGAGTATGTATATCATGTGATGGCTCCGGGAGAAACGCTGGCGCAGGTAGCCTCGCAATATGGCTTATCCATGGGCGAGATTTTAGATATGAATGACATCTCCGACCCCAACAGTGTTTCACAGGGACAATCTATTATAGTACAAAAACTAAATAGCGCCTCAAGTCCTGTTTATCACACAGTTAAAAGAGGTGAAACGCTCTATTCAATAGCTAAAAAATACGGAGTTAACATTAGTAAACTTCGTGAGCTTAACAACCTTTCAAACCGGTCGCTTACACCCGGACAACGTATTTTAATCGACCGTGGCTACAAATCAAGAGCAGCTAATTATTATACGGGAAGTAAAAAAGAGGTGCTCTCCGACGACAATATATCAGGTAGCTCCTCCCCGCATCAAAGCAACAAAAGTTTAAACGACCAGGGAGTGTATGACGAACTTCCCAATGTTCCAGAGCCTACCACCGATTTTGAATCCAAGGTTTTAGAAAAAGATTACTTTGTAAGCGATCCCATTGTGCCTCCGGGTGTTAAAAAATCAGATTATGAAAAAACGGTAAAAAATCTTACCAAGTTTTACTCTTCAAGCGATACCAATTTTATTTATGGCCTTTTACATTATGGCGAAAACAACCATTACAGCATACGGTCAATTAGTGAAATTCAAATCTACCGGATTAATAATTCCGACCTTGTAAAGCTGACTTTTCATTCGGATGACCCGGGTATTTGTATGCAAACGCTAAAAATTCTTTCGCAGGTGTTTATGAAAAACTATAAACTGTTGAGAGAAAACGAAACCGACCTCGTTGTAAAATATTTTGAAGAGCAGGTACGCCTGGCCGACAGCCGTCTGCAAAAAGCAGAAGACCGCTTGTTACAATTCAACAAGAAAAATAACATTATAAACTACTACGAGCAAAGTAAAGCCATTGCCGCTCAAAAGGAAGACCTCGAAGTAGCTTACCAAAACGAACAGATTAGGTTATCCGGTTCGGGTGCATCGCTCAACGAAATAGAAACACATCTTACTGCAAGAGACAGCCTGTACCTTAAAAGTGATGAAGTAAACCAGCTTAAAAAAGAGCTGGCTGAGGTTACTACTAAAATCATTTCAAACGAGCCTACAGCTGATTACGACGAGCGTACGGCTCAAGCCATTGCAAAATTAAGAGCACGACAAACCGAATTGCGAAATAAAATAAAGCTCTATGTCGATCAGCTTTATTTGTACTCGCACTCAACACAGGGTTTGCCCATTACAAACATGCTAAACGAATGGTTAAAAAACACCATAAATTATGTGGAAGCCAAAGCAGCACTTGTTGTATTGGCACGACGTAAAATGGATTTTGTAAGAACCTACCAGAAGTATGCTCCTCTGGGTGCTATGTTAAAACGAATTGAACGCGAAATTAAAGTAACCGAGCAATCCTATCTGGAGTTGTTGCACAGCCTTAACCTCGCTAAAATGAAACAGCAAAATCTTGAAATGGCTACCAATATCAAGATTGTTGACCCACCCTACTTCCCTATCTCCGCCATGCCTTCAAAAGCTAAAGTGTTAATTGTAGCAGCCTTTTTATTTGGCTTTGTTATGATTGCTTTTATTATTTTGGCATTGGAATATTTTGACAATTCAATGAAAAACCCAAGCAGGGTTATTAAAGAAACTGAAATGGAACTTGCCGGTGCCTATCCTATTTTAAATACCGGAAACAGTACTCAGGAATTAAATGCTTTTGCCCGCAGATTAATTGATATGATCATCCAAAACCTAAAAATGGGTTTAAACACACTGGAAAAGGAACCAAAAGTTGTTTTGATGTTTAGTACGCAAAACGAGACCGGAAAATCGTTGTTAGGCCATAAAATTGTTAACCGGCTAAGAGAAATTGGTGATAGTGTGCTATACCTTAATTATCGTTTTGATGATGAACCGGTCGATGAAGACGATTACAACTTCTCGTACTCCTATAAGATTAAAGATAATTTTATTGATATCAAAGACTTTAGCGAGTTGATTGAAGAAAAAGCTCTTAGAAAAAACAATAGTAGCTACAGTTATATCTTCCTCGAAATACCGTCCATTATTTTTAATACCTACCCTATTGGTTTATTACAGCAGGTTGACTTTGCTTTTTATGTACTTAAAGCCAACAGTCGAATGACCAAAGCTGACAAAAGAGCCATTGATACCTTTAGGGAAATTTGTCCGGTTAAACCTCAGGTTATATTAAATAAAGTAGAATTGTATGCCTTGGAAGAACTTTTATCGAACCTGCCTAAAAAGCGAAACAGTAAGCATTATATTATTAAAGTTAAGCAAATTATAAGCTACCCGTTAAAGTATAAATTTTCGTTCAAAAAAGAGGCATAAAACCTATGGTTTCATTGTCTAAAATACTGAAAAGCAACAATGTGCTTTCATTAGCCAATAATGGGCTGATTGCGGTATTCGGTTTACTTGGTTTTATGATTCTGGTGAGGAGTTTGCCCACCATGGATTATGGTGCCTGGGTACTTTTCCTTACGGCAACTAACTTTCTGGATATGCTTCGGTTTGGCATTACCCGAACAGCTATTGTACGCTTTTTGTCGGGAGCAAACGAAGAGGAAGGTAAGCGCCTGATTGGTTCAAATTACATCATCAACCTGCTCTCCACTGCGCTTTTGGCTGTAGTTACCTATCTTATCTATTTTCTTGCAAAAGAAAGTATTGACAACTCCGGTTACTATCTCTTTTTTCAATGGTTCCCTATCGTTGCTTTTGTTACGCTACCGTTTAACAATGCTTTCTCGGTTTTACAAGCCAAACTAAGGTTTGATTTAATTTTATTACTTAGAATGATTACGGTTGGGGGATTTATGCTTTACCTTCTTGTTAACATGATTTTCTTTAAATCAGATGTGGTGGTGATAATGATTGCTTATGTTATTATTAATGCGGCATCATCGATTTTTGCATCCATATTAAATTGGGATGGAATAAAATATGTTTTTAAAGCTACCCGAAAAGACAGCAAGGTGATTCTTGATTTTGGAAAATATACCACCGGAACCCTGATTGGGAGTAACCTGCTAAAAAGTGCCGATACCTTTATTATAGGGTTAAGTCCGTTTCTTGGCACGGTTGGAGTAGCTTTTTACAGTATTCCGATGAAACTAACTGAAATTATTGAGATACCCTTACGCAGTTTTGCCATGACCGCCTTTCCGGAGATGTCGAAAGCCAGTATAGAAGGCCGGGTGGAAGATGTTAAAAGGTCATACTATCGTAACTCGGGAGGCCTTACCCTGTTGATTGTTCCTGTTATGATTTTTTCGTTCTTTTTTGCTGAGGACTTTGTTACCTTAATTGGAGGTGAACAGTATGCCATTACGGCTAATGTGTTCAGGATATTTTGTGTTTATGGCATGCTTCTACCCCTCGACAGGTTTACAGGGGTTGCTCTTGATGCGGTAAACTGTCCGAAACAAAACTTTATTAAGGTGGTTTATATGGCTGCTGCCAACTTAATTGGCGACAGCCTGGTGGTCTTCGGTTTTTACTATTTCGTTGCCATTTTTGCCTCCATTAAACTTGTTTCGTTTGGTGTTACCGGCTCTTCCTTTTGGCATTCGATGATTACTTACTCCACATTAACATCCCTTGAGCTGGTAGCAGCGGTTACCATTTCTTTCACGCTGCTTGGTATTTATGTGGGGTTCAAATACTTGGATGATGCTATAGATTTGGAATTTAAAAAAATATTTACCGAAGGGCTTTTGTTTTTTAAAGATTTCTATTTTAAGCTAAAAAATCGTTAAATTTAGCATCTGAATTAATTAAGTATTTTATTGTGAAGTTACAACCCATCATCGATTCATTTAAATCAAAAACCGGTGCTGACAAGCTACAGCATCCGTTAATGATTTTAGCCGTTTTGTTGATGACGTTTTTGTTGGGCATAATCATTGCCAAGGGTGGCATGAAAGTGGCAGTGGCCTTAATAGTTGCTTTGCCTGTAATATACTTTTTTAACCGTCTGTTTAATTATCCGGTGATTGGCATTTACACGCTAATGGTACTTGGTTTTACAGCCATTGGTTTAACAAGGTATATTCGGGGTGTGCCGTTGGGCCTTTCAATTGACGGCATGTTGGTAATGACTTACATTGCCCTTTTTTTTAACCAGTTTAACAAGGGAATAAAATGGAGAGAGGTTAACCGCGACCTAACTTATTTAATGATGCTATGGTTTGCTTACGCCTTGCTTGAGCTTGTTAACCCGTTGGCTTTGAGCAGAACAGCCTGGTTTTATGCCATGCGTGGTATGTCGCTTTATCCGCTTTTGGTTATTCCTCTGGCTTTTCTGCTATTTAACCGCCTAAGGTATCTATATACCTTTTTATACATTTGGGGGATATTTACCATTTTGGCAACCCTTAACGGTCTAAAACAGAAATATATAGGAGTTGACTCGGCAGAACAACTTTGGCTCGACCAGGGAGGTGCCGTTACCCACATTATTTTTGGAGAACTGAGGGTATTCTCCTTCTTTTCCGATGCCGGTCAGTTTGGTGCTTCGCAGGCTGCTGCCGGTATTGTGGGCATTCTTCTCGCCTCGGCAATAAAAGGAAGAGCAAATAAAATATTCTTTTATATCATGGGGATTTTGGGAATTTGGGGTATGTTCCTTTCGGGTACGCGAGGTGCTATGATTGTGCCGATGCTTGGAGGAGTCGTTTATATTGTCTTACGAAAAAATGTAAAGGTTATTGTAAGCGGCAGCATTCTCCTCGCTCTTACCTACATCTTTTTTGCCTATACAATGATTGGGCAAAGTAATTCGCAAATTCGACGTATGCGAACCGCTTTCAGGCCTGAAAAAGATGCTTCATACCTCGTGCGTCTTGAAAACCGGCGAATTTTAAAAGCCTATCTTGCCGACAAACCTTTTGGCGGTGGTATTGGTGCTGCCGGCGACTGGGGTAAACGGTTTTCGCCACAGGGTTTTCTGGCTAACGTGGCAACCGACTCATGGTATGTACAGATTTGGGCTGAACAGGGACGGGTTGGCTTAATCCTTCACCTTTTTATCCTTTCATACATCATGTTTAAAAGCTTTTTTTATCTGCTTTTTATAGTTAAAAACGAAGAACTCAACGGAGTGCTCGGGGCTTTGTTAGCCGGATTTGTAGGCATCGCAGGTGCAAGTTACGGTAATGGTGTGTTGGGTCAGATGCCTACCGGTATGCTAATTTATTTAAGCTGGGCATTTCTGTTTATGGCTCCTCAGTTAGACAGAGAATATACCGATCTTGTTAAAAGAGGTATGAGTCCCTGGGCATTAAAGGTTAAAGATTAACGATACTAAATAATTGCATTATGAAATCAAAAAGTAAAAGTTTGCCTTTGGTGTCATTGATTACGGTAAATTATAATCAATCGAAAGTTACTTGTGAGTTTTTAGATTCCATAAAAAAAATATCCTATCCCAACATCGAGATTTTTGTGGTTGACAATGCTTCACCAAACGATAACCCTGATATAATTAAAGAGCGTTACCCTTACATTCATTATATTAAAACCGAAAAGAATCTTGGTTTTGCAGGTGGTAACAACGTAGCAATTCCTCCGGCAAAAGGTAAATATATTTTATTTATTAACAACGATACCGAAGTTGAACCGGGCTTTTTGGAACCCATGGTTGAACTGCTTGAAAGCGACAGCACTATAGGAATGGTAAGCCCTAAAATACACTACTTTCACACCCCCAACACTTTTCAGTTTGCAGGCTTTACACCCATAAACCCAATTACCATCAGGAATTTTGCCATTGGATTTGGCGAAACCGACCATGGACAATACGATATGACCTGCGAAACAGGATCGATTTTTGGTGCTGCCATGTTGGTGCCTTACAAAGTTATTGAGGAGGTAGGCACCATGACAGAGGTGTTTTTTCTGTACTACGAAGAGCACGACTGGGCCGAACACATCAAAAAAGCCGGTTATAAAATCTACTATCAGGGGAAGTCGCTCGTACTTCACAAAGAATCCATTTCAACGGTTAAGGACAGCCCCTTTCAAATTTTTTACCTTACCCGAGGCCGCATTTTATATGCACGCCGAAATTCAACAGGAATAAATAAACTGTTAAGCTTTTTATATATGAACCTTCTCGCGCTGCCCAAAACTGCTTTAAGTTATGCCGCAAAAGGGCGGTTTGATTTGGCTCGTGCCGTATTGCGGGCTGGATGGTGGCATTTTACACATCACAAAGGTTTGTTTTCGTTACCCAAACTTAAAAAGAATTAGTTATGAGTACTTTATATTTTGTAATTTCTGTTTTGGAAGGTGTTTTTTATCTCTACTTTGCTTTAGCAACCCTTTATATTTTTATATATGCCGTGTTTGGACTTTTTTACCGGCAGAAACATGCTAAAACAATCTCGAATCAGCGAAAATTTGCCGTGCTAATTCCCGGCTATAAAGAGGACGAAGTCATTATTCATGTTGCCGAAGAGGCTGTAAAACAAGACTATCCCAAGGATAAGTATGAAGTGATTGTTATTGCCGATTCTTTTAAAAAATCAACCCTTGATGCACTTCGCAAACTTCCCATTACTGTGGTGGAGGTTGTGTTTGAGGTAAGTAAAAAGTCGAAAGCACTTAATAAGTGCATGGAGGAGATAGGAGATGACTACGATGTAGCCTTTGTTTTGGATGCCGACAACGTGATGAAACCCGATGTTTTGTCAAAAATTAACGAAGCTTTTGACCGTGGCTTTGTTGCCGTTCAGGGACATCGTACTGCCAAAAACCTAAACACCAGCGTAGCTATTCTGGATGCCATGAGTGAGGAGATAAACAATCATATTTTCCGTAAAGGACACCGGGTTTTGGGTATGTCGTCAGCACTTATAGGTTCCGGTATGGGTATTGATTATCATCTGTTTAAATCAACCATGGCTACGGTTGATTCGGTGGGAGAAGACAAAGAAGTTGAGTTGAAAATAATTAAAAACGGCGTAAAAATAGAATATGTAAACGATGCCCTTATTTTTGATGAAAAAACACAAAAGTCAGATGTGTTTGTAAACCAGCGCCGGCGATGGATTGCAGCCCAGCTTAGCTACTTTAAAGAATATTTTTTCGACGGTTTAAAACAGTTTCTGTTTAAAGGCAATGTGGATTATTTTGACAAAGTACTTCAAATGGTGCAGCCTCCCCGAATTTTATTGGTTGGGGTTTTGTTTATTATTACTGCGGTTTTATGGCTTTTCGAAATTTTTTTCCCCGGCCTGGCATCCGGCCTCTATTACTTTAGTTCACGGTATTGGCTGCTACTATTTGCTGTAACTACCTTTACTTTATTCATTTCCATACCGCGAAGATTTTACAACAAAAAAACTTTTAAAGCTATGCTTTATATTCCCACGGGATTTGTATTAATGCTGCTGAGCTTATTAAAAATAAAAGGTGCAAGCAAAAAATTTATTCACACCACCCACTCTCACACCGATAGCATAAAACATAATTAATACTTTAATGTTTAAAGATGGCCTATACTTTCAACCGATATCCTTTGGTTTCCATCATAACGGTAAACTACAACCAGGCAAGGGTTACCTGCGAGTTGCTTGAATCGTTGAAACAGATTACCTATCCCAATGTTGAAGTTATTGTTGTTGATAACCATTCGGTTGAAGATGACCCTTCCATTATAAAAAAGGAGTATCCGCAGATAAAATTTATCGAAAACCCCATAAACTACGGGTTTGCTGCCGGAAACAATTTCGGTATTATGGCGGCCAAAGGCGATTATGTGCTTTTGCTCAACAACGACATTGAAGTTCCAAAAAATTTTTTAGAGCCACTGGTTGACCTACTGGAAAAAAACCCGGAAATTGGTGCCGTCAGCCCTAAAATAAAATATTTCTATCGCTCCGATACCATTCAGTACGCAGGATATACTCCCATTAATCCGGTTACCATGCGGAATTTTGCCATCGGGTATATGGAAAAGGATAACGGAAAATATGATGATATTCGCGAAACCGCCTACGGTCATGGTGCCGCATTAATGGTTCCCATGCGAGTTATAAAAGATGTCGGGTTGATGTCGTACACCTTTTTTCTGTACTACGAAGAAGCCGACTGGTGTGCCCGAATCATCAAATCGGGTTACAAAATATACTATAACGGAAAATCGTCGGTTTTACATAAAGAATCGGTAACAACGGGCAAACTCAGTGCTTTAAAAATATACTACCTTAACAGAAACCGGCTGGTATTTATGCGGCGGAACTACGAGGGAAGAAACTTTTACCTTGGCATTTTTTACCAACTGTTTGTGGCCATTCCTAAAAATGCTTTTAAATACCTGTTAAAAGGAAAAATAGCTGTATTTATGGCCTATTATAAGGCTATATTGTGGAATATCAACCACTTGTATGATGATGAAATTCACGAAAACCCAATGTTATGATGAATCTTTTAACCGACATATTGGAAATTATTCAACTTGTATTTTTTCTTTACATAGCTGCAAGTGTATTGGTGTTGTTTGTGTTTTCAACAGCAAGTCTTTTTTCGTATCATCCCAAACTTGTCGATGATGGAATATTCCGGAAAATAGCGCTCATCATTCCGGCTTACAGCGAAGACAATGTAATTCTTGAAGTGGTTGAAAGTGCCTTGAAGCAGCACTATCCGGATGATAAATTTGAAATTGTGGTGGTGGCCGACCATTTTTTGCCGCATACCCTGCACGACCTGATGCGATATAACATCACGCTTTTGGCCAAAGATTTTGAAATCAGTACCAAATCGAGAGCCATCAATTATGCTTTCGAAAACCTAAGTAATAATTATGACATCGCTGTTATATTAGATGCTGACAACATTATGAGCAGCGACTTCCTTACAACCATAAACCAGTCATTCGCAGCAGGGTATAAAGTTGTTCAAGGGCATCGAACGGCAAAAAATTTAAATACCAATTTTGCCCTGCTCGACTCAATAAGCGAAGAAATTAACAACAGTATTTTCAGAAAGGGATTTCGGGTTCTTAACTTTTCATCGGCGCTGATAGGCTCTGCCATGGCTTTTGACTTCGCCATGTTTAAAACCATGATGAAAGAGGTTGAGGTAGTTGGCGGTTTTGACAAGGAAATAGAGATGCGCTTATCACGCAGACGCATAAAAGTAGAATATTTGCCCGATACTTACGTGTACGACGAAAAAGTACAAAACGCCGAGGTGTTCACTCGTCAGCGCAGGCGGTGGCTCTCGGCACAATTTCATTTTTTCGGACGTAACTTCTTACCTTCAATTAAAGCACTGTTTACCGAAGGAAACTTTGAATATTTTGTTCGTGCCATGATTTATATCCAGCTTCCGCGAGTGCTGCTCCTGGCAATACTTACCTTTATGGCTGCTTTTTCACTTTTATTCAATCCGTTGGGCTGGCTTATCGCATGGATGTCGCTGTTTGTAGCAATTATTTTGGTTTTTGCATTTGCCATTCCGCGTAAATTTTATAACTTTAGCTTTTTTAAAGCAGTATTAACTTTACCCAAAGGAATTGTGATGATGATGATTTCACTTGTTAGTTTTAGAAAGGGAAACAAAAAATTTATTCACACAAAACATACCTACAACGCATTTCAAATAAAAAAGCATAAACATTAAAGGAAGTCAGGTTTCTTATAAAAATATAAAAGTATGAAAATTGCTATCGAAGGTCAACGGTTACAGCGGGAGAAAAAACACGGAATGGATATGGTTGCATTGGAGTTAATCAACTATATTCAAAAGCTGGACAAAAAAAACGAATATGTTGTTTTTGTAAAGCCGGATGCCGATAAATCGGCACTTAAGGATACCAAAAACGTTAAAATTGTTGAACTCGACGGAGGCCCGTACCCTGTTTGGGAGCAATCGGCTTTGCCAAAGGCAGCAAAAAAGGAAGGGTGTCATATTTTACATTGCACAAGCAATACGGCCCCCATTAACCCGGGTATGCCACTGGTTGTTACGTTGCATGACATCATTTATATGGAGAGCCACCCGCTGCTAAAAAAATCGGGAACATGGTATCAAAAGTTTGGTAACATGTACCGGCGTTTTGTGGTGCCGCGTGTAATTAAAAAGAGCGATAAAATTATTACTGTATCGGATTTTGAAAAAAACCGCATTAAAGAGTTTTTTCATTTCCCTGAAAACGATGAACGCCTTGTTGCAGTTTATAACGGTGTTAGTGAACACTTTCGTAAAATTGATGATAAAAAGGAACTTGACAGGGTTAAAAAACTTTACAAACTTCCTGATAAATTTCTGTTTTTTCTTGGCAATACCGATCCCAAAAAAAATACTCCCGGTGCCTTAAAAGCGTTTTCCGACTATTTAAAACAAACCAACGACGACGAAATGTACCTTGTTATGTTGGATTACGAAGCCAACGAGCTTAAAAAGGTGTTGGCTGATATTGGCGATCCCGGATTAATCGACAGGATTCACTTAACAGGATATGTTATAAATACCGATTTACCTGCCATTTACAATCAGTGCAGGATATTTTTGTATCCCTCGCTGCGCGAAAGCTTTGGCATCCCCATACTGGAAGCCATGCGCTGCGGCGTAGCTGTTATTACCTCCAACACATCATCCATGCCTGAGATTACAGGCGGGGAAGCCGCCTACATAATCGACCCCTTTAAACCTGAAGAAATTACCGAAGGTATTATCCGCCTTATGGAGGATGAAAAACTGCGCAATGAGCTTATTGAAAAGGGATTTAAGCAATCACAAAAGTTTTCGTGGGAAAACATGGCCAAAGATGTGTTGAAGTTGTATGATGAAGTTTACCAAAAACACTACCGTTAAAATTTAAAGTTATGATTAAAAACCGAGACATTATTGTAGTTGGTTTACAGGCGCTCGACAGCCGCATCGGAAGCAACTGTATCAACCTCGCGTACGAATTTTCCAGGCATAACAGGGTGTTGTACGTAAATTACCCGTTGGACAGGCTGACTTTAATCAGAGAAAAAAATGACCCGTTAATTCAAAAGCGGATAAAAATTATGAAGGGTGAAGAGCCAAATCTTGTCAAAATAAACGACAATATGTGGAATCTTTATCCCAACACAAAATTGGAGTCCATTAGTCAGCTGCCCGTTAACTGGTTGTTTGATATTTTAAATAAAATAAACAACAAGCGCTTTGCCCGCGAAATAAAAAAAGCCATTGCAGAACTTGACTTTAAGGATTTTATCATTTTTAACGACAGTGATATGTTCCGAAGTTTTTATCTGCCCGAGTTGCTCAAACCAAAAACCTATGTATATTATACCCGCGACAACATGATTGCCGTAGATTTTTGGAAAACTCAGGGAATCCGTATCGAAGCACAACACATGGCTAAAGCCGATTTGGTGGTAGCCAACTCAACCTATCTTGCCGACCTGGCACGTAAATTTAACAAACACTCCTATTATGTGGGTCAGGGATGCGATGTATCGCTGTTCGATAAAAAACTTATCAAAGAGGTTCCTAAGGATATTAAACCCATTAAAAAACCGGTTATAGGATATATTGGCGCGCTGTTGGCATTACGCCTCGATTTGGATGTTATTATTCACATAGCACAATCGCGACCCGACTGGAGTGTTGTTTTGGTGGGTCCCGAAGATGACGAGTTTAAAAACAGTGAGTTACATAATCTTGAGAATGTATATTTTCTCGGCAGTAAAAAAATGGAAGAGCTTCCCTCCTATCTCTACGCCTTTGATGTGGCCATAAACCCGCAAAAGCTAAACGAGGTAACCATCGGCAATTATCCCCGTAAAATTGACGAATACCTTGCCATGGGAAAACCTACGGTTCAAACAAAAACCAAAGCAATGGAGGTTTTTGAAGGATATGTTTACCTTGCCGAAACCAAAGAAGAGTATGTTACCCTTATTGACAAGGCTTTAAAAGAAAATAGCCCCGAAAAAGAGGCTGCACGCGAAAAACTGGCTCGAAGCCATACCTGGGAAAACAACGTAAAAGAGATTTACGATAAAATTGAAATGATTGAAAGTTCAAAATAAAAACATTGAGTCATGGGTTTAAAAGAAAAATTAAAGTCAAATCCAAAGCTTAAAAAACTGGCTTTATGGATGTTGATGCCCAAAAATCAGGCAAGGCCGCGATTGTGGGTAAAATGGTTTGTTAATCCTCTTAAACACCATAAAGGTAAAGGGTCGCTTATCAGACGCCGCACCCGCATTGATGTAATGCCGTTTAATAATTTTTCCATTGGACGCGACTCCACCATCGAAGACTTTAGCACCGTTAACAATGGCGTTGGCGATGTTTATATAGGCGAACGAACCCGCATTGGCCTCGGAAACACACTGATAGGCCCTGTTAAAATAGGCAACGATGTAATGTTTGCTCAAAATGTGGTGCTTTCTGGATTGAATCACGGTTATACCGACATCAACATCCCCATCAGCGACCAGCAGGTGGAAACCAAACCCATTGTTATTGAGGATGAGGTATGGATTGGCGCCAATGCAGTGGTTACCGCAGGAGTTACGGTAGGCAAACATTCAATTGTTGCGGCCGGTTGCGTGGTTGTAAAAGATGTACCTCCATATACCATTGTGGGAGGTAATCCGGCAAAGCCGTTAAAACATTACAATTTCGACACCAAAGCGTGGGAACGAATTAAAAAATAACAATTACATTTTAATTGATAATGGGAAAAATTTTAACCTTTTGGCGATACTCAAAGGACTTTATAAAGCATGGTGAGTTCCACTTCTTTTTGTCATCGGTAAAATATATGCTTACCGGTAAGCTCTCGCGGCGCCAGGCAATTTATAAAAGCTCCCTGGGAACCTTTTTTGTTCGTGCCGGAACACTCGATTTTCAGTTTGCCAATTATGCATACGAGTGGAAAGTGAAAAAGTTTGTTTATCAACATGTTGAGAACTATAATAAATTCTTGGATGTGGGGGCAAATATCGGTACCTACTCTATTTTATTTGCCAAAAAGGGGCTTGAAGGGTGTGCCTTTGAGCCGGTAAAAGATAATTTTGAAGCTTTGTCGAAAAACATCGAACTTAACGGGTTTCAACATTCTGTTAAACCGATTAATTTGGCTTTGGGCAAATACGAGCATACCGATGTTTTTACTTTTGTTCCTGATAACACCGGCGCATCACATTTAAAAAGTATCGAAAACAAAGATGTTAAAGATGGTGATGAAACAACGGTAAAAGTGGTACCCCTCGACTCACTTATCGGCCAATGTAATTTCGACCCCAAAAAGGACAAGGTTTTTATTAAAATTGATGTGGAGGGAATGGAATCCAACGTGTTGGAAGGTGCAAAAAAGTTTTTGAAATCATTTCCCGAAATCATCATTGTAATGGAGTCGGTTCACTCAGGCAAAGAAAACCTGACAAAACTGCTAAAAAGCATCGACAACAGCTTCCAAATTCTTGAAGTTGACGACCTTAACATGGGTGCCATCAAAACTCAAGCAAACATTGCCCGTTAGGTTATTTAGTTTTTTAAGCATTTCGAAAAGAAACTATCATTTTTATTTTCAAAGTGTACCAGAACCTTTGTTTTGGCGTTATTGCATTACACACTTTCGATTACCTTTGCAGGCTTAAATATTACGTATGGTAAATTTTGAAAAATTCACTTTGGATAACGGCCTCACCGTGTTGGTTCATCAGGATAAAACAACACCGGTAGTGGCTATGAACATTATTTACAAAGTGGGATCCAGAGACGAAAACCCCGACAAAACAGGCTTTGCCCATCTTTTTGAACACCTGATGTTTGGCGGGTCGGTTAACATTCCAAAATACGATGAACCGTTGCAGATTGCCGGTGGCGAAAACAATGCATTTACCAACAGCGATTACACCAACTACTACCTTACCATTCCGAAAAATAATCTGGAAATTGCCTTTTGGCTTGAGTCGGACAGAATGCTCAACCTGGCATTTACCCCAAAAAGCCTTGAAGTACAGCGCCAGGTGGTTATTGAAGAGTTTAAACAAAATTATCTGAACCAGCCTTACGGCGATGTATATCTGTTACTCAAACCATTGGCCTATAAAGTACATCCCTATCGCTGGCCTACCATCGGAAAAGAGATAAGCCACATCGAAAATGCCACCATGGAAGATGTAAAAGCTTTCTACAAAAGATTTTATAATCCCGACAACGCCATTTTGTCCATTGCCGGCGATGTGGATATAAAACAAATTAAACAATGGTCAGAAAAATGGTTTGGCAGCATCAATAAGCAAAGCAAACAGATTAATCGTGCGCTGCCGGTTGAACCGGAGCAAAAAAAGGCACGTTCGCAAACTGTAAAACGCAAGGTGCCTCAGGATGCGTTGTATATGGCCTGGCACACCGAAAAACGCACCGATGCAACTTTTTATCATTACGACCTGATTTCCGACATCCTCTCCAACGGCGAATCGTCAAGAATGTATCAAACGTTGATAAAAGAAAAAAAACTGTTTACGGAGGTCAATGCATTTATTACCGGCGACCTTGATAAAGGCCTGTTCATCGTATCGGGAAAGCTTAATACGGGCGTTTCAATGGCAGACGCCGAAGCTGCGGTTGACACGGAGCTGGAAAAAATACAGGAGCAACTTGTTGATGAGCGCGAGCTGGAAAAGGTAATTAATAAGGTGGAAGCCAATTTGGTATTTTCAAGACTTTCTGCCTTGCACAAAGCCATGAACCTCGGCTACTACGAAATGCTCGGCGATGCAATGCTGTTTAACCTCGAAGCGGAGAAATACCGTTCGGTAACCCGTAACGATATTCGTGAAACAGCCCGCCGGCTTTTTGCCCCACACCGAAAAAACAAACTCTGTTACCTGTCAAATCATTAAGCCCATGACCAGTATCACATCCCCCAATAGAAAAAGAATGCCAAATCCCGGCAAAATGGCTCAGGTTGAACTTACCAATCCGGAAACCATTGTCCTTTCAAACGGTATCGAGGCAAACATTATAAGAGCCGGCAGCGAACCCATTACACGCATTGATATTGTTTTTGAAGCAGGCTCGGCCTATCAAAATAAAAAACTGGTGGCCGGAAGCACCAATAATCTGCTCAAAGAGGGTACTACCGGCAAATCTTCTGCGGTAATTGCCGAAATGCTTGATTATTACGGGGCTTACCTAAACACACAAATCAATAAAGATACCGCATCCGTAACCCTATATGCACTCACCAAACATCTGCAAAAACTGTTGCCGCTATTGGGTGAAATAGTTACCGATGCCGTGTTTCCCGAAAAGGAGTTTCAACTATACCTTCAGCGGCAAAAGCAGCAATATCTTGTAAACATCGAAAAGGTGCGATACCGCGCTTCCATGGAGTTTAACAAAATGATTTTCGGTGAAAACAGCGCCTATGGCCAGATTCTGCACCAAGATGACTTTGAAAACATCGCTCGTGAGGATGTTGTTAATTTTTACAAAAACTACTATCGACCCAACTCTGCCTACATTATTGTAAGCGGAAGTGTTAATGATGAAGTAATTAAACTTACGAATCAATATCTTGGGGAATTTCAGGCAAAAGGAAGTTCCCGGGTAAACGACCGGATAGTTTTTTCAACCAAACAGGAGGCCGGAAACAAATTTGTTGAGCGCAGCAATGCCATGCAATCGGCATTAAGAGTTGGAAAACAGATTATTAACAAAACACATCCCGACTTTTTTGCATTGCAGATGGTTAACACCCTGCTGGGAGGATATTTTGGCTCGCGGTTGATGAGTAACCTTCGCGAAGACAAGGGATACACTTACGGTGTAAACTCATTTATCCAAACATACAAGCACGCGGCATATTTTACGGTTGCCACGGAGGTTAACGCCGATTATACCGAAGCAGCCATGAAAGAAATTGATTACGAAATCAACCGGATAAAAACCGTGCCGGTTGACAACAATGAACTCCAACTGGTAAAAAACTACCTTTTTGGTAACTTCCTGAAAAGTTTTGACGGGCCGTTGGCACTGGCCGAACGTTTCAGAGCCGTAAAAGACGCAGGCCTTGATTTCAGCTATTACAACCAAAGCCTGGAAGCCACCATGAAGCTGACTCCGAATGAATTATTGAAAGTGGCTGATAGATACTTTGAAACCGAAAGTTTACTACATTTGACCGTTGGAAGAAAATAGAAAAACATGAAATATCGCCTGATACTACTCCTTATCTTGTTATACAGCAGTACACTTGTTGCGCAACGTGTCAGCTCATCGAGTATTGTCTGCCTTAACATAATCGACAATAATAATGTTGAAATAAAATGGACTCGCTCGGATATCGACTCTTTTCAAAGCTATGTACTCTATTTTTCCAACGACGGAGCAAGCTTTAGCCCTGTAAGCCCGATAATTATCGATGTAAACGATACTACCTTTTTGCATACGGGTATAGATGCGCTCAATACGCCCAAGTATTACTATGTTAAAGTAAACGAAAGCGACATCTCCCCCATTGCCAAAACCCTTTTCCTACAGGGTATTGATGTAAACCCGAACGGCTATCAGGGGAGTCTTTTTTGGACCTCTTTTGCCGACACATTAGATTCCGGAATGAGCTATTATCGTGTATATTACGACTACCCTGACGGTGACTGGCATCTTCTTGATACAACCGCCGAAACAAGCCTTCGTAATTTTGAAATTTTTACCTGTGACGATTCCATCAGGTTTAAGGTAGAGATAAGCTACCGGAATTCATGCACATCCAATTCGCCGGTTATTAAGGGCAGATTTACCGATATTGTTGCCCCCGACAAGCCTGTTTTAGATTCGGTAAGTATTACGTCAGACGGCAATACCATCATCGGCTGGACACAATCGGACAGCATGGATGTGGTTGGAAATATTATTTACCGGTACGACGGCCTTATATGGAGTCCCATTGATTCGGTTTGGGGCTATCAGACACAAACCTACACCGATACGGTTATTAATCCCTGCAACGAAAACTACCTCTATGCTATCTCCTCCTTCGACAGTTGCGGTAATAACAGCCCTTTTACCGATTTAACCGCACAACGTCCCATCTTTCTTTACAACATTAATTACAGCGTATGCGATTTAAAGGATACCATCAGATGGACCGAATATGTGAACCCTAAAGTTCCCATTGAGCGTTACGAAATATGGTACAGTAAAAATGGAGGAGCTTACAAATTGGCAGGCCAGAAGGAGCCTTCCGATGCTGTTAACGGAGAAATAACCTTCATTCATCAAAATCTTGATCCGGGTGCCGATTACGAATACTTTGTAAGAGCCATTATGGGCGATATTTCTTCATCGTCATGCCGTAAACATGTGATTACCCAAAGCTATAAAATTCCTCAGTTTGTAGAAACATTAACCGCCGACGTGTTGGCCGACAATACCGTTAACGTAACCGTTGAGGGAGATATGGATGTGAACAACTGCATATGGAATATTTGGCATTTCGATGGTAATCAGCCTGACACAACATTGGTGGAGCAGGTTACCAAACCCAACCAAAACAGCTCACCGTTTTTTGTGGGTGATGCTACGGTGGATGCTTCAATAAATCCGTGGTTTTACTACACCACGGTTATCGACAGTTGCGGAAAAGAGCGGCTCACCTCCAACACCTTTAAAACCATTTGGTTGCAGGGGTATGCTCAAGACAATATCAATTATCTTAACTGGACCGCTCCCGGAGGATGGGGTTCCGGCGTTGAAAAATATTACATCTACCGAACGATAACCGGTGTCGAGCCAACTGCCCCCATCGACTCGGTTAACGGTGATGTGTTGCAATATCAGGAACCCGCTTCCAACCAACCGGTGGAAGACGGAAGGATTATCTATTTTGTGCAGGCACTTAAAAAAAGTGATTCAACTGAGCACATTACCAGTACCTCCAACCGTTTTCCCCTTTTTAAAGAAGCAACCCTCTATTACCCCAATGCATTTAGGCCTGACGGGCAAAACAACGAATTTAAACCGGTTTTCAGCTTTTTTGGCGGAACCAATTATCTGTTACAGATTTACAGCCGTTGGGGTAAAGTAATTTTTGAGACATCCGACCCCCAAAAAGGTTGGGACGGAACCATACAAAATCAACCTGCCGACGTGGGAACATACGTTTATGTGTCATCATACAGGTCGGTGAGTGGGAATACCGTTACCCAGAAAGGAACGGTTACGTTGATACGATAACAAAACAGGTTATGGATTTAAACATTGAAAACAGCTTTTTTATTGTAGGTGGCGCCGGAAGCGGTTTTGGCAAGGCAACAGCACTTGCTTTGGCATCCGAAGGGGCACAAGTATTAGCAGTAAGCCGTACAGGCAATAAACTGGAAGCACTTAAAGATTTGTATCCCAATAACGTTCATCTGCTTGTTGGCGATTTAACCAAAAGTAATACGCTCTCTGAGATTGCTGTTATAGCAGCCGGAAATAGATTATCAGGTGTTTTCTTTAATGCGGGTGGACCTCCTGCCGGAATATTTGAGGAGGTTTCCATGAAACAATGGGACGATGCCTGGCAATCGGTAGTTCGTTGGAAAATTGAACTCACAAAATTATTATTACCCCAACTTATAAAACAACAATATGGCAGGCTTGTTTACTTGGAAAGCATATCGGTAAAACAACCCGTTGAGAACCTGATACTTAGTAACTCGCTTCGGGCTGCTGTGGTTGGTTTCTCCAAAACACTTTCAAATGAAGTTGCAGATAAAAATATTACTGTCAATGTATTGGCACCGGGTTACCATGATACGGCTGCCATACAAAGGTTAATTGAAAAAAAGAGCCGGCAAAATAATGTTGACGAACAAAGTGTAAAAGCACAGTTTACCGATGATATACCCGTAAAAAAGATGGGAAACCCCGATGATCTTGCAAAACTTGCTATTTGGCTACTTTCTCCTCATGCGCGTTATATTACCGGACAAACCATTTCCCACGACGGTGGCCTGGCTCGTGGATTTTTTGGATAGCTTTACCAACCAAATATTTCCTGCTCACAGTTACAAACTGTGAGCAAACGTTTTTGTTGTTTCCTGCTCACAGTTACAAACTGTGAGCAAATGTTTTTGTTGTTTTCAGCCCACAGTTTGTAACTATTTATTGTCGCTTTCACCTCACAGTTTGCAACTGTTTATTGTCACTTTCATCTCACAGTTTGTAACTGTTTATTGGCACTTTCATCTCACAGTTTGCAACTGTGAGCGACCATTTCCATTGCTTCCATCTCACAGTTTGCAACTGTGAGCAAATATTTCATCGTTTCTCGTTACTGTGAGCACAACATCCTTTTTTGTTTACTGTTATCTGAAATAAAAACGTACGATACCAAACAAATTCAAATCACAGTTTGTGTTGTTTTTATGTTTCCAGCTCACAGTTTGCAACTGTTTATTGTCACTTTCATCTCACAGTTTGTAACTGTGAAGCGACCATTTCCATTGCTTCCATCTCACAGTTTGCAACTGTGAGCAAACAAGTTTAGCACGCTTAAAAAAAACAAAAACCCGCAACTATCGTTGTGGGTTTTCTTTCTGTCTGCCGGCTTGCCTGCGGCAGTCTGGCAGGTTGCGGAGAGGGGGGGATTCGAACCCCCGGTACCCTTTCGAGTACGCCAGTTTAGCAAACTGGTGGATTAAGCCACTCTCCCACCTCTCCATGATGGCTATACGGCTTTTTGTTTCATTTACGAAACGGTCTGCAAAAATAGCTATTTGAAATATATCTCCAAATATTTATTCGGTTTTTTAAAAAATATTTTTAAGACTTATACATCAAAAAAAACTCCCCACACATGGCAGGGAGTTTATCCATTCTGTTGTCAATTTAAACTATTGTCCCAAATAAGCTTTAAGCAGCCTGCTTCGTGATGTATTACGAAGCCTGCGAATGGCTTTTTCTTTAATTTGCCGCACACGCTCGCGGGTAAGGTTAAACTTAACGGCAATCTCTTCCAGTGTATATTCGTGCGTGCGTTCACCCAATCCGTAATACAAATTGATAACGTCGCGCTCCTTTTCACTTAAAGTTGACAGCGACCGCTGAATTTCCTTGCCCAACGACTCCCGCATTAAATCCTCATCGGTGTTGGTGGCATTTTTAGGGACAAACAGGTCTAAAAATTTGGTATCTTCCTCCTGCCCTATGGGTGCGTCAATAGAAACAAACTTGGTAGAAATCTTAAGGGCAGCGTCGATTTTATGTTCCGGAAGTTCCATGGCTTCGGCAATCTCTTCAGCTGATGGAGGCCTTTCAAGCTGCTGCTCCAACATGGCGGTAGCCTTTTTTATTTTATTTAACGAGCCTACCTGATTCAACGGCAGCCGTACAATACGGCTCTGCTCGGCAAGTGCCTGCAAAATAGACTGGCGAATCCACCAAACGGCATACGAAATAAATTTAAAGCCCCTTGTTTCATCAAAACGCTGGCCGGCCTTAATTAATCCCAAATTACCTTCGTTAATTAGGTCAGGAAGGCTTAGACCCTGATTTTGATATTGCTTTGCCACCGAAACCACAAACCGAAGATTTGCTTTTGTGAGTTTCTCAAGCGCTACCTTGTCACCGGTTTTAATCCTCCGAGCCAACTCAACCTCTTCATCGGCTGTAATCAGACTTTCTTTGCCGATATCCTGCAAATACTTGTCCAGCGACGCTGTATTTCGGTTCGTAATCGATTTGGTTATCTTGAGTTGTCTCATATTCTGTTTTTTTATTTGGGGCTGACAAATTTATTTAAAAAAAATCTAAATAACAAGTTTTTTACAATATAAATTCAAATGAAATTTTAACGCCGTCAGGGTACATGCCTTTTATTTTCACAACTTTACGCTTACTGTTCTTTATTGCCCTGTTTAAATCGGCTTCGGAGTTTACAGCTATCCCGTTAACGTTGTAAATAATGTATCCTTTTGTTATACCGCCACGGTCGAGAATACCTTCTTTTACATCAACCACTTTTAGTCCGTTGTTTAGACCCAGGTTTGAAAGTTGATCATCTGTAGCAGCTTGCAGCCAGGCACCGAGAACATCGTTGTAAAACGAATCGGAGCTACGAACCAGATTGGTTGTATTATCACGTTTTTTGAGTGTTACCTGAACAATATCCTCACCATCATCGCTATTCAGTTTAACCACCACTTTATCTCCCGGCCTGTATTGGCCGATAATACCGGTCAATTCCGACAAGCTGTTAACAGGTTTATCGTTAATGGCAACAATTATATCGCCTGATTTTATGCCGGCATCATCGGCACCACTACCATCTACCACACCGGCAACATATACGCCCTGCAACTTATCAATGCCTGCCGACTGGGCAAATTCGGCATCAATATTTCTGATTTGAACGCCAAGATATCCCCGTTGGGTTTCGCCATAGTTTTTCAAATCTTCAACCACCTTTTTTACCAGATTAACCGGAATTGCAAACGAATACCCTTCATAAACACCCGTATGCGAAGCGATGGCGGCATTGATTCCCACCAGTTCGCCCTTTGCATTTACCAGTGCGCCGCCGCTGTTACCTTTGTTAACAACAGCATCTGTTTGAATATAAGATTCGATGGCGGAGGCACCGCCCAAAATATTAATGTTTCTGGCTTTTGCACTTACAATACCTGCTGTAACCGTGGATGTTAGATTAAAGGGGTTTCCAACGGCCAATACCCACTCACCCACTTTCAACTTATCAGAATCGCCATAAGTTAAATATTCATAACCATCACCATCTACTTTAATCAGCGCGAGATCGGTGCTGGGGTCGGTTCCAACAATTCTGGCTTCCTTTTCGGTTTTATCGTTAAAGGTAACCATAATCTTATCAGCGCCATCCACCACATGATTGTTTGTAACAATATATCCATCGGCCGAAATAATTACACCTGAGCCAAATGCCACAATGCTGTTGGGTTGATGGGGATAAAAATAGTTTCTGAAAGGATCGAAAAAGTTATCGTAATTAACCGGCTTGACCGACATTTCTGTTTTTATGTGCACAACCGCATTTACCGTTTTTTGAGCGGCAGTTGTAAAATCAATTTGTGCTTCGGGTAATGCTGCAGGAAGCGAAGCCGGCGTAACCGGTGTTTTATGCCCACCGTTTAAAGTTGCCACCTTGTAGTTGGTCTGATGGGCTTTTATATGCCCCGAACCGGTAGGTGTTTTGGGTTTAATAAAAAAATACATGGTTAAAAGTACCAGCAATGTGCCGGCAACAGCTCCGCCAAAACTCTTCAAAAATGTTTTCATGGTTTTAATGATTTTTTAAAGTTTATACTCATTACGATTTATATATTGTTTTGTTGCAAACAGGTAGTTAAGAAATGTTAAGCTAAAAGCATTACTATTTCTTACTTATTCGTATCTTGCACGCTCAAATTTCCTGCCACAGGCAAGGTGGTTAACAATTTTTAAATTATGATGCTTGATTTTGAAAAATATCATGGCAACGGCAATGATTTCGTCATTATCAACAATATGAATGGCACTATTTCTTTATCCAAACAAGATGTCAGCCATTTATGTCACCGACGTTTTGGCATTGGTGCTGATGGACTGATGCTTATTGAGCCCGACGAAAAGGCTGATTTCAAGATGCTTTATTACAATTCCGACGGGCAACTAAGCACCATGTGCGGCAACGGTGGGCGGTGTATTGCCGCTTTTGCTTTTTCGCACAATCTGGCCGGAAAAAAGATGCTCTTTAATGCTGATGACGGATTTCATCAGGCAGTTATTAATAGCGCTGAGGCAGAAAAGGGTTTGTACGATGTATCGCTTGAAATGACTGCTGTGGAAAAAGTTTCCCAACATAAAACGGGTTATTTTTTAAATACCGGGTCGCCTCATCATGTGGAGTTCGTAAAACAGGTTGATGAAATTGACGTCTTTAATAAGGGCAGGCAAATAAGAAACAGCGCCGATTATCAACCGGGAGGAACCAACGTTAATTTTGTTCAGCTTTACGATGAAGAAATATATGTTCGTACCTATGAAAGAGGTGTTGAAGATGAGACACTTTCGTGCGGAACCGGCGTTACGGCCTCGGCTTTGGCAGCCTTTTTGGAAACCGGAAAGAAAATCAGGCGTATAAAAACCCGTGGTGGCGATTTCAGAGTTGATTTTAAAGGAAATATGCCCTTTACCGGAATATGGCTTAGCGGGCCTGCAAAAAGGGTATTTATTGGAAAAACAGAGCTATAATGTTGAAGTTAAAAAATATTGTTTTACGTGCTCCCGAACCTGCCGATGTGGATTTTCTTTATCATTTGGAAAATGATGAAAAACTTTGGCATGTGAGCCAAACACTGAGGCCGTTTTCCAGGTTCGAAATGGAACAATATGTTTTAATGGCCGAAAAAAATCCTTTTGAAGCAAATCAGGTTCGGTTTATGATTGACCTTGCCTCGGGTGAAACCATCGGAACCATCGATCTGTTTAGCATTGACCCTCACAACAAAAGAGCAGGCGTGGGCATCGTAATTGTTGAAGCTTACAGGAGCAACGGATATGCTTCAACGGCTCTTGAATTATTGAAATCCTATTGCTTTAATAATTTAAACCTTCATCAGCTCTTTTGCAACATTGAAAGCAGCAATACCAACAGCCTCAAACTGTTTGAAAAAGCCGGATTCAGTATTTCAGGATTAAAAAAAGACTGGAATACAACCGATGGCGGCAAGAGTTGGTCTGATGAATATTTATTACAATTAATCAATGATTAAATCATTAATATATGGCCTATTATCATTCAAGATACACACATCAAAAGAAAAAAAATAAGTTTAAAAAATTTATTCTCTTTTTTATTCTTTTTTTAATTATCCTTGCTTTGGCCGCAGGATACTATCTGTATCAGGTTATCTATTCGCCCAACACGTGGACACCCGACGGCAAACCGGTAGCCGTAAATGTTCCCACGGGATCGGATTACAATATGTTGAAAACAATTTTGTATCAAAACGGATTGATTATCCATCGTAATAATTTTGAATGGGTAGCCGAAAAAAAGCATCTCGACAAATTGGTAAAACCGGGCCATTATCT
>WGDP01000034.1 GCA_015493215.1 Bacteroidales bacterium | reverse complement strand
GGGTTATATCATTAACAATTATAAATGCTTATTTTTGCTCAAAATCTTTTAAAAAGGCTAATGAATTCTTTCTTTTCAAAATTACAACAATATTATTACGAAATACTAAAAATTTTAGTGTTTATTATTGCTATCGGACTGGTTTCGTGGCTCAGCCCCAAAGACAGCATCTTTAAATATGAGTTTCAAATAGGTAGTCCGTGGAAGCATAACGACCTGTTTGCCCCTTTCGATTTTGCCATTTTAAAAACCAAAGACCAAATATCGCAAGAGAAAGAAAAAATTTTACAGGGCTTTCAACCTTTTTTTAATTACGACGAAAATATTGCCAAAGATAACCTGAAAGTGTTGGAAAATAATTTTGCAACCTTATGGCACTCCGATTTAAAAAAGGGAAGAAAACGAACCAGAGATTCGTTAAGATGTTTAAAATATACGAAAAAACTGTATTTAGCTGTTGAAAACAAAGGCATTATTCGCACCGACAATGTAATTGAAGGTAAACCTTCCGGCTACAGGATTAAGCTTATTAAAAATAATCTGGGCACCGATGCCACGTTGGGAGATTTTTTCACCATAAGGGGAGCGTTGGATTATGTTCAATCTCAAATACGTAAGGATAAGAGAGCAGACAGCACCATTGTACTTGGAGCCATAAGCCGGGCACTGGTTCAGAATGTAGTTTACGATAAATCGAAAAGCGAAACGGCGATGCAGGAACTGCTCAACCATATTTCGCCCTCGTTTGGTATGATGCAAAAAGGTGAAATGATTATTTCAAAGGGTGAGTTGGTTACGCCGGAGAAAAATCAGATTTTGCTGTCGCTGAAAAAAATGTATGAAACCGAATACGGAAACAGCAAGCATAAATATTACGTTTTGCTGGGCATTACACTTTTAATATCGCTTCTGTTTTTGCTTGAATACCTGTTTCTCAGATTTTACAAATTTGAATTCTTTAACGAGCTTAAATACATTAACCTGATATTAATTACACAAGTTTCGTTGGTGGCGTTGTCTTTTTATATTTTTAAATCTTTTCCGGAATATGTTTATGCCATCCCCTTTGTTATTTTGCCCATTCTCCTAATTGCCTTTTTAGACCATGGAACCGGCATTGTTATTTATCTGATAACGGTGATGCTGATTGGCTTTTTTGCTCCCAACAGCTTTGAGTTCTTTTATACGCAGTTTGCTGCCGGACTGGTTGCAGTATTCAGTATTGGAAACTGGGATCATCGCATACAAATTGCCAGAGCATCGCTTTTTACATTTGTCACCTATATTGTGGTTTATATCAGCATGCTTTTCTCGCGTGAAGGAAATTTGGGTGGTTTTTCGATTGACTTTGTCGAGCTTGCCGCCATCAATGCAGTATTGTTGTTTTTAGCTTTTCCCATTGTATTTTTCTACGAAAAGCTCTTTGGACTTGTTACCAACTTAACGCTATTGGAATTGTCGAATACCAACAACACCTTGTTACGTGACCTTTCGGTAAAAGCACCGGGTACTTTTCAACATTCGCTTCAGGTTTCAAACCTTGCAGCTGAGGCATTGTACGAAATTGACGGCGACGCACTGCTTGCCCGTACGGGCGCTTTGTACCATGATATCGGAAAAATGAACAATCCCACTTATTTTATTGAAAATCAGTCTGCCGGGTATAATCCCCATGATGAATTGTCGTACGAAGAGAGTGCCCGCATCATTATAGCCCACGTACTCGATGGCATCGAGATGGCAAGAAAAGCTAAAGTTCCTGAGCAGGTAATCGACTTTATACGTACCCATCACGGCACGCGGATGGTGGAATATTTTTATCGTCTCGAAAAGAAAAAAAATCCGGGACTGGAGATTGACAGCTCAGAGTTCAGATACCACGGCCCCATTCCCTTTTCCAAAGAAACTGCGGTTGTTATGATGGCCGATTCGGTGGAGGCAGCATCAAGAAGCATCTCCAAGCCCAATGAGCAAAAAATTAACGACCTTGTTGAAAACATTGTCAATGCACTTATTGAAGACAACCAGTTTGCCAATGCCAACATCACTTTTAAAGAAATTACAAAAGTTAAAAAGGTGCTTAAAAAGAAACTGCTCGACATCAATCATGTGCGCATTGCGTACCCTGATTAATTTCCTCATTATCGTTACCCAATCAACGGCCTGTTTAAAAAATCGTTCATGGGTTTAAGTGTTTTAAACACCTTTAACAAATAGGGTATAAACTTGTTGTTGGTAACCAGTTCGTCCGGAAACGGATGTGCGGTAATGAACTCCTTGTGCTTAATCCATTCGATAAGAGGAAACTCTTTGGGAAACCCTTTGGGAGGCCTTATCAGCTTATCTCCAATTATTTCTCCAAAGAGATTCTTAAAGGAATTATCCTCAATGATGCCTGTAAATTCTTCAGGATTGTTGTATATCTCAAAGCGTACCTCGTTAAGTATTTCTTTTGCCGGACAATGCAACCCGCCTCCTGCCAAACAGTTTCCGGGTTCAATATGAATGTAATACCCTGCCATTTTTGACTTTCGTCCGCCCGGAGCAATGTAGGCGCTAAAATACCTTTTATAAGGTGTTTTATCTTTCGAAAACCTTATGTCACGATAAATCCGGTACACTGTATTTTTACTGCTCAACCCTCTAACGGAAGCGTCAAATAATTCGATGTCTGCTATCAGGTGGTTTACAAAATCATCAAATTCGGCTTTGGCGTCAAGGTACAATTGCTTGTTTTCGGAAAACCAGTCGCGGTTGTTGTTTTGTTGCAATAATTTTAAAAATTTGATAACTTTTGGGTTCATAGGTTAACCATTTTTTCTTTTTACAAAGATAGGGTTTTCAGAATATTTGATTTTCAGCAATAAATTTGTACTTTTATGGCACAAAAAACTCACTACTACTATGTTATTGTTAAAGTCACTTCGTTATTTGCTTGTAACTACAGCTTTGTTAATCTCCTCCACGATACAGGCAGCAGGAGGATTGTTTCCGCAAAGTGCCCGCAGCGCAGGGATGTGTCGTTCGTCGGTGGCGTTGACCGGTTTTTGGAATATACTTAACAACCAGGCGGGGCTGGCAACATTGAAGCGCCCCACCGCAGGCATATTGTACGAAAGTAAATTCAACTTAAACCGGCTAAGTAATAAAACGGCAGCATTTGCTTACCCCACAAACGCCGGCGTGTTGGGGGTTGATTTTAACTACTTTGGATACCAACAATACAACGAAATAAAAGCCGGATTACTTTATGCCCGTGCTTTTGGACGATACCTTCGTATGGGGTTGCAACTTGATTACCTTCAAACCACCCTTGGCGACGGTTACGGCTCCAAAAAAAATGTAACTTTCGAGTTTGGTGTTCAATCGGATATAACCGAAGAAATTACGTTGGGGGCGTACCTCTACAATCCAATCAGGGTAAAGCTTTCCGATTATGCTGATGAGCGCATTCCGGCTATCCTCAGGTTTGGAATTACATGGCATTTTTCAAACGCTTTTTTGGCTACCGCCGAAGCGGAAAAAAACAGCTTCTATCCGAAAATTATTATCCGGGGCGGACTTGAATACAACATTAAAGAAAAATTTTACATGCGCACCGGATTTTCTTCGGGAGAAGAAGTCTTTGCCATGGGCTTTGGCCTTAAGCTAAAAGGTTTTCGGTTTGATATAGCGGCAACCATGCACCAAACACTGGGCTTCACACCTCAGGCGTCACTTACCTATGCATTTTAAATAAAGATGTCTGCCAAATCACATATCAGGTTTCGTATTGTTTGTTCAGTATTAATATTGTTATTGTCAATGCCGGCAATGGCACAAAAGCCCGATACTACAGCCATTAATCAAACCGAGTTTATTACCGACCAAATGGAAGACATTGCCTCCGGAACAGATTTGAATCTGGACTATTCCGACTTGCTTGATGATTACGTTTATTACCAAAAGCATCCCATCAATATTAACGATAAAGACAACATTGACGAACTGGAAAAGCTAAAATTATTGAATGATGTTCAGGTTAACAACATAAAACGATACCGCGAGCGAAACGGAAATGTCATGTCAAAATATGAACTGATTTATGTGGATGGCCTCAATCGTGAAATTATCCGGCGGCTGCTTCCCTTTGTGCGTTTCGGAGCTGTAAAAAAAGCACAACCGGTAAAGTTAAAAAATGTGTTTCGTTACGGGCGGCATCAACTTTTGTTGCGATATCAACAAACGCTTGAAAAAAGTGAAGGTTATAAAATTCCTGCTGATTCGGCCATTTACAACCCCGGCACTGCCTATTTGGGAGACCCGGCAAAACTTTACACCCGTTATGCCTTTCAATACCGGAAACGTATCCGCATAGGTTTTACACTGGAAAAAGATGCCGGTGAAGTGTGGAATAAAAGCAGCTTGCCCGACACGCTTTTAAGGACGGTTGGCACCAAAATTACCAACTATTTCGATTTTTACTCGGCTCATTTTTATCTGGCAGACATGGGATTACTTAAAAAACTTGTTGTGGGTGACTATCACCTTGAGTTTGGTCAGGGTTTAAATTTATGGACGGGGTTAGCCTTTGGCAAATCGGCACAGGCCATTTACATTAAGCGCTATGGCAACGGATTACGACCCAACACATCGGTAAATGAAAACCGGTTTTTACGCGGAGCCGCTGCCACGCTGCAATGGAAATCGTTGCGGTTTACCGGCTTTTACTCCAACAACCATATTGATGCCAACCTCGTGGAAACCGACACATTGGAGCAGCCGGTGGTTACCACTATTCAGGAAACAGGTATGCATCGCACCATCAACGAATTGCTTGATAAAGATGCTATTAACATTCAAGCTTATGGTGGCCATTTGCGGTACAGACATCAGTTTATTGAAATGGGCGCAACAGTTTATCATTCGTTGTTAAACAAACCTGTTTTAACGGATGATGCGCCGTATAAGGCATTTTCATTTAAAGGAAAAGAGGAAACCCATGTTGGAATGGACTTTAATATTGTTTTAAATAAAGTAAACCTTTTTGGAGAAGTGTCGGCAACGCAAACCGGTGGCCGGGCACTTATTGCAGGAGTTAATACCGGGTTTACCGACCGCTTTTTATTTAACATCACCTATCACAACTACAGTAAAAATTATCACAACTTTTACGCCTATCCGTTCGGTGCCACACAAAACGGAAGCAACGAAGAGGGCGTTTATTTTGGGTTTCTGGCCATGTTGTCAAAAAGTTTTTCACTGTCGGGTTATGTGGATTATTACCGGTTTCCCTGGCTGCGTTTTCAGTCCGATTTTCCTTCGTATGGAAAAGATTTCCTGTTTCAACTCAATTATACACCCTCGCATCGGGCAAGCATGTACCTGAAGTTTCGCCATAAGTTAAAACAGGAAAATTTTAACGGGGCTTACGATTTTATGGCTCAAACAGCCAATATTAGACAGGATAATCTCCGGTTCAACGTTTCGTGGAATTTGTCGCACTCGTTTATCCTGAAAAACAGGCTTGAATATGTAGTTTATCAAAACCCCGATGCAGGCCAAACCGAAACCGGATACTTGCTCTATCAGGATGTGTTATACCGTCCTGCAAAGCTGCCTGTTAGCTTAACGTTCAGATATGCGCTGTTCAGCACAAGCTCGTGGAACAGCCGGATTTATGCCTACGAAAACGATGTTTTGTATGCCTTTAGTGTGCCGGCATATTATGGTAACGGGCAACGGATTTATCTGATTGCCAAACTCAATGCCGGAAAAAAAATATCGTTTTGGATTCGGCTGTCGCAAACATCTTTTTTCGACAGAAACAGCATTGGTTCGGGAGCTGATGAAGTTTTGGGAAATCACAAAACGGAGGTTAAAGTGCAGGCCAGGATAAAGCTGTAGCAAACGAGGGTTTAACGAGGGTTTCGCTCAAAGCGAAGCCCTCGTTTGCCTAAAAACTAACAAAAAAAGGAGCCTCAACCCAATGAAACTCCTTTTTATCAATTTTTAAAAGCTGTCCTTACAACGGAATATTTCCGTGCTTTTTGGGCGGATTGCTTTCCGATTTGTTTTTGGTCATTTCGAGCGCTTCAACCAACTTTTTGCGGGTTTCGCGCGGGTAGATAATTTCGTCGATATAACCCATCTCGGCAGCGCGGTACGGACTGGCAAAGTTTTCGCGATATTCGTCAACACGCTTTTTTCTTGATTCTTCATCTTCGCCACGATAGATAATGTTAACTGCACCATCGGGACCCATAACGGCAATTTCAGCCGTGGGATAAGCATAGTTAACATCGGCGCCAATGTGCTTGCTGTTCATCACGTCGTAAGCACCACCGTAGGCTTTACGGGTGATAACCGTAATTTTAGGAACCGTGGCTTCGGCAAAGGCATACAACAGCTTGGCGCCATGCTTAATGATTCCGCCGTATTCCTGTGTGGTTCCGGGTAAAAATCCGGGTACATCTTCAAAAACAATCAAAGGAATATTAAAGGCATCGCAGAACCTTACAAAGCGCGCTGCTTTGGTAGAGCTGTCGATGTCGAGCACGCCGGCAAGCATGGCAGGCTGGTTGGCAACAATACCCACCGAGCGGCCTCCAATACGGGCAAACCCGACAATGATATTGGGAGCATACAACGGTTGTACTTCCAGAAAATGGCCATTGTCGATTACTGCGGTAATAATTTCTTTCATGTCGTAAGGCTTGTTGGGATCAACAGGCACCACCTCGTCAAGTTTAGGTTCTTCGCGGGTAAGGTCATCGGTACATGGTTTCACCGGAGCCTCTTCCATATTGTTGGAAGGGATAAAGCTCATCAGCTCACGAATCATCATCATGGCCTGCTCATCGTTATCGGCAGTAAAATGAGCCACGCCGCTCTTTTTATTGTGAGTAATGGCACCGCCGAGGTCTTCCATGGTAACCTCTTCGTGGGTAACGGTTTTGATAACATCAGGGCCGGTTACAAACATGTATGAGGTTTCTTTTACCATCATAATAAAGTCGGTGATGGCGGGCGAATAAACGGCACCGCCGGCGCAGGGGCCGAGGATGGCCGAAATTTGCGGGATAACCCCCGAGCTTCGTACATTCCGGTAAAAAATATCGGCATAACCGGCAAGGCTTTCCACCCCTTCCTGAATACGGGCGCCGCCCGAATCGTTGAGGCCTATAACAGGAGCACCCATTTTTAGTGCCAGATCCATTATCTTAATAATCTTGTTGGCGTTGGTACGGCTTAGCGAACCTCCGAAAACCGTAAAATCCTGCGAAAAGACATACACCAGACGTCCGTCGATTTTACCGTAACCGGTAATTACGCCATCGCCAAGGAATTTTTTGTCGGCCATACCAAAATCAGTGGTTTTATGAACCACAAACTTGTCGGTTTCCACAAAAGTTCCCGGATCCAGCAGGTCGAGCACCCGCTCTCTCGCAGTTTTTCTGCCTGCTTTATGTTGCTTATCAATTCGAGCTTGTCCACCCCCCAGCTCTGCCAGCCGATGTTTTTCTTCAAGCTTTTTAATTTTTTCTCTTAAAGGCATATTAATAGGTTTAAATGATTTCTTTACTAAACTTCTTCAAAGGTGATGAGCGGTTGTTCGCCATCAATATTATCACCTTCGTTAACAAGTACTTCTTTAACCACACGGTCAACCACCACCTTATATTCGCTTTCCATTTTCATGGCCGAAATGGTAATAACGGTAGTTCCTGCAGGAACTTCGTCGCCGGGTTTAACAAAAATTTTAACAACCTGACCCGGCATGGGTGTCGAAATAAAGTTGCCGCCATCATCATCGTCGCCGGCACGGTTTTTACGGTAACGGCGCTGCGGGTCGATAATTTCCACATCCCAGTGTTTGTCGCCCGAAACAACTTCGTACTGCTTGTTGTCGGTTTCCTTTGCAAAAAAGTTATACTCCAGCGATTTTCCCTTATATAAATAGGAGTAAACCCCCGGTTCGGGTTCAATAACATCCAGGTCGTAAAGCCTGTCGCCTATGGAAACGGTAACTTTGCTTCCTTCTCGTTTAACAACTTCAATTTTGTATTGGTTGTCGTTTATGCTGATTTCAAACATGATTTTCTAATTTTTATAAGCGTAAAACACCTTTTCTGCGGCCAAACTCTTTCCATGGATTTTTTTCATTTGCTCCGCCGCCTGCAGGCCTGGCTTTTTCCTGTTGGTTCATAAAATCAAGAAAAGCGGTAATGGCAGCCAAATCATTCTCTTCCTCCGTGGCATCGGTATCGGGATGCAGAATGTCCTTGTTTTTTTCGATAAAATGAGTGCTGTACTTTCCGTTAACGAAATCGGGCGCTTCCATCACCTTTTTCAAAAACGGAATGGAAGTTTTAACCCCCGACAGTTTGTATGCCGACAAAGCTCTGCTCATTCTTTTAATGGCATCTTCACGGTTATCGGCCCACACAATCATTTTAGAAATCATGGGGTCATAATGCATGGGAATTTCATAGCCGGTGTAGATATATCCGTCGTGGCGGATGCCGGGACCCAGCGGTTCGGAAAGATACCTGATTTTACCCGGATTGGGCATAAAGTTGTTTTCGGGGTCTTCGGCATATACCCTCACTTCGATGGCATGCCCCTTTTGCGAAAGATCTTCCTGTTTAAATCGAAGTTTTTCGCCGTTGGCGACTCTGATTTGCTCGGCCACAAGGTCAACACCCACCACCTCTTCGGTAATGGGATGCTCCACCTGCAAGCGGGTATTCATTTCAAGGAAATAGTAGTTCAGGTTGTCGTCAACAATAAATTCAATGGTTCCGGCACCCGAATAGTTAACCGCTTTGGCAGCCATTACGGCATGACGCCCCATCTCCTCTCTTACGTCGGGAGTCATCAATGGTGAGGGAGTCTCTTCCACCACTTTTTGATGACGACGCTGTACCGAGCACTCGCGCTCAAAAAGGTGAACGCCGTTACCATGGTTATCGCACAACACCTGAAACTCTATGTGATGCGGAGAGTCGATATACTTTTCAATATAAACGGCATCGTTGGCAAACGAAGCTTTGGCTTCCGATTTGGCGGCATTTACCGAAGATACGATATCCTCTTCGTTGCGTACCAGCCGCATCCCTTTGCCGCCGCCGCCGGCACTGGCTTTAATCATCACCGGCAGGCCTATTTCTTTGATTACCTTAACGGCATCGTCAACATCAATAATAGGTTCGGTGGTACCCGGCACAACAGGAACGTTGGCCTTTTGCATGGTTTGACGGGCAGTAATTTTGTCGCCCATGGTGTTAATGGCATACGATGAAGGACCTATAAAAATAATTCCCTCCTTTTTACACCTGTCCGACAATTCAGCATTTTCCGAAAGAAAACCATAGCCCGGGTGAATGGCGTCGGCACCCGATTGTTTGGCCACCTCAAAAATTTTATCAATTACCAGATAACTTTCTGCTGATGGCGCCGGCCCGATGAAATAAGCCTCATCCGCATAGCGTACATGCAGCGAATCGCGGTCGGCTTCCGAAAAAACTGCAACCGATTTGATACCCATTTCGCGACAGGAACGCATCACCCTGATGGCAATTTCACCCCTGTTGGCAATTAGTATTTTTTTTATCATAAATATATGTTTACACTGGTATCCAGTATGTTATACAATCGTTATAAAAAAACAAGGGTGTAAAGATAAAAAAATTAAAAAAGGGTCATGTTTTAAAACAAACATTTCAACACAACGAAAAGAATCCTTTTTTTTCGTTGTGAATAAATAATTGTTAAATTTGAAAATAAATTAATGATAACTTAAGTGAGAAAATTTTTCCCGATTATACTTATTCTGTTTTATGGTTTAACAGGCTCCTCCGGTTACAGTAAAACAATAAAAGCCGTATCGCCGGGCAAAGCTGCTTTACTTATTGACAGTTTGGAATCGTTGTTGCCTAATGCTCCTTTAAAAAATAAGGCGGTTCTTTACGATACGTTGGCAAGCCTTTCCGAGGTTTTATCGCAGCAGCAAAGTCTTGATTATTACTTAAAGCTTTACCAACTTCCTGATACGCTCGCAAGTTATTCGCAGCGGATAAAGGGCACTCGAAAAATAGCAGGCATTTACCTGAACATGAATCAAATAGGCAAAGCTAACTATTATATTGAAGCCTATGCAGAGGAGTTGAAAAGATATCCGCAGCAAACCGGCCTGGAACTGATTAATACCCTGTCGGAAAAAAGCACCAACCTCATTCAAAATCATTTTAGCATTACAAAAAATGAAGTACTGGCGTTGCTTCTGTTGTTGCTTGTTGTTGCCATTTTTCATCTTTCATACATACACAGGAGATTTAATAATATTGAAAAGAAAAAGAAGCTGCTGCAACGCGAAGCAGACATCATCAGGTTAAAAAACAGGGAGATTGAAGAAGAACTTGAGAAAATAATTAAAAGCAAAACCGCTATCGAAGAAAAGGAAATTGCAGCGGTAAACAAAACCCATCTTAACTTAAAAAAAGAGCTTAAAAAGATTGAAGAATCCATTTATAACAGAAATGCCTTTATGCATGGTTTGGGACCTGAATTGAGGACAGCTTTAAGCTCCATATTAGGCTTTTCGGATGAATTGAAGAACGAAGTTGAAAAATTGGGAGGTAATGAGCTAAAAACCAACTCTATCGACCTGTATGCAAAAAACCTGCAACTTGATGTTATTCTTGAAAATATGGTTGACATGTCGGGTGCTCAAATAAACCTGCTTTATCTCGACCTTAAACCGCATAGCATTTTATCAATAGTTGACAAAGTACGCACATCGCTTCAATATTTGACCGAAAACAACAAAGGGAGTTTGAAAGTTTCCATTGGCAAAAAGGTACCTCAGGTAAAGGCCGATGCCGAAAAACTTGTCAGAGCATTAAACGACATCATTATAAATGTTCACAAACAATCGGCAGAAGATATCGTGACTCTCACTGTCAGTACCAATCAATCAAAGACCGAAGTATCCTTTTTGGTGTCCAACACAACTAACAGGATGTCAAAAGTATATGGCAAAGGTGCAACTCCGGATGATTCGGACAACGACCCGGGTAAAACACAAAGTAGTTTACAATTATATACAAAACTATTTGCTTCAAGAGAGCTTCTCGCAGCCATGGGCGCAAGCATGCAGGTAAGCCTCGTTACCAATGAAGAGGTTAACATTACGGTTGTGCTTCCTGCTGTAGCTTCAACAACAGAAACTGCAAAAGAAGACGACTCAAAAGCAGGACAGAAGCAAACAAAAGCATTGTTGGTTAGCGATGTGGATATTTTTCTGGTTGAAGACGACAGAATGAACAGAATGGTTATCGAAACCATGTTAAAAGATGCCGGTAAAGTTACCACTGCCGTGGATGGTGAAGAGACCCTTCAGATTATTGAAAAATATCACAACGAGGGCAAAGTGTTTGATATTATGCTGTTTGACATCAACCTGCCTCCACCCTGGGATGGCATTGCCTTAATGCACCGGATTAAAAAAGATTACCCCGAATTTAAAAAAGTACCCTTTGTGGCGCAAACAGCCTATGCCATGGCCTCCGACCGGGAAAAATTTCTCAGCGAAGGGTTTGACGACTACCTGACAAAACCCATCAACAAAGCTGAACTGCTTACCATTATGCACCATCAGCTGGAGCTATTTAAGAAGTCGGGCGATAAAAAATAATTATGGGAAAGGATTTGAGTTAAAGCTTTCAGTTTGCAAACCTGAAAGAACTGTAAAAGTATTACTTGCTTCCGAAATCGTTTGCAGTGTGCGTTCCACATGATTGAACCTATTAATATTTCTTAAAAAGGGCATGGTGCTTTTATTGGAAGGTTTGGATTTTTGTTTTTGTTGTACCTTTGCTTCAATAAAAAAACAAGAGATATGACAACTAAGATTTCAGAAAAAATCAAACCCGGATTTGTTTGGGGTGACGATGTTCAAACAATATTTAAAATGGCTAAACAGCAAGGTTTTGCCATTCCCGCCGTAAACGTTGTGGGCAGTAATTCAATTAACGCCGTGCTGGAAGCAGCCAAAACGGTTAACTCGCCGGTTATCATCCAGTTTAGTAATGGCGGCGGTGCATTTTATGCCGGCAAAGCCATTTCCAACGACGGGCAAAAAGCCGCCATTGCAGGTGCTGTTGCCGGAGCAAAACACATTCATGAACTGGCTGAGTTATACGGTGTTCCCGTAATTATTCATACCGACCATGCTGCCAAAAAACTACTCCCCTGGATTGACGGTTTATTGGATGCCGGCGAAAAGTTTTTTAAAGAAAACGGAAAGCCTTTGTTCAGCTCACACATGCTCGACCTGTCGGTTGAACCCATCGAAGAAAACCTGGAAATTTCGAAACGCTATTTTGAGCGCATGAATAAAATGGGCATGACCCTTGAAATTGAGCTTGGCATCACCGGTGGTGAAGAAGATGGTGTTGACAACAGTGGTATCGATTCTTCAAAGCTTTATACCCAACCCGAAGAGGTGGCGTTGGCGTATGAAACCCTTTTGTCGGTAAGCCCCCGATTTACCATTGCCGCTGCCTTTGGCAATGTACATGGTGTTTACAAACCGGGCAATGTTAAACTGGAACCGGTTATTCTGCACAACTCACAGGAATACATTCAAAAGAAATACAATACCGACGAAAAACCTGTGAACTTTGTATTTCATGGTGGCTCGGGTTCGGAACCGGAAAAAATTAAAGAAGCCGTTTCGTATGGTGTGGTTAAAATGAACATCGACACCGACACCCAATGGTCGTTTTGGAATGGTGTTAGAAAATATGAAGCCAAATATCACGACTATCTGCAAAGCCAGATTGGAAATCCCGAAGGCGAGGATGCTCCCAACAAAAAGTATTACGACCCACGTAAATGGCTCCGCGAAGGTGAAACCTCTACCGTTGAAAGATTAAAAATTGCTTTTGATGATTTAAATTGTATTGACAGGTATTGATGAAGTTGTTTAAAATTAACTCTTTATACTCCAGAACCATATAATCTGTTGGGCTGAATTTTATTCAATTTTACCTATTCAATTACAACGGATGGCGCTATGCTGCGTAGCGCATTAATAATACATAATTTACTGTTTACAAATATATTAAATTAATACACGTAAACACTATATTTACAACAAATTGCACTATGCAGTATAAGCGCTTGTTGGCAACCGTGCTTTTTTCTTTGTGCGTTGGAGGTGGAAAGCTTATTGGCAGGTTTTGGTTTGTGGGTAGGCTGGTGCGACCTGCCAATGTGCTTGACAGCTTAGAGTTTGCTCTTGGCGTATTTTTATTTTTCACCACCGTGCTTGTTGTAATTTGTTAGTCGGCCTGCATAATCCCTTCTGCCTCATCCCACTCGGTGCCGCCAAGGCAGGTAGCCCATTTTTCGGTAAAGGTTTGTGTAAAACAACCCGTAGCAAACAGGTAAAACAGTAAAAGAAAAAGGTATTTTTTTTTGTTTTTCATAACGGATAGATTGAAAAAAACAGCGGATGATTGTTTAACCATCCGCTGCTAAGTTAGTTAAAAAATATTAACGAACAATAACCCATTTACCTGAAACGGTTTGGTTTGTTGTTGATACCTTATAATAATAAACTCCTGCTTTAAGCTGTGAACAGTTGAATTGTAATTTATCGGTATTGCCTGTAAGCAGAGCGGTAAAAATTCTTTTACCGGTTGTGTTGTACAGGTTTAACCGTGCTGTTTCTGTTTTATCGGGCAGGGTGTATCGGAATGTAACGTTGTTACGTGTCGGGGTGGGCTGTACCGTTATTGTAAGGGTTTGTATTGCCGGTTTTACCTCCTTTATGTCTGTTAAAGTGCTGTCGTATAGTTCGGCAATGCGGTAATCAGGATATCCATTATTGTAACATTGAAACTCATCAGTTTCGGTACCAAGAGAAACAACATAATCCCAATCACTTTTTTGATAAACTCCGCGGTATAAATATTCATTACCCGGCCCACCATAACAATATTGCCACAGTAAATTACCAATACTATCTATTTTGGCAAACCAAATATCGTATGTGTAGCCAGGTTGGCCTCCTAATCCATGATACCCAACCACATCGCCATCGTTTGAGCGGGTGCGGCCCACTATCATAAAACCGCCATCGGTGGTAGTGAAAATGTTGCGGGCATAATCATCATAACTACCTCCAAGGCACTTTTGCCACAGCAGGTTACCTGTTTTGTCAATTTTGAAAACCCAAATATCTTCTTTGCCATAGTTACCGGTTGTTCCGTGATGGCCTGTAACATCACCATCGTTTGACATGGTATAGGCAAGCATTATATAGCCATCCTGTAATTCCAACACATTTGCAGCAGCATCATTATAAGACCCCCCGTAACACTGTTGCCACTCAATATTGTGTGCCGTATCAAGTTTTACCACCCAGACATCAGTATGGCCGCTTCCCGGATTGTGAAAATTGCAGGTGCTGTCGTAGTTACCGCCACTGCCGCCATCTGTATAGCCAGCTACTAAAAAACCATTGTCGGAGGTTTGAATCACACTACCTCCTCCTTCAAGGCCTGAACCACCAAGGCTTAATGTCCATTGCTTTTGCCCGCTGCCGCTTAGCTTTATAAGCCATAAATCGTACCAGCCATGATGATCGTTTATGTCTCCGTCCTCAGCATCGGTAAATGCCATGGCAAGTACTCCTCCGTCATTGGTAACAATAAAATCACGTTCACCACTACCCATTTGACCGCCCGAAACCCGCTCCCAGGTTATGTTGCCCCGATTGTCAGTTTTTAGGATCCATATATTACCACTTGAGGCTGGCCATTGGTTACTTTGTACATCACCGTCCGACGAGTTGGTAGCGCCAAAAATATAAAAAACGGTATCGTTTAGTTTTTTTATATCCGTATAACCGAATTCATATCCCGAGCCACCCAGTGTTTTTTCACTTATAAGATTACCATCAGTATCAATATTTAATAGCCACATATC
>WGDP01000033.1 GCA_015493215.1 Bacteroidales bacterium | reverse complement strand
TGAAAACTACAGAAAACAAAAAGCTGCATAAAAAATAGACATCAGGTAATGCAGAGATTAAGCCTTCTTTCTGCTTTGTTGCTGAGAGTAAAAAAAGTAGAGGAGCAAAAAGCTCCCCTACACAAGATAGACTTCAGTACAAAGCTTCGACTAAAGCCTTCTTTCTGCTGATGCAAAAATATTAAAAAAATTTGGATTTTAACACAGTATCTTTCAGGGTTCTTTAAAGTTTCTTTGTTTTACCCACCGGTTTCACCGATGGTTATGCATATTAAACCACTCCGTGGTTCGGTTTTGGAAAAACGGGGTAAAGCAAACGGCTTTTTGTGTTGAGACGAACGGCCGTTCGCCTCAACCAAAAACCTTATAGGCAGTCTAACGTTCAATACGCTCGTTTTACCATTATCTCTAAGCTCGTCCAGATTTTCCCGCCCCCCCAAAAAACAACAGGTGTTCACAGTATCTGATGCCACGGGTCTCCTTCCTGTCCAATTTTATTATCAGAGCAAGCACCGACCCTCGCAAATTATTGCTCCGCATTATTGTTGTGTGGTGGAATCTGAACGAGCTTTGGGTCTCGTGTCAAAAAAAAAGCTCCCCGGGAAAACCCGAAGAGCCTTTTAAAAAAGACAAACACAATTAATAAACTTTAACCATTTTACGCGTAGCCAAAGCACCGTCTTTTGTAAGTACTTTTACTATATATACTCCCTGCGGAAGGTTTGTTGTGTGCAAATCAACAGTATTAACACCCGGCTTCAGGCTTACCGACTCGCTTACAACAACCTGCCCGATTTGGTTGGTTACTGCCACCTTGACCTTTGAAGCCTGTTTCATGGTGATATTAACCGAAGCATCAGAAGTTACAGGATTTGGATAGATATTGCCAAACTCTTTTAAATAGGCCGAATGAATTTCATCAATGCCAAGATAAGCTTCTCCATCTTTGAGAGTTACAATAATAGTTGCCGTAGGATTATCCTGCGAAAGGGTAATGGTGGCAGTCTGACTGTTTACTCCCACATACTCGGCACGCAATTTATAGGTTCCGAAAGCCAGTTGCGAGAAATCAAATGTTCCATCATCAGCAGTACGCACGTAACCAATGGGATTTCCGTTTTCATCCATCAGCAACATCATAACACCATCAACAACACCACGGGTACTCTGTGCATTTACAACACCCTCTACAGCAGCATTGCCACTATTGGAAGTACCCTGAGGAACCATATAAATATCGTATGATACAATCGGGAAGAACGGGAATACCGGCCACGCCTCTTCCCACGACAACGAATTGATATAGTAGGTTGGAACGTACTGGCCAAAATATGCCGATTGATCTGACAGCTCAGCCTGAACAAAATAGACACAATGTTCAAAAGGATTGGCTTCAAATTCGTACGAGCCGTCTGCATTTATTTCAGCAGTGTCAATGGCTACAATGTTTGTCCATGATGTGTCAAACACCATCAAATAAACACTTCCTGCATCGGCACTTGTGCCGGTACTATCGAGATAAACATTTCCCGAAATAGTAAAGGTCCAGCTGTCGCCAACCCAAACCGTCTCTTCATAAGTCCATTGGCATCCTGCCGGATTTGTTCCCACAGCTGTTAAAACAACGCTGTAAACACCACCGTCGGCATAAGTATGCGATGTTGTTTCGCCGGTGCCGGTGGAGCCGTCACCAAAGTCCCAGCTGTAATCCATGCTGTCGCTGCTGTAGTTAACAGCTGTAAAATCCAACGTCAGACCCAACGAGTCGGCAGCTTGATACTCGAAATAGCCATAGCAGTCGCCAATGGAATCGTTATAAACATAAATATCTTCGCAATAGGTATCCTGGCACGAATCGGCTGTATTTGAAATTGTTAAACAAACGTTATAGATACCTTCCTGGGCAAAAACGTGCGTTGGATTTTGTTCGGAAGAGGTGTCTCCGTCGCCAAAGTCCCATGCCCAGGTGTCGGGGTTACCCTGTGAGAAATCGTAAAAATGCAGGTGCGTCATATCGTTGCCCATGGAGTCTTCAGGCATATAGTAATAGAATGCTTCACATCCCGAGCCGGCTTCCACCAAAATTTCTGCACAATAGGTACTTTCGCAATCATTAGCTGTATCGGTTATGGTTAAACAAACCTCGTAACTGCCTTCCTGTGCATAAGTGTGTACCGGATTTTGTTCCATGGAAACGGCACCGTCACCAAAGTCCCACGACCATGAATCGGGCGTTCCCCAGTCAGCAGTCCAACTGTCATCTTCAAAAACAAAGGTCATGTAACTTGTATCGGAAGGATAGGCCCAAAACATCGCCTGGCACTGGTCGAAGCCGGTGCTGTCGTCATCAACCCAAACCCAATCGGTAAACGAGCTGCTACAGCTGTCGCCGGCAATGTTTAAGGTAACTTCATAAACACCGGCTTCGGAGTAGAGGTGAACAGGGTTTTGATTGGTGGATGTAGCTCCGTCACCAAAATCCCAGTCCCAGCTGGTGGGATTTCCAAAGGATTCATCTTCAAAATGAGCTTCCAGCATGTTATCGGTAAAATAGTAGCTGTACATTGCCATACAAGAGGTGTCGCCACCACCACCGCCACCGCCGGGGTTATCGCAAAAAGTAAAATTAACCTCAAAAGTATTGTTGCTAATATCATATTGGTTATCCTCCATAATGGTTTCGCCATCGCAATCTGTTATGGATGTATATACCGTTCCCTGCTCGCCATCGGCAGCATTAAAAGCATCAGAATAATAGCCGTTAATATCGGTAAAGACACTGTTGTAATATCCGCCACCGGACACACTGTCGGTTTGAATATCAACCCGGATACCGGGTAACGGCATTCCTGACTGCCCGTCAAATACCGTACCGCTGACGGTTACCTGATAGGTTTGTGAAAAGCCTGCGAGGCTCATCAGACCTAAAAATAAACTTAGAATAAATTTTTTCATTTTAATAAGGATTTTTGTTAATAAAATTATTGAAGCTTCTATAGAGTAAGACAAGCATATTTTAAAAGGTTGCCCGGGTTAGCGAGAAATAATAAACTTTTTACTCAAAAGTTTATTATTGTTATTACTCAGAATATTTACAAGGTAAATACCCGTTGGCCAGCTACTTACATCCACTTTAAGCATGCTGTTTTCCTCAATGTTTAAAGCAATGCTTTCCATATTTTTACCAAGAAGATTATAAATATCAATTTTAACATTTTTAAGGGATGGCGCATTTATTTGAAGGCTCAATTCGTTGCTTGCCGGAACAGGAAAGAGGTTTACAGCAATTTGGTTGTGCGTAACGGGAGTTTCATCTATTCCGATGTTGCCACAATCGAAAACCGCCACAGCCACATTATCGGCAAACGGGTTACCCGACGACAGACTAACTGCAGTTTTACCTGAGCAAATGCCGACCACCTCGCCGCGCACATAATAATTTCCATCGGGAAGGCCGTCAAAACCATAGGCTCCCAAACTGTTGCTATAGGTATATTTTACAATATTGCCCTGCTGGTTTAAAAGCTGAACCAATACATTTGAAAGGGTATCGGTAACATGGCCGTTTTGCGTTGAATCGAAAACAGTATAGCCCGAAATAGTGTTTAGCCCGTTGCCAAGGGAGTCGAGTTTTACAAGATTAACCGACTTTTCAAAGGCATCGCCGGAAAGCGTAAAAACGGAAGCATTTTGCCATCGGGCAACATGTTTATAATAGCCCGGAGCATAGTTATCATAATCTTCCGAGCCTTGATGCAGTGCAATATTAATCAGATAATCGCCTTCCGGTTTTTCGGTAAACCAGTAATATCCCAACTGCCAAAAATCACGTTTATCCATAAAGTGCCATCTTCCCTGCATTTTACGATAGAGATAAGCTGTGGCAACATTGGCGCTGTCGTCGGGTTCAATGTTCATGGTTACATCACCCAAAAACACCTGTCCTCCAAAGTTGAAATAGTCGGGAGTAACAATTGTTTTAGTGATTTCATCGTAACAATAACCATAGAAATTCTGAATGTACAGCGTTACCTGATATTCGCCCCCTTCGAGGTAGGTGTGTTGTGGCGACTCCTCCTCCGAAAATTCATCATCGCCAAAGTCCCAAAAATAAAACAGGCTGTCGCCCAACGACTGATTGTTAAAAACATAAACTAAAGGAGTATTATTTAAGGTATCGAGCGCATAGGAAAAATCGGCCACACATTGAGGTTGGCTACCCACAACGACCTCCTGTTCATAATAATCGGAACAGCCTATGGGCGAAAGCGTATCTGCAATAAAAAGCGAAACATTGTAAACACCCTCTTCCGGAAAAACATGATAGGGGTTGGGGTCATAACCGGACTGGCCATCGCCAAAGTCCCAAATACTCATACTGTAATTTCCCGATGAAAGGTTGTAAAAATAGTATCCCAACGGGTTAGCCGAATCCTGCTCCTCTTCAAAGTAGGCAGAACAGTTTTCGGGCGACACACATATGTTAAAATCAGCAACGTTAACGCTATCAACATTATCAAATTCCTTATAATGCTCAACTTCCTCGCAATCGTAAACAGAAACAAAATATATGGCACCTGAATCGACTTCCACCTCTTCAAAATAAACCCCGTTTTCGTTTGTAACGGCCATAACATACTCGGTTGAGTCGTCGCCTGATGAAATATACACAGGGTAAAAGGCAACCGGTTGTTGTTGGATGTTGCTTGTTATGTGCCCGGTAAAAATAACGGTTGTTCTATTTGCAAAAAGCATTCCCGAAACCATTATCAGAAGAAATAATAAAGCTGATATTTTTTTTATTGCATTCATAATCCCGCTTTTAAAAATCGTAATAAATTCCTGCGCGTAAGTTCATCATATAAGGTTTTACACTGCTGTAATTGTTTCCGGTTTTGTAAATTGAGTTGGCATATTTACTAAATTCGGGCTGAACCATCAGGGTAATACTTTTAGTCAGTTTTATCCCAATGCGTACCGAAAAGAGGTATTTCCAGTTATTGACAACTCTGTCGGGGGTTTTGTTAACTATTTTCACATCTCCGGAGCCTTCAAAATAAAATCCCGACTCAGGAGTAAAAGAACGCATCAGCCGACTGTATTCCATTCCGGTTTCCAAAGCTACAAATAAATTTTTCCTGTTAAACACCCGGTATCCTATCCTTAACGGAATTGTAAAATAGTCATATTTAAACAACGGAGCGGTATAGGCAACATGCGCAACAGAATCGAAAACCGTTGTTTTCTTGTAGTTTAAAATAATTTTATCGGGATCTTGAGGATTGATTTCAAAGGAGGTAACTTTGTTGTAATAGCCCACGCTGTCCTGCGTTTTGAAATCGATTTTGTAACTTCCGCGCTCCTGCATAAAACGGTATCCGGCACCTGTTTCAATATAAAATTTACCGACTTTAAGCCCAACCGAAACATCGGCCGCATAGGTAAACATATCCTGCGTGGCGGGATAATAAACCATTCCGGCTTGGGCACCGGCACCGGTATAGTAATGTAAAAAGGCTCTTTTTTTAATATATTGATTGACGGAAAGCATTTCGTGTTGTGGTTGCATCCTGTCATCAACGGGCAATGCAGCTATCGAAAAGATACTGACGGAATGCATTGTTTCAGGCGTATTGCTTTGCTCACGATAACTTTGTTTTAAGCCGGAGGTTGTGTTATCATTGAATCCGGTTTCTGATAAAGATTTCTGATAAACAGAGTTAGGTTGTTGTTTTGACACATGATGTTGTTTAACGTTGTAACCGGCTTTACCCGTGGTTGTTGACTGTTCAGGAACAGACTTATTGGCCGCGTTTTCTTTAACATTTGGATGATTGGTTACGTTAGCCGAAGGCCTGGCAACGTTGCAATCCGATTGGTTTAAATGTTCGGTTGTGTTGCTGTTTCCACTCCCGTTTTGATGAAAAAACAAATACCATCCTCCAACACTAAACAGCAGCAGCAACAATGCCACTAAAGCCCACCGCCACCGGTAAACCGGTTTGGGCTGTGCCGGTGGAAACAGTGTGCCTTCAACACCATTCCAAACCCGTTCCGAAGGCATCATCTCCAAATTATCGAGATTATCCTTAAACAGGTTGTCTATGTTATTATTTTCTTTCATATCAAATTATCTTTCTGTCTTTTACAAGACTGTTTTATACATAACTATATTGCATTTTGTACGCTTCCACTTTTGCTCTCAGCATTCTCCGCGCTTTGGACAATTGTGATTTTGATGTGTTTTCGGAAATATTTAATATTGCAGCAATCTCCTGATGCATGTATCCATCCAACACATAAAGGTTAAAAACCATCTTATAGCCATCGGGCAACTGTTGAATCATCTCCAGCAACACTTTCTGAGGCACCGGTGATGTTGTCAGGTCGTCGTCCGGTACATCTTTTACAAAGCTTAAATCGTTGTTATCAACATTTATTGTCTGATTGTGTTTCATCTGCGATTTATAATAGTTGATGGCCGTATTAACAATTACCCTTCGCATCCATCCTTCAAACGAACCGGTTGCTTTAAAGCTGCTTATCTTTTGAAACAACTTAACAAACCCTTCCTGCAACATATCTTCGGCCTCTTCACGCGTTTTGGCATAGCGGATGCATACTCCCAGCATTTTGGGAGCATGCATTTTATACAATAATGCAAAGGCCTGTTTATCACCCGCCCTGCACTTTTCTACAATTTGCTCTTGCGTCATTCGGTTGTTTCTAATTGGTAAGACAGTACAACTACCTGAGGGTTGCCTGAAAAGAAACTATTGTTAAACCGTAATCGTATGTCAGGCTAATTCCTGTTTTGATGTGGTAGACTATTATTTTGAAGTTGTTTAAAGTTATCTCTTTATTCCTCCGATAGTTATCGGAGCTATCGGAATAGTAATATATAAATAGATTAACAAATATTTATTCATTTTCCCCTATTCAGAATTATATATCGCCGTTGGCGATATATAAT
>WGDP01000032.1 GCA_015493215.1 Bacteroidales bacterium | reverse complement strand
CTTTTTAAACTGCAATACGAAAAATATGAAAATGCCTTTGGCGATGATCGGACTGTTTCAAATCCTGTATTTAAAGTGGAACCGCGTTTTGCATCATTGATATTGCGCCCAAAAAAACACCCTAAACTAAGCTGGCAGATGGCCGTTTTTAGCCGCGATTTCTACAGTCTATACCTATTTGACACCTACTCTGAATCGGCAAAAAAGTTGGGACTGGCAGCATCAGGCACCTATTCGGGTTCGTTTAACCTGCGAGGCACTTACAGCGATTATTGGGCAGGACTTGGCGCCTCATATCAGATAAATGAACACCTGTACATGGGCTTTTCGTTGTTGGGAAGTTTAAAAAACATGTATTATACAAACCGCCGGCAAACAGCGCTGGAGCAATCCGGCAACAAACCCAAATTCGCCAACGGTCAGGATTTGTCGGTGTGGTCGGCTTACGACTGGGTTAACTATTGGGATGTCAGGTTGCTGGTTAAGATTGGCCTCAGGTATAAACTAAAAAACACCAGCTTTGGCTTAAGCATTACTTCTCCCTCGGTAAAAATCATGGGCTATGCTCATTTAAAGCTTGAGCACAGTTACCTAAATATTGTTGACAATCAGGGTGACCCCTTGCCTGATTACATGGAACACTATGCTGCCGATTTTGTTTATTGTCAGGTTAAAGACCCTTTTTCCGCTTCGTTTGGAATTACTCACTATCAATCCGAAAAAGAGCAGCAATTTTACTTTTCAACCGAATTCTTTGCCGGGCTGAAACCCTACAAAATGATTGACCCCACCAGAGGCTACTCTTTATTCAAGAATCCTGTAACTGACTCACAAAAAGCGACCATATATTATGGAAATAAACCCATTATCAACTTTGGAATAGGCTATTTAAAAAAATTGAGGCCGGAATTCGAAATCATGTTTGGTTTTAAAACCGACTTTAACTCCTACTACATTCCAAAAAGCTTTATTAAGGCCAACTCCGAATCAATTTTTAAGCAGTATATTTCTTCCGATTTATACCATCTTTCGGGAGGTGCCAACTTTATTTTTTTAAACAAACTGAAAATTAACGCCGGGTTAGAACTAACTTTCGGGCGCAATAACAGCAACAGACAGTTTATTAACTTTACTGATATTAAATGGTACAACCCTGAAGATAATACTGCTTTGCAGGGTTTACGTGGTGACGAAATGGATTATTCCACGCTCAACATCGGCCTTTTCTTTGGCTTTACATATATCTTTAAGTAGCTGGGTGCATCTTGCTTTTTTGTCAAATTATTTTTCCGTTTTTAAACAGCCCCCCGACTTTATTTTTTAAGTTTGCCATTCAAAATCAGAAAAAGTAAGTTATGCACAAAATTGGAATCAGACACGAAGATAAGTACGTGATGGAGCGCCGGGTACCTTTGGTGCCGGAGCATGTTAAAAGGCTTGTTGAACAGGGTATTGAAGTTCAGGTTCAACGCTCACCCAAAAGAGTTTTTAAAGATGAGGAGTTTGAAGCTGCCGGCGCTAAACTGGTAGATGATTTAAATGAACCCGATTTAATTCTCGGCGTTAAAGAGATGCCCATGGACTTTTTCGAGTTTCAAAAAACATACATCTTTTTTAGCCACACCATCAAGGGGCAATCGTATAACATGCCCTTGCTAAAACGCATGATGGAAAAGAAAATTAACCTGATTGACTACGAAAAAATTACCAACGAAAAGGGACAGCGTCTTATCTTTTTCGGACGCTTTGCCGGATTGGCAGGCATGATTAATTCGCTGTGGTCGGCAGGCATGCGCTACAAAGAGTTTGGCATTGAAACACCTTTTACAGCCATCAAACAAACTCACACTTACAATTCGCTGGAAGAGGCCAAAGAGGTTGTTGCACAGGTTGGCAATAAAATTAAAACCGAAGGACTGCCCGAACAACTGTCGCCCTTTGTTATAGGTATTACCGGATACGGCAATGTTTCCAAAGGAGCACAGGAAATCCTTTCATTGTTGCCCGTTGAAGAAGTTTCGCCAAAAGAGCTGCTTACTCTTGAGCAACGTAATGATTTCTCAAATAAAAAAGTGTATCAGGTTGTTTTTAAAGAGGAGGATCTGTCGAAACCGCTGGAAGAGGGCAAGGCATTTGAATTACAGGAATATTATCAGCATCCCGAAAGGTTTGAAGGCCAATTTGAACAGTACATTCCCCACTTAAGCATCCTTATGAATTGCATGTACTGGGACGACCGCTATCCGAGAATCGTAACCAAAGAATATCTCGAAGGCCTTTTCAAAAAAAACACCCCCAAACTGACGGTTATTGGTGATGTTACCTGCGACCCCGACGGCTCCATTGAAATTACACACAAAGGAACCGAAATTGAAGACCCCGTTTTTGTGTACAATCCGTTTACCCGTGAGCCGGTTATGGGTTTTAAAGGAGAAGGCGTTTTGGTAATGGCTGTTGATATTTTACCCAGTGAATTGCCCCGTGAATCTTCACGCGCGTTTAGTGATGCACTGGTGGATTTTGTTCCGGATATAGCAGCAGCAGATTACAATCGTGATTTTGAAACGCTCAACGTACCGGCTCCTTTTAAACGAGCCATGATTTTACATCGCGGTACACTTACCCCTGATTTTGAATATTTAAAAGAACATTTAAAAGGTTATTAAACCATTGAATTTTTAAGTAATGAAAAAAATATTGATTATCGGAGCAGGATTGTCAACAATCTCTCTGATAGAATATCTGCTGGAAAATGCAGAAGAAAACGACTGGCAAATTACCGTGGGTGATATATCAGAAGAAAATGCACGTCGCAAAGTTAACGGAAACCCGAGAGGCTCTGCCAAAGTTTTTGACATTACCGATGACCTCGAAAGCTGGAACACCATTGCCAACCACGATGTGGTGGTATCCATGTTACCGGCTTCGTTGCACCATTTGGTTGCCGAAAAGTGCATCGATCTCCGAAAGCCAATGCTGACGGCTTCGTATGCCACCGACAAAATAAAAGCACTGGACGAAAAAGCTAAAAAGGCCGGTGTTCCCATTCTGATGGAGTTGGGTCTCGACCCGGGTATCGACCACATGTCGGCCATGAAAGTGATTAACCGGATAAAGGATGAAGGCGGTAAGCTCAACTCCTTTTATTCGTTTACCGGCGGATTGATTGCCCCCGAATCGGATAACAACCCGTGGAATTACAAATTTACCTGGAATCCCCGCAATGTGGTGGTTGCCGGACAAGGCGTATCTCAGTTTATTTTAAACGGACGCTATAAGTATATTCCCTACCATCGTCTTTTCGACAGGGTGATGACCCGCAAAATATTGCAGTATGGCGATTTTGAAGTGTATGCCAACCGCGATTCGTTAAAATACCGTGAAATATACGGACTTGATGACATCCCTTCTTTATATAGAGGAACAGTTAGAAAGCCCGGTTTTGCTAAGGCGTGGAATGTGTTTGTGCGCCTTGGCCTCACCGAAGATGATTACATTATTGAAGATTCTGAAAACATGACTTACCGGCAGTTCATTAATGCGTATATGAACTACGAACCAAATGTTCCTGTGGAAATTAAATTACAAGAATATTGCTCCAATGCTGCCGATCCTGTTGTTTTTGAAAAACTGAAATGGCTAGGTATTTTTGACAATCGTAAAATTGGCCTTAAAAAAGCAACTCCGGCACAAATACTGCAAAAACTCCTCGAAGAAAAATGGACCATGGATCCTGAAGACAAGGATATGATTGTGATGCAGCACGAGTTTAAATACACCACAAAAAGCAACGAAGACAAAATGATTGTTTCGGCAATGGCATACATTGGCAAAAATCAGGAAAAGACTGCCATGGCGGTAACTGTTGGCCTCCCGCTGGCCATTACCACCAAATTGTTGCTAACCGGAAAAATTAATTTGACCGGTGTTAATCTCCCTGTTCACAAGCAAATATACGAACCGGTACTTGAAGAGCTGGAAAAATTCAACATCAACTTTGAAGAAAAAGAGTATATGATGGGATAGTTTGGTACCTAATGGGATACCCATGATGAATAGTATAAGGTGTGAGAAGGAAAAACAAAGAAATAACAGACAAAACAGTTTTGCATGAAATATTACGTAATTCTGAAGTATGCCGGATAGCCTTTTTTGATGATGAATACCCCTACATTGTTCCTATGAACTACGGGTATAAAGATGACTGTTTATTTTTCCATTGTGCTCCTGAAGGAAGAAAACTTGATTTAATTAGAAAAAACAACAATGTCGGTTTTGAAATAGAGCATTCGCACGAGATTATCAAAGATGACTTATCATGCAAATGGACAACAAAATACCGTTCAATAATTGGAGTTGGAGAAATAGAAATCATTACAGATAAAACAGGGAAGAGGGAAGGGCTTGATTGTATAATGAAGCAGCACGGCAAAACGGATAATGAATACAACAACTCTGCACTTGACTTTATTGTTGTGCTAAAGCTTCACATTAAAAATATGTCAGGAAAACAATCGAGAGTGAATAAAGGAGCAACTTAAATTCTGTTGTTTTTTTTAGCAGGTAAACACCTCATTCTCGCACGAATAAAGAAAGGAGAAGTCAGTTTTAAGCTTATCTTCAAGGAAAAGCATTTAATCACATTTGCAAATGTTTATAAAAGCAAACAAAAAACCCTTCCGGCTTTCGCCAAAAGGGTTTTAAAAACATAGTTTTGATATTAAGCCTGCGCAATGGGGCCTCCCATCGAGAAGGGTGGAAAGCCATCATTGCCATGGTCTTTAATGGGACCATGCATTTTTTCAAATTTGTTAATATTATCCTGCAATGCTTTCTGCAAACGCTTGGCATGTTCAGGGGTGAGGATAATGCGTGATTTAACTTTTGCTTTGGGTGAACCAGGCATAAGTTTCACAAAATCAATAATAAACTCGGAATGCGAATGGCTGATAACGGCAAGATTTGAATAGATGCCTTCGGCCACCTCTTCACTCAGTTCGATGTTTATCTTATTTTGATTGGGTTTGTTTTCCATGGTATTAATGTTAGAAAAAAAGCGTTCCCCTGTAAAGGGTAACGCTTTTACTTTTTGGTTAATTTAATCTTCTTCAGTTGTTATATCTTCATCCTCCACGGGAGCAAGAGAAGCCTTCGCCTGAATTCTATCATGCTCCTCCTTAGAGGTTACGATAATGTCTTCATACTCACGCAAGCCTGTTCCTGCAGGAATTTTATGTCCCACAATAACATTTTCTTTCAAGCCATTAAGCTCATCGGCTTTAGCCTGAATAGTAGCTTGTGTAAGCACTTTGGTAGTTTCCTGGAACGATGCTGCCGAAATCCAGCTTTTGGTTTGCAGCGATGCTCTGGTAATTCCCTGAAGTACCTGACGTGCAGTGGCAGGACGTGCCTCACGAGCCACAACCTGTTTTTTATCACGACGTTTAAGTACCGAGTTCTCATCACGAAGTTTACGAGCCGAAACAATCATACCTTCTTTAAGGTTCTCCGATTCGCCCGGATCTTCAATAACCTTCATTCCGAAAATCTCATCATTTACTTCCTGGAAATCAATTCTGTTTACAAGTTCTCCTTCAAGGAAACGGGTATCACCCGGATCTTCAACCTGCACTTTACGTAACATCTGACGAACAATTACTTCAAAGTGTTTGTCGTTGATTTTTACGCCCTGTAAACGGTAAACCTCCTGAACCTCGTTAACAATGTATTCCTGAACTTTCATGGGGCCTTTAATGGCAAGTATATCACTCGGCGTAATGGCGCCGTCAGAAAGAGGTGTACCTGATTTTACAAAGTCGTTTTCCTGTGCAAGAATTTGTTTTGCAGTAGAAACAAGATAACGTTTTTCGTCACCTGTTTTTGAGGTGATAATAACCTCACGGTTACCACGTTTTAGTTTCTTGCCAAATGTAACGACACCGTCAATTTCGGCAACAACAGCAGGGTCGGAAGGATTACGGGCTTCAAACAACTCGGTAACCCTGGGAAGTCCACCGGTAATATCACCGGCTTTACCAAAGGCTCGCGGAATTTTTACCAGAATGTCACCGGCCTTAATTTCAGCACCTTCATCAGCCAGCAAGTGCGCTCCAACAGGCAGGTCATAGGTTTTAATTACACTGCCATCCTTAGCAAGGATTTTAATATTCGGGTTCTTCGATTTTTGTTTCGAGTCGATAATAACCTTCTCCTGATAACCGGTTTGTTCATCCGATTCAACTCTGTACGATTGTCCTTCAACAATGTTTTCAAAGCTGATTTTACCATTAACTTCCGAAAGAATAACAGCATTAAAGGGATCCCAGTCAGCAATCAAATCGTCCTTTTTAACCTTGGCACCGTTTTTAAAGTAGAGGTTAGAAGCGTATGGCAGGTTGTTTGAAGTAAGCACAATACCCGTTGCAGGGTCAACTATCCTCATTTCGGCTGAACGGCCAATAACAATTTGATATTTTTTGTCTTCTTTTTTATAATCAACCGTACGAAGCTCATCAATTTCCAAAACACCATCGTGTTTGGCAACAATACGGGCATTAACGGCAACGTTGGAAGCAGTACCTCCCTGGTGGAAAGTACGAAGTGTTAACTGCGTACCAGGCTCACCAATCGACTGGGCTGCAATAACCCCCACTGCTTCACCACGCTGAACCAAACGACCCGAGGCGAGGTTACGCCCGTAACATTTGGCACAAACACCATGTTTCGATTCGCAGGTTAATACCGAACGGATTTCAACCTGCTCGATACCTGCTTCCTCAATGGCGGTAGCAATTTTTTCGGTAATTTCTTCTCCCGATTCAATAATTAACTCGCCGGTGTGCGGATGGTAAATATCGTGAACGGCAACACGGCCAAGAATACGGTCGTACAATGTTTCCACGATGTCTTCATTTTTCTTTAAAGCTGTGGTGGTAAGTCCGCGAAGGGTACCACAATCTTTTTCCGAAATAATTACATCCTGTGCAACATCAACCAATCTACGGGTAAGGTAACCGGCATCAGCTGTTTTCAGCGCAGTATCAGCAAGACCTTTACGAGCACCGTGTGTTGAAATAAAGTACTCAAGTACGGTCAGCCCTTCTTTAAAGTTCGACAGAATCGGGTTTTCAATAATTTCACCACCGGTGGCACCCGATTTTTGAGGTTTGGCCATCAAGCCCCTCATTCCCGATAACTGACGAATCTGCTCTTTGGAACCACGAGCACCCGAATCAAGCATCATGTAAACAGGGTTAAATCCCTGGTCGTCAGAAGCAAGCTCCTTCATCACAATATTGGTAAGCTTGGCATTGGTGTGTGTCCAAATATCAATTATCTGGTTGTAGCGTTCGTTGTTGGTAATAAATCCCATGTTGTAGTTCGACATCACTTCGTCAACCTCGTCATTGGCTTGTTTTACCAGCTCTTCTTTAATCTCAGGAACAATTATATTACCAAGGTTAAACGAAAGGCCACCTTTAAAGGCCATGTTATAACCCAACCCTTTAATATCATCAAGAAATTTTACCGTAACAGCGTTGCCGGTTTCTTTTAAGATTTCGCTAATGATATCACGAAGGGCTTTTTTGGTTAATAATTGATTAATATAGCCATACTCATCGGGCACTTTTTCGTTAAAGATAACACGGCCAACCGATGTGTCAATAAGTTTATCAACCAGCTTACCATCTTCTTTTACTTTAACTTTTACCTGAATAGCTGCATGGAGGTCAACACGTTTTTCGTTGTAAGCTATGATAACCTCTTCGGGAGAATAGAATTTCATTCCTTCTCCTTTAACAGGATGCTCTTTGGAACTTTTCCTGATTTTTGTGATGTAGTACAACCCTAAAACCATGTCCTGCGAAGGAACCGTAATAGGTGCACCATTGGCAGGATTTAAAATATTATGCGATGCAAGCATTAAAATTTGGGCTTCCAAAACGGCCGCATTTCCCAACGGAACGTGAACAGCCATCTGGTCACCATCAAAGTCGGCGTTAAACGCGGTACAGGCCAACGGGTGAAGCTGGATGGCTTTACCTTCAACCAGTTTTGGCTGGAAAGCCTGAATACCCAAACGGTGAAGTGTAGGAGCACGGTTAAGCAATACCGGATGTCCTTTAAGGATGTTTTCGAGAATATCCCAAACAACGGCATCTTTACGTTCTACAATTTTTTTAGCCGATTTAACGGTTTTTACGATACCACGTTCAAGCAGTTTACGAATAATAAACGGTTTAAACAGCTCGGCAGCCATTCCTTTGGGGAGGCCACACTCGTTAAGTTTAAGTTCGGGCCCCACAATAATTACCGAACGTCCCGAATAGTCAACACGTTTACCAAGCAGGTTCTGACGGAAACGGCCTTGTTTACCTTTCAAACTGTCGGAAAGTGATTTCAACGGACGGTTTGAATCGGTTTTAACAGCACTTGATTTCCTTGAGTTGTCAAACAACGAATCCACAGCTTCCTGTAACATACGTTTTTCGTTACGCATAATTACATCGGGAGCTTTAATTTCGATGAGACGTTTCAACCTGTTGTTACGAATAATTACCCTACGGTAGAGGTCATTAAGGTCGGAAGTGGCAAAACGGCCACCATCCAACGGTACCAATGGCCTCAACTCGGGAGGTATAACGGGCACAATTTTAACAACCATCCATTCAGGGCGATTTTCAAGTCTTTTTCTCGAATCGCGAAAGGCTTCGTAAACCTGCAAGCGACGTAAGGCTTCGGCTTTACGTTGCTGCGATGTTTCGGTGTTAGCCTTATGGCGCAATTCAAACGAAGTTTTATCAAGGTCGATATCACGTAATAAATCGTGAATGGCCTCGGCACCCATTTTGGCAACAAACTTATTCGGGTCATCATCGGGAAGATACTGGTTGTCTGGTGGCAATGCCTCCATAATATCAAGATACTCTTCTTCCGAAAGGAAGTCAAGCCGCTTAATACCATCAGCTTCTTTAATACCCGGATTAATTACCACATAGCGTTCGTAGTAAATAATGGTTTCAAGCTTTTTGGTTGGCAAACCAAGCAAGGCACCAATTTTGTTAGGCAAAGTTCTTACAAACCATATGTGTACAACCGGAACAACGAGTTCGATGTGTCCCATGCGTTCGCGGCGAACCTTTTTCTCGGTTACTTCCACACCACAACGGTCGCAAACAATGCCTTTGTAACGGATTCTTTTATATTTACCGCAATGACATTCATAGTCCTTTACAGGCCCGAAAATACGCTCACAGAATAGTCCGTCGCGCTCGGGTTTGTAAGTACGGTAATTTATGGTTTCAGGCTTTAATACTTCACCGTGCGAACGTTCCAAAATCGATTCGGGTGAGGCAAGGCTGATAGTAATCTTATTAAAGCTACCTGGAATTTTGCTGTCTTTTCTGAAAGCCATATATTGATAGTTATTTTATTATCAAAAAAAATTTAAAAACTAGTCGAAGTTAAGCTCAAGGCCAAGTCCTCTTAATTCGTGAACCAATACGTTGAATGATTCGGGAACATTAGGAGTTGGCATGCTTTCGCCTTTGACTATCGCTTCGTAAGCCTTTGCACGGCCGGTTACGTCGTCTGACTTAACGGTAAGGATTTCCTGAAGTATGTTGGAAGCACCAAATGCTTCGAGTGCCCATACCTCCATCTCACCAAAACGTTGTCCCCCAAACTGGGCTTTACCACCAAGGGGTTGCTGTGTAATAAGCGAGTAGGGACCGATTGAACGTGCATGCATTTTGTCATCAACAAGATGGTGCAGTTTCAGCATATAAATATAGCCTACCGTTGCCGGTTGGTCAAATTTTTCTCCGGTGCTGCCATCGTAAAGATAAACTCTTCCGTTTTCGGGCAGTCCGGCTTGTTTCATATAATCGTTAATTTGATCGATGTTGGCACCGTCAAAAATAGGAGTACCGAATTTCAGCCCCAGCTCTTTACCAGCCCATCCGAGAACAGTTTCATAAATCTGGCCTAGGTTCATTCGCGAAGGTACACCCAATGGGTTAAGAACAATGTCAACAGGGGTTCCGTCTTCGAGGAACGGCATATCTTCTTCGCGAACAATACGCGAAACAATACCTTTGTTACCGTGACGTCCGGCCATTTTATCACCCACTTTCAGCTTACGCTTTTTGGCAATATAAACTTTGGCCATCTGTACAATACCGTTTGGAAGCTCATCGCCGACAGTAGCAATAAATTTCTTGCGGTTTAACACACCCATCAACTCTTTATACTTGATATTATAGTTGTTAATAAGGGTTTTAACAAGCTCGTTCTTACCTTTATCGGTAGTCCATTTGTCAGGATTGATATTGGTAAAGTCAAGGGTCTGCAAGATTTTTTGTGTGAACTTGGTTTTTTGAGGAACCACCATTTCACCAAATGTATTGTAAACGCCCTGTGATGTTCTATTGGAAATCAGCACGGTCAATTTATCAATTAACTTGGCTTTCAGATCCTTGAAATATTTTTCATATTCGGTATCCAATGCAGCAATAATCTCTTTTTCTCTGGATTTAGAGATGGAATTTTTAGCTGCTCTTGAGAATAGGTGTTTACTTATTACAACACCTTTCATTGATGGCGGTGCCTTCAACGATGCATTTTTAACATCGCCGGCTTTATCACCAAAAATAGCACGAAGCAGCTTTTCTTCCGGTGTCGGGTCACTTTCTCCTTTAGGGGTAATTTTACCAATAAGGATATCACCGTCAGATACCTCGGCACCCACTCGTATAAGGCCGTTCTCGTCCAAATCTTTAGTGGCTTCTGCACTTACATTCGGAATATCATTGGTAAGTTCTTCAATACCTCGTTTGGTATCGCGAACATCCAAAGTAAATTCTTCGATGTGTACCGATGTAAACACGTCATCTTTAATGATACGCTCCGAAATTACGATAGCATCCTCATAGTTGTATCCTTTCCAGGGCATAAAAGCCACTTTAAGGTTACGTCCCAGAGCCAGCTCACCGTCGTTGGTAGCATACCCTTCGCAAAGCACCTGGCCTTTTGAAACCTTGTCGCCTTTACGAACAATGGGACGAAGGTTAATGGAAGTGTTTTGGTTGGTACGTTGGAATTTGGTCAGGAAATAGGTCTTCAAATCATCGTCAAAGCTTACCAGCCTTTCCAATTCATCGCGGTTATAGCGGATAATAATTTTATCGGCATCAACATATTCAACAACGCCATCGCCTTCTGCATTGATAAGTACGCGCGAATCGCGGGCAACATATTTTTCGATTCCGGTTCCAACAATAGGTGCTTCGGCGTTAAGCAAAGGTACTGCCTGACGCATCATGTTCGATCCCATCAAAGCACGGTTGGCATCATCGTGCTCAAGAAACGGAATCAATGAAGCGGCAATGGAGGCAATCTGGTTTGGCGCAATGTCAATCATATCCACCTCTTCGCGTGGTGTGATAGGATAGTCGGCCTGATAACGAACTTTTACTTTTTCGTTTACAAATTGTCCGTCATCGGAAACAACCGTATTTGCCTGAGCAATAATTTTATCTTCCTCTTCTTCGGCACTTAAATAAATAGGGGGATGTTCAAAATCAATTTTACCGGTTTCAACCTTACGATAGGGTGTTTCGATAAAACCCAAATCATTAATTTTAGCATAAACACACAGCGACGAGATAAGGCCGATGTTCGGTCCCTCCGGAGTTTCAATAGTACAAAGCCTTCCGTAGTGTGTATAATGAACGTCACGAACCTCAAAACCGGCTCTTTCACGCGACAGACCGCCCGGTCCCAATGCTGAAATTCTACGCTTATGCGTAATTTCCGACAGCGGGTTGGTTTGGTCCATAAATTGTGAAAGGGCGTTGGTTCCAAAAAAGGAATTAATAACCGAAGATAATGTTTTGGCATTAATCAGGTCGGTAGGTGTAAACACCTCGTTATCACGCACATTCATTCTTTCACGAATGGTACGTGCCATACGTGCCAACCCTACTCCAAATTGCGAATAAAGTTGTTCACCAACGGTTCTTACCCTACGGTTCGAGAGGTGGTCGATATCATCAACCAATGTTTTTTGGTTGGCAAGTTTAATAAGATGCGTAATGATGAGGATAATGTCTTCCTTGGTAAGCACGCGTACATTTTCGGGCGTGTTAAGCTCAAGTTTTTTGTTGATACGATAGCGGCCAACTTCGCCAAGGTCGTATCTTTTTTCGGAGAAGAAAAGTTTTTCAAAGATACCGCGAGCTGTTTCTTCATCGGGAGGAAGCGCATTACGCAACTGGAAATAGATATATTCCACAGCTTCCTTTTCGGAGTTGGTGGTATCCTTTTGAAGGGTATTGAAAACAATCTGAAATTCATTGGCAGTGGCATCATCTTTATGCAACAGGATTGTTTTAACTCCGGCTTCGATGATTTGCTCGATATGCGCAGTTTCCAGAACGGTTTCGCGCTCAATAATAACATCGTTTCTTTCGATGGTAACAACTTCACCTGTTTCTTCATCCACAAAGTCTTCGAACCATGACCGCACAACACGGGCAGCCAAACGGCGTCCGATAACACGTTTCAGCCCGGCTTTGCTGACTTTAATTTCGTCGGCGAGATCAAATATTTCTAAAATGTCTCTGTCGCTTTCGTAACCTATGGCACGCAACAAAGTGGTAACAGGCATTTTTTTCTTACGATCGATGTAAGCATACATCACGTTGTTAATGTCTGTTGAAAACTCCATCCAGGAACCTTTAAAAGGGATAATTCTGGCTGAATAGAGCATGGTACCGTTGGCGTGACGGTTTTGCCCGAAGAACACACCGGGTGAGCGGTGCAACTGCGAAACAATAACACGTTCGGCTCCGTTAACCACAAATGTTCCTTTGGGTGTCATATAAGGAATCATACCCAAATAAACATCCTGCACGATGGTTTCAAAATCTTCGTGCTCGGGGTCGGTACAATAAAGTTTTAATTTTGCCTTAAGGGGCACACTGTATGTTAAACCGCGTTCTATACACTCTTCAGCGGTATAGCGCGGTGGATCGATAAAATAATCCAGAAACTCCAGTACAAAATTATTTCGCGCATCGGTAATGGGAAAGTTTTCAGCAAAAACCCGGTAAAGGCCTTCATTTTTTCTGTTATCCGGATTGGTTTCCAGTTGAAAAAAATCCTGAAATGATTGCAACTGAATATCGAGAAAATCAGGATAAGGCAGTTGGTTTTTGATTGATGCGAAACTGATTCTTTCGTTTTTGATCTCAGCCAAGGCTTATAGTTTTTAGGTTAAAACAAATTTAGGTGGAACAAATACCACCACGTATAAATTGAAAGAAAAGATGTTAAAGAACAAATAGGCGCAAACCTCTACCCCCAAAAAGGGGTAGAGGTTAGCCTAAAAAAATGATATAAGAATCTTATTTGATCTCAACTTCAGCACCAGCTGCTTCGAGCTGTGTTTTCAGTGCTTCAGCTTCATCTTTGGTTACACCTTCTTTAATTGCCGAAGGGTGTGAATCAACCAATTCTTTTGATTCTTTAAGTCCGAGGCTGGTTAATTCTTTAACCAATTTAACAACGGCAAGTTTCGACTGACCGGGAGCTTTTAAAATTACGTCAAAAGCTGTTTGTTCTTCAGCTTCTTCGGCACCAGCGGCAGCAGGACCTGCAACAGCAACAGCTGCAGCAGCAGGTTCAATACCGTATTCTTCTTTCAAAATTTCAGCCAGTTCGTTAACTTCTTTAACAGTTAAGTTCACCAATTGTTCTGCAAATGCTTTCAAATCTGCCATTTTATTCTAGTTTTAAGTTAATTTAATTCAAAAAAAATATTCAAAAAATAATTTATCAATCTATATATACTTTATTCGCTTTTTTCGGATAAAGTTTCAAGAATTCCGGAAAGTTTTTGTCCACCGGATTGTAATGATCCAAGTACATTCTTAACAGGCGATTGCAGTAAAGCAATAACATCTGCAATGAGTTCTTCTTTGGATTTGATAGCAACCAAAAAGTCCAATTGATCGTTACCTATGTAAGTCATTTGCTCAATATAGGCAGCTTTCAACACAGGGCTTTCCGATTTTTTGCTCTTCCTGAACTCTTTAATCAGTTTAGCGGGCGCATTACCTGTTTCCGTAAACATGATTGCAGTGTTTTCCTTAAGAACGTCGTATAACTCATCAAAGTCTCTGTCGGCAGCATCCATGGCTTTTCTCAGCAGGGTGTTTTTAACAACACGCATAGTGATGTTATATTTGAAACACATTCTTCTGAGATCGCTGGTATCTTCAGCATTCATACCTGAAACATCGGTAAGATACAAGTTAGATGTTTCGGCCAGTTGAGCTGACATTGAATCAATGAGCGCTTTTTTATCTTCTTTCCTCATAGTGTTTTACTTTGTTTTATACCAATTACTCAGCCGATTTGTCATCAACTTTGATTCCGGGACTCATGGTACTGGTAAGGTAAATGCTTTTAACATAAGTTCCTTTAGCTGATGAAGGCTTAAGCTTTTGAATGGTATCAAGTAAAACAGTAATGTTCTCAATTAATTTCTTTTCATCGAAACTAACTTTACCTACTGCTGAATGAATGATACCAAATTTATCGACTTTAAAGTCGATTTTACCAGCTTTAGCAGCCTCAACGGCCTTACCAACGTCCATGGTAACTGTACCGGTTTTAGGATTAGGCATTAAGCCACGTGGTCCCAAAATACGACCCAGCGCACCAACTTTAGGCATAACACTTGGCATGGTTATTACCACGTCAACGTCTGTCCATCCGCCTTTAATTTTTTGGATGTATTCGTCCAATCCAACATAGTCAGCGCCGGCAGCTTTTGCCTCTTCTTCCTTATCGGGTGTACAAAGCACGAGAACCTTCACGTCTTTACCGGTACCGTGTGGCAGGGTTACCGAACCTCTAACCATTTGGTTGGCTTTACGTGGGTCAACGCCCAAACGTACACTCAAATCAACAGATGCATCAAATTTTGTATAAGTAATTTCTTTTACAAGTTTAACAGCTTCTGCAAGGGAGTACACTTTCTGTTTGTCGAATTTGGCCAAAGCTTCTTTGTGTTTTTTTGACAATTTTGCCATAATTCTCCTCCTCTTTTTAGAGTGTTAGTTAATCAGATACTACAGGAAATTCGCCTTTAACCTTTACCCCCATACTCCGGGCTGTACCTGCTACCATACGCATTGCCGATTCAACTGTGAAAGCATTTAAGTCTTTCATTTTTGCTTCTGCAATTGTGCGTACCTGATCCCAGGTTAGCGTTCCTACTTTAACACGGTTTGGTTCGGCAGAGCCTTTTTTTAATTTAAGGGCTTCTGTAATCTGAACGGCTACCGGGGGTGTTTTGATGATAAAATCAAAGGACTTATCTTTGTAAACAGTAATGATAACAGGAATAACCTTGCCGGCCTGCTCCTGTGTACGAGCATTAAACTGTTTACAAAATTCCATGATATTAACACCTTTAGCACCCAAAGCTGGTCCTACCGGTGGAGAAGGGTTTGCGGCGCCTCCTCTAATCTGTAATTTTATTAATCCACTTACTTCTTTTGCCATTTTAAACTTAATGTTTAAAATTGATAATACGTTTATAACTATTGTTTATTCTTTTTCCACTTGCATAAAGCCAAGCTCGAGGGGTGTTTTTCTACCAAAGATTTTGACCATCACTCTGAGTTTTTTCTTCTCCTGGTCAATCTCTTCGATAATTCCACTGAAACTGTTAAAAGGTCCGTCAACAACGGTAACAGTTTCTCCCACGATAAACGGAATGTTTACCTCTTCACCTTGTTCGGCCAGCTCGTCAACTTTTCCTAAGATTCGTTTCACTTCTGCAGGCCTGATAGGTTCCGGTTCTCCTCTGGTTCCAAGAAATCCCAATACATCGGGAATATTCTTAATAATGTGAGGAATTTCACCGGTAAGTTCCGCTTCAACCAGTACATACCCGGGAAAATAGTTACGCTCCTTGCTGATTTTTTTTCCTTTACGGATTTGGTAAACCTTTTCCGTAGGAATCAGAATTTGCGCAATATAATCCTGAAGATTCAATCGGTTAATTTCGTTCTCAAGGTATTCTTTGACCTTTTTTTCTTTGCCACTAATAGCCCTGACAACGTACCATTTTCTTCCTGACTGTTCGCTCATATTGCGGGAAATTGAATTAGTTATAAACAGTTAATATATAATAAGGTAGAACAATGCTAACCTTAAAAAGTCCTAAAACATTGTATAGAACTTTTGTAAGACTGTTGAGAATGAAATATCCATCAGATAAACCACCAAAGCGATTATAAGGGAAGCAACGGATACTACGATTGCACTGTTCTGCAGCTCACTCCACGTTGGCCATGATACTTTATGCATCCATTCGTCGTAACTCTCTTTAATGTATGCCGAAATACTAAATTTAGCCATTTTACTAATATAAAAAATTTGCACGGGAGGAAGGACTCGAACCCTCAACCAATGGTTTTGGAGACCACTACTCTACCAATTGAGCTACTCCCGTGTTTGCTTGTTAATGTAAGAAGCCAAAGGCATTCCGTAAACGGAACGCCTTTAACTGCTTATATTATTGTTGCAATATTATTCAATAATTTCTGTTACCTGACCGGCACCAACGGTACGTCCACCTTCGCGGATAGCGAAACGGAGACCTTTGTTCATGGCGATTTCGGTAATCAGTTGTACTTCGATGGTAAGGTTATCACCAGGCATTACCATTTCAACACCTTCCGGCATGAAAATTTCACCGGTAACGTCGGTTGTTCTAAAATAGAACTGAGGACGGTATCTGTTGTGGAATGGTGTATGACGGCCACCTTCTTCTTTTTTCAGGATATAAACCTCAGCTTTGAAGTGTTTGTGAGGAGTTACCGAGCCGGGAGCTGCGATTACCATACCACGACGGATTTCGTTTTTGTCGATTCCACGAAGCAATAAACCGGCATTGTCACCAGCCATACCTGTATCAAGAATTTTACGGAACATTTCAACTCCGGTAACAACTGATTTGAGTTTTTCAGCACCCATACCAATGATGTCAACGGGGTCTCCGGTGTGGATAACACCTGTTTCAATTCTACCGGTAGCAACGGTACCACGGCCTGTAATTGAGAACACATCCTCAATAGGCATCAGGAATGGTTTTTGGTCGTCGCGCTCAGGCAAAGGAATCCATGTATCACAGGCTTCCATGAGTTCGAAGATTTTACCAACCCATTTTTCTTCACCGTTCAAAGCACCGAGTGCCGAACCCTGAATAATAGGTGTTTCATCACCGTCAAAATCGTAGAACGAAAGAAGGTCACGAATTTCCATTTCAACTAACTCGAGGAGTTCTTCATCGTCAACCATGTCAACTTTGTTCATGAAAACCACCAAACGAGGTACACCTACCTGACGAGCAAGCAGGATGTGCTCACGGGTTTGAGGCATGGGACCGTCGGTTGCGGCTACAACAAGGATAGCACCGTCCATCTGGGCAGCACCTGTTACCATGTTTTTAACGTAGTCAGCGTGACCGGGACAGTCAACGTGAGCGTAGTGACGATTGTCAGTTTGATATTCAACGTGAGCAGTATTAATTGTAATACCTCTCTCCTTTTCTTCAGGAGCGTTGTCGATTGAATCAAATGACTTAAATTCTGCCAAACCTTTATCTTGCAGGGTAAGAGTAATGGCAGCTGTAAGTGTGGTTTTACCGTGGTCAACGTGACCAATAGTTCCAATGTTTACGTGCGGTTTGGAACGTTCGAATTTTTCTTTAGCCATATCAAAACTTGTTTTTAAAAAATAATAATGTTTACTTCACTATGTTAACTTCGAGCCGAGGACGAGAATTGAACTCGTGACCTCTTCCTTACCAAGGAAGCGCTCTACCCCTGAGCTACCCCGGCTTTAATATCTTCTGAGCGGGAGACGGGACTCGAACCCGCCACCTACAGCTTGGAAGGCTGTCGCTCTACCAGATGAGCTACTCCCGCTTAACAAGGTTAAAGGCTAAAGATTAAAGTAAGATAACTTTTCGGTTTTTTTACTTTAGCCTTCAGCCTTTTCAATTTAACCTTATTTATAGGTGTGGGGGGAGGAGGATTCGAACCTCCGAAGGCTGAGCCAACAGATTTACAGTCTGCCCCGTTTGACCGCTTCGGTATCCCCCCGGGATTTCAATACTTAAATGAACTGAGCCAACAGAGGGACTCGAACCCCCGACCGGCTGATTACAAATCAGCTGCTCTACCAACTGAGCTATGTTGGCATTTCTGCCTTTACTCAGAACTTGCCTTTGTTGACATTTTCTTAATGAACGCGCCCCTTTTTAAAAAAGAAGCAGACCTCTCCGTAAAAAGGTCTGCAAAAATATATAGTTTAAGCTTAATAACCAAACAAAAAATAAAAAAAACTTTAATTATTTTTTAATCATCTCTTTATGTTTGGCTAATTGTTTCTTAAGTGCCTCAACAGCAACGTCTGTAGCTTCTTCAAAGGTCTTGCTTTGTTTTTTCGCAAACAAGTGTTGCCCTTTAATACTCACCTTGATTTCGGTTATTTTATTTTCTCTCGACTCGGCATTATCAAGCTTTAATGTAACATTGGTTCCAAGTACTCCTTCATAGGTGTTGGAAAGTTTGCTTACTTTCTTCTCGATAAAATCCTCAAGCTTCTTGTCAGCCTTAAAATGAACTGACGTGATGTTTACTTTCATGTTAAACCTCCTTTTTTAATTGCGCTCTGGGATGCGCATGGTTATATATTGATTTTAATTGCTCAATGGTGTTGTGTGTATACACCTGTGTAGCCGACAAATTTGCATGACCAAGAATCTCTTTTATGCTATTCAGATCGGCTCCTTCGTTGAGCATGTGTGTTGCAAAGGTGTGCCTTAGTATATGCGGGCTTTTTTTCGACTCGGTTACCGAGGATAATTCACTGCTTACAATACGGTATATAAACTTTGGATAAGCGTGTGTACCTTTATTGGTAACTATAAAGTATGGACTTGCCTCCTTAAATGTATCCTTTTTTATTTTCATATACCTTATTATATAGTCCTTCTCATTTTCAGAAAACGGAATAATACGTTGCTTGTTGCGCTTGCCGGTAACCTTTATGGTATTTTGGTTAAAATTAATGTCGTTTTCTGTCAGATTAATCAGTTCGGTTTCTCTAATGCCGGTGGTGTATAACAGATCGATGATTAAAAAGTTTCGTATGGAAACAAAATCTTCCTCCACCTCTCTTGTTTGGTAGTACAAACTCATTCTTTCGCGTGTAATAAAATGTGGAAGGTACGAAGGGGTTTTAAGGGAGACAATGTTTTTAACCGGATTTACTTTGATTAATCCTGATTTGATTAAAAAATTAAAATATGATTTTAAAGTACTTAATTTACGGTTTATGGTAATGTTAGAGTTACCCTCTTCGATAAGACGGACAATCCATGAACGGACAACATCGCGGTTTACTTCGACAATTTCAGAAATTTCAAACGTACTTTTAATGTAGTACAAAAACGCAGTTAAATCGTTAGTGTAAGCTTTTACAGTGTGGCCGGAGTATTGCTTTTCCAGCGATATATATTGAATGAAGTTGTTGATATTCATTAACTCTATAAAAAAGAAACTTTGAATCAAATATACGAAAAAACGTAACTGATTCAAAGTTTCAAAGGAATAAATTCCTTAATTTTTGTTAAGGCGCTAACACTTAACCTTGTTCGGCCTGACGCAGACCCTGGACATAAATCGCTTTAAGTTTTTGTTCACGACGCTTGATGGAGGGTTTTGTGAAGCGCTGACGCTCACGAAGCTCTCGCATGTTGCCCGTTTTTTCAAACTTGCGTTTATACCGTTTCAAAGCCCGGTCGATGTTTTCGCCTTCTTTAACAGGAATAATAATCATGTTAAATACCTACCTTTTTTTAAAATGGTTAAAAAATTAATTGGCCGCAAAGATAAACAAAAAGTTAACACAAATTAAACCACTAATAAGATTAAACAAATTTTCATTGAACCCCTCCAGGGTTCTTTATAAATTCATTGTTTTAACCACCGGTTTCACCGTTGGTTATTCATATTAAACCACTTTGTGGTTTGAATGTTTTAAAATATATGTATTCTTAAAAGCAATACTCCTTTCCCACATCAAAATAGACATTACCCCTTCTCCTTTTGCAGCGCACGCACAAAATCCTTGTCGGTATAAATCCAAAACAGAGGTTGCCAACGCTCAACACCATTCAAATCTATTCGGCGCGCAACCGGGCCTATTCCCATTACTTTTTTCTGGAACTGCATGGTTTCGGGGTCAATATCCCATTCCTCCAAAAACCTGATGCGCCGGATATCATCGCGTGTTATTTTCATGATAACCGTGGTATCGTATTCGTCGTAGGGCGGAGTATTTCGTTTGTAGGTCAGATAAAAGGTATCAGCCAGCATTTCCCTGATGTCATCAGGTTTAATCGAATCGCTAAAATAATCGTAAGCCTGAAACTTACCCGACAAAGCACCATCCATTATCATATCTACCAGTTTTTCTCTATCGGGACCCACAAGATTTTGAATCCACCAGTCCCAGTCGGCATCGGGACTTTTTATATTAACATCGTACTGAATTTTTTTAGTAATAACACTTTTTGGCGACTGTTGTTTGCAGGAGGCTATTACCAAAAGTAAAACACTACTTAGCAAAAATAATTTCTTCATAGTTTTAATATCTTAAAATGAACAACTTATTAAATATTTTCCTTATTCCTTTCGGAAGAAATCATGCAATTTTTCACATGTAGTAAAAATAACACTAATAGTCATTACTTTTGTTAAAACGTTTATTAAAATGAAAATCATATACCTATTCATAATATTTGTAACTTTTTTAAAGGTTAACGGACAGGTTATCCCTGCCGCTCGAAGGGTAGATTGGAATTTGGTAAACGAGCATTACTACTTTTTTGAACCTCAAACCCAATTAAACATTCTTGACTTTGGAGGTGATGGCAGCGGTGTTTCCGACAACTCGTCAGCTATGGTGCAAGCCATCGAACAAAGTGAAGGAAAAGCTGTTACCATTTTCTTCCCTCCGGGTGACTATTTGTTTAACGCGTCTATAAATTTGTCTGACAGCATTGTTTTAAAGGGAGCCGGTTCAACACTAACAACGCTCCTGTTTGATTTAGATCAAGACAATTTGAACGCCATCAATATTACCGGTACCTCAACAGGTAAAGCAATATGGCTTGATGGCGGCTTTACAAAAAACAGCATCAAAATTTTTACTGATTCCGCTTTTCTGTTTTCTGCCGGCGATTTTATTGAGCTGAGCGAGGACAATGGCGATTGGGATGTTGTTCCCACATCGTGGGCAGCCCGGTCGGTAGGCCAAATGATAGTTGTTGACTCGGTTGCCGGTGATACCATTTATTTGCAATCGCCTTTGCGAATAGACTATGATTCGATTTTACACCCCACCATAAAAACTGTTATTCCGGCAATAAATGTGGGTATCAGTTGCCTTAAAATCAAACGGCTCGACCAGCCTGAAAACGGCGGTGGCCATAACATTTATTTTAACTATGCACGCAATTGTCGTGTAACCGGAATTGAAAGCGACAGCAGTGTTGGAAGCCATGTTTATATTTCCAAAAGCCTTTCCATAATAATTACCGGCTGCTATTTTCATCATGCTTTTCAGTATGACGGAGCTGCCACACACGGATATGGCGTTACGCTGGCGCACCATAGCAGCGAGTGCTTGGTTGAAAACAATATTTTTAGCCATTTGCGACATGCCATGATGGTTAAAACCGGTGCCAACGGAAATGTTTTTGCCTACAACTATTCACGTGATCCCTACCGAACCGAACCCATCCATGACTTATCAGGCGACCTTTCGTTACACGGCCATTATGCCTATGCCAACCTGTTCGAGAGCAACGTAGTTCAAAATATTATAATCGACCACTACTGGGGGCCATCAGGGCCATACAATACACTTTTCAGAAACAGGGCTGAGCGTTGGGGCATAATTATGACCAACAATGATTTACTCGAAACTTCCTACCAAAATTTTGTTGGAAACGAAACCACTGATTTCAACTTGTTTTATGGACAATACGTATTAACCGGAGACAACCACTTTCAATATGGAAATAACATTTTAAACGTAACCATTCCCAACGGAACTGATGATTTAGCCGACTCTTCCTATTATCTTGAAAGCCAACCTGTTTTTTGGGACATCAGCAACGTTTGGCCATCAATTGGTTACCCGAACACGTTAAACGCAGGAACCATTCCCGCCAAGGAGCGTTACGAAACAGGAATGCCGCTGACTATTTGTTCAGATTCAACTTATGTTTTCACCCCTCAAAATCCCGCACTTATTGAAATAACACTCGCACCCAACCCCAACAATGGAAGGTTTAAAATATTTATTAACAAGCACTTTGAAAACGCCATCTTATCAATTATCAACATTTTTGGTACTGAAGTTTACAGGAAGAACATCCATGAAAACGGCCAACAATATCTATTGCTGTCAACCAACCTGCCTCCGGGGATATATTGGATAGTTTTACGTGACAATAATAAAACGGCTTCCGGTAAAATGATTATTTATTCCCGGTCAAAATGGTAATCGATCCTTGCAAATGAGTGGTAATAACGCCTTCGTTTGATACCACATAAGCGGTACACTTATAATAATAGGTACCATCGGGGAGCAGCTTTCCGGTTTTTTGATTTTTTCCATCCCATTTAATTTCGGGGTCTTCGGTATAAAACACCTCCACACCCCAACGATTAAAAACAGACAATTCAATATGGTCGATGGTGGCCTTAGGATTTTTATTGATGGGTCTTAACAAGTCGTTAAAATTATCATCGTTGGGAGTAAAAACATTGGGCAGATCACAGGCGGGGCAGGCATCGTAGTTAACGCAGGTAATATCAGACATTTGGCTTCTGTTGCCAACCGAATCAACGGCTACAACACCATAGCAGCCAACTACATTATCAAGATTGGCATGAACAAATGTTGTGTCATATGGGTTGGTAATGGAGTCGATGGCAATCAAATTATCTGCACCGGGATGCGAATAAAAAATCACATATTTGGCAACATCATAATTACAACTATCGTAAGGCAGATTCCATGACAATGTATTTTCGATATTGTCACAATCGGTTTTAACTGTCAAAACAGGTTTACAGGGAGGCTCCTTATCATCGGGCACACCACATGCAATTTGCGACAGGTTTATCAACGGGTCAACAATACCCGGGACCGAATAGTGACCAATGGCCTTAACAAAATAGCAGTACTCCTTATGATTTTCAAGACCTCTGTCAAAATAGATTGTTTTATCAATCGTGTCAATAGCTACAAACATATTGCTATCGGGATTTTTTCGGTAAACAATATATTTTTTGTTTATCCAAGGTACCTTAAACGACCATGTTAACCGCAGAGCCTTGTTAAAAGGATGCAGTGTTAAAAATATGGAAGAGGCATCCTGTGAACTATCAATAAAACCCACCGTTTTGCTGGAGAGGTCAACACGATAACTGTATGATTGATTATTGGTATTCATGTTAACCGAGGCATCTAACCATGTTGTGTCATCCATCCCGTCAAGCACGGTTACTTCAACAGGATTATTCCATGAAATTCCATTATTTCGAAACAAGGTATATTGATAGGGTCCCGGGTACTGAACGGTATCCAACTCAGTGGGTCTGGCCCAAATTACCATCACCCTGCCTGCATTGATATCAGTGCTATCGTTGCTTACATGCGTAATAATCGGAACATCACGCTTTAAAAAAGTGCAGGCTTCATTTGACGCCAAGCTCTCTGCCCCATCATGAAATGTTGCCGTAACGCGATAGCAATATCTTATTCCGTGGTTAAGCCCGCTCCCCAGGTTGTCATCACGAAACTCCGAATTATGCACCCCGTCAATTGTATTTATCAATTTAAAGCCCGTATAGGCAGGCACTCCGGTTTCACAAACTCCCGGTTCCCAATTTGACGAGTCGGCTTTCCGGTAAATATTGTACCCTGTGGCATTGGCACATTGTTCCTTATCCCAATCAAGATTAATACCGTTTCCCAACGCAACGGCGGTAAGGTTTTCGGGAGGAGGGCCTATAATTTTAATCGTACTGTTTTTAAAGTTAACGAGCCTTACAGGGTAGCCGTTATCCTTGGCTTTAAAAACCACATTATATGCACTTTTACGTATGTGCGTACATTTTGTATCCCATTCAAACTGCGTATGTGCGGTACCTGTCCCCACACCGGGATCGGGGTTGATTCGTGCGGGGTTGTTAGTCAAAGTAAAGGGGCCGCCAAAAGCCGTAATGGTAACTTTAGTACCTTCGGGATCGGTAGCCGATACCGGAAATTTTAAAAAGTTACCGGCTATTTCGCAGGTATCGTCAAGTGCAAAAATATCCGGCGGGTCATGGTCGCAGGCAACCACCGTAATTTGCATATCACGACGGACACTGCCTATAAGGGTGCCGTTTCTCCACTCTTGCACAACAAATGCCACATTATACTCGCCTTGTAACATGGGATTTTTCCAGACCATATTTCCATTCAACGAATCCAACTTAAAATAGTCGGAAGCCATTGGAAAGGTATAACCCGGAATATCGTAACCGGCTGCTCCTTTACACACAACCAGCTTGTATGACAGGCTGTCGCCATCAGGGTCGTAAGCTGCCGGATTATGAATAAACAGTTTCCCCACACAGGCCTTATCAATGGGAGGATTCAGCAACTGCACCGAGTTGTTGTAGCCTAAAAAAGGATTAATAACCAACGTTGACTCAACATAAATAGGAACATTTACCGAGTTGGGAATATTTACAACGCCGTTGTTACGGTTTGGGTCTTCCACCGAGATGGTATAACTCCCAGGACCCGGAAAAGTGTGTTGTCCCACATACACATTGTACGAAATATCATCACCCCAATCGGTAAAAATGATGCGAGGTATTTCTTCCGATGAGTTATCACCCCATATTATTGGCATGGTGTTTCGGGTGTCATCGGCAGGGCTTGATGTTCGCGTGTACATGGTAATGGTAAACTCGTACGTAAGGCCGGTAAGATGTTTGTATGTTATTTCCGCAGCCCGCTG
>WGDP01000031.1 GCA_015493215.1 Bacteroidales bacterium | reverse complement strand
GAAATGAAAGGAATATACAGCACGGTACGTTGGCACAATGCGTTTTCTGTATTCAAGCTTCCGGCCAGGGGTGTTTCAGACAAAGAAAAAAAAGCCCGCATTTCGCTGAAAGGCGAACTAACCTGGATGTTTGGCGAACTGAATAATTGGGTCTGGTATTCCCTGAACCGTGTCAACCTGAAACTTACCTTTTACTATCACCCCAAATTCCTGGAAGATGTGGGGCTATTTGTCCAGTATTACCACGGACTCGATTATTACAACATCTATTTCAATCACAGGCTGGACGTTCTCCGGTTTGGAATTATGACAGAGAAATTACGTTTTTAACTTCTTTATGGACACTAAAACTCAATATACGTGAAAAACGACAAAACAAATACCGAAAAGAAAATATTACAGGCGGCATATTGTATCTTTCTTTTGTACGGATACCATGGGGCATCATTGCGACAAATTGCCAACAAAGCTAAAATTAACAAAGCCGCAATTCATTACTATTTTCGCTCAAAAGAGAGACTATATTTCAAAGTGATTGAGGCCGTACGTACCAATACAATCTTTAATTCCAGATTTAACGTTTTGGCTGATCAACAAACGGCAAAAAAGCATATCTGGTTCCTTTATACTGAATTGTATAATAACAAACCCTTGTTTAAAGAAGCACTAAAAGATATTTATACGAATAAATGGGAGAAGAAATTAACAGAAATAGACAAATGGCTTAAAGATAAAACTTTCAATTAGCTATTACTTCTCTTTTTTACCCGGCAGCTTGCGGGTAAAATACCAAAACAAAAAAGCAACCATTGAAAAATATAGCAGCCTCATCCATCCTGTTGTGCTCACATCAACCTTAGCTATTAACCTTGATTCAGGCCTATTTCCATTATAACGAATAACAGGGTTTAAATAGTAAACCGTACCATCGTTCAAACTCACTTCAATACGAACGTATTGATCATTAGGTTTTACCACATACAATACCGAATCGGTTGCTTTAGCATTTTTAACTTCAACACCTCTCTGTTTAACAAACCTAATCATTTTCACATCTGAGTTCAACTTAACTAAAAGAGTATCATGTAAAAGCTCAACCTTTTGTATTACAGGAAGATGATTTAAAATATTGTCATTAGCTTCACCATTCACACTATTTTTAACAGGCAATTTAACACCATAGGATATTCCTTTTTTTAAAGAATGAATGAACGATTTTCCAGTTTTGGAAGGTAGATTAACCATCGTAAAGCTTAAGTTTTTCTTTACACCTGCACGGTTGTCGGCGAGCAAAAATGCCTTTTGTCCTGCACTTAACGCAGTGTCCCATTTGGCCAATGAAAAGTCCTTTCCATTGGATATTTCAAGTAAATCATAGTGGGTTATTTTCCTTAAATCGTCAAAAGAATATCCATCGGTACCCAGTGCTATTAATTTATTATGAGGCCGCAACCTATCGATTACCCATTGTTTAAGCCCTGTTGTCTGGAAGAATATAAGATCAATCCACAACACCTCATCCGAACCAATACAAACCTGTTTAACTCCTGCCAGATTGAAACCATGGGTATAGGCAGGCAGCGAAACTCCGGAAAGCTCCGACGGCGTTATTTTTTGATTATCTGCAAAAATAAAACAGGATTTATCTTTTGGCAAAAAGTCGTCAACAGCTTTGTCAGCGTTGGATACATCCAATAAACACCAGGCATCAGACTGCATGTTTTTATATGGATTGTAAAGTTTATTGCCGCTAAACGGTTGCGGTGTTGAAAATTGGTACAAGGGAGCAAAAAAGTAAAATAGCAACAGCATCCCAACGGAAATGACAATCGCTACAGCAACTATTTTTAACGTTCCATACAGTTGTTTCATGGGTTTATATCTTTATAATAATCAGTAGTTTACTATTTATTCTTGCCAAATTATCATTGGGTAGAAAAAATGCAAAGATAGTTGATTCCACATCCAAATTTAACAAGAAAAAATATTAGTTATTTTGCAATCTTTTCCCAATCGTGTAATAATTATCATTTTTAGAACAATTTCCTTGTTTTAGCCAACTAATTAGATTAATTTTGCTGTGTTAAAAACTTTTCACTAAAGGATTACCTAACCTAAGTAATTTAAACTCAAAATGAAAGCACCTATGAATACCTTTAAGATATTTGTTATTGAGGACGACCCTTTTTACGGGGAGCTTATTCGTCGGCATCTGGCACTTAATCCTGATAATGAAGTCTTTTTATTTTCCACGGCAAAAGAAGCATTGGCAAACCTTCACATCAGTCCGCATTTAATATCATTGGATTATCGTCTTCCCGACCTTTCGGGCATGGAAGTGCTTAAAAGAATAAACACCACCAACCCCGATATTCCTGTAATAATTGTTTCGGGACAGGAAGATATTAATACTGCTGTTGAATTGCTGCGCATGGGAGCCTATGATTATTTTGTTAAAGACGACCATACCAAAACAAGGCTTTGGAATGCTGCCAATAAAATCCGGGAAAATTTAATGCTCCGGACAGAGCTATCGGAGTTAAAAGAAGAGGTTGGCAAAAAGTATGAATTTGGCAATATTTTAAAGGGTAACAGTCAGGAGATGCAACGCATTTTCAGGCTTATGAGCCGTGCCATCAAAACCAACATTACGGTATCAATCACCGGCGAAACGGGAACAGGGAAAGAGTTGGTTGCAAAAGCCATTCATTACAACTCAGGCAGGGCAAACAAGCCTTTTGTGGCTGTTAACGTGTCAGCAATACCAAACGAATTAATTGAAAGCGAGCTATTTGGGTACGAAAAGGGAGCTTTTACAGGTGCCACAACACGAAAGATTGGAAAATTTGAACAAGCCACCGAGGGAACCCTGTTTTTGGATGAAATTGGTGAGATGGGGCTGAATATGCAGGCCAAAATACTACGGGTGTTACAGGAAAACGAGCTGACACGTATTGGGGGCAACACCGTCATTAAAATTGCACCGCGAATAATTGTGGCAACGCACCGGAACCTTGCTGATGAAGTAAGAAAAGGAAATTTTAGAGAAGACCTTTACTATCGAATTTTAGGCCTTCCCATCGAGCTTCCCCCGTTGCGTGACCGTGGGCACGACATCCTTATTTTGGCAAAGCATTTTAGCGATACATTTTGTAAAGAAAATGAATTGCCGGCCAAAACCATTACCAAAGAAGCTCAGGACAAATTACTGGATTATACCTTCCCGGGAAACGTACGTGAACTGAGGGCCGTTATTGAACTTGCTTGTGTTTTATCGGATAGCAACAATATCGATGCTTCCCACATCAATTTTAACTCAACCAATTCTCTTTCCGACTTTTTGCTTGAAGAAACTTCGCTTGCCGAATACAATAAAAAGATTATTCGTTATTTTTTAGTTAAATATAACAATAACGTTAATCTTGCCGCTAAAAAGCTGGATATCGGTAAATCTACCATATATCGAATGATTAAAAACAACGAACTGTAATTATTTTATAACATTTATTACTAAAAAATGTCAAATACTGAACCTGTTAATCTAAGCAAATTGCGCTCCTATGTGGGCGATAGCGACTCGGATGTAAAAGATATGATAAATCTTTTTTTACAAATAATTCCCCAACAAAAAGAGAAACTTCAGAAAGCCATACAGGAGCGCAATTGGGGCAACCTTAACTATACGGCCCATCAAATTAAGCCATCGCTTGACATTTTAGGACTTAGCGAGGCCAAAGAGAAAGCCAAAGTTATTGAAACGCTGGCAAAAACCGGCACTGAGGAAAAGCTGATGAAACAACTTGTAGATGAACTGTCGCAAGAGCTGGAGGATGTTTGCAATGAGCTTACCAGCTCGTTTAACAAGGAGGATGACAGCAACACTATGGAACCCCTTTCAAAATAATTACCAAAAACAACAGGTAAGCATCAGGATTCTTTAAAAGGATATTTTATTTTATGTAAAAACAATCCTTTTGCAGGAACTGAAAATCCTGCCCGCGACCTGTCCTTTGCTTCTATTATCTCAACGATGCTTTCCGGTGGCATTTTACCCTTCCCAATTTCAAGCAAAGTGCCCACAATGGCTCTGACCATATTTCGTAAAAAGCGATCGGCAGTTATGGTAAAAACCAGTTTTCCCGGATCAAAATATTTCCAGGTGGCCTCCGAAATACTACACAAATTGGTGGCCGTTTGAGTATGCAGTTTCGAAAAGCTGGTAAAATCGTTAAACTGTAACAATAATGTTGCCGCAGTATTCATTTTTCCAATATCCAACTGCCCGTTATAAAAATAGCTGAACTGACGGCTAAAAGGTTCTTTTATTTGGTTTATGTAATATTTGTATGTACGTAACAGGGCGCTAAAACGAGCATGCATGTCGGCATCAACTTTAAACACATCGTAAACGGCAATATCCTTTGGCAAAAACCGGTTGAGTTTAAACACAAAATCTTTTTCGGTAAACTGCAGGTTATCAACTTCAAAATGAGCATAATATTCGCTGGCATGCACACCTGTATCGGTACGGCCACATCCCGTAATAGCAACCGGTTGCTTTAGCATCAAGCCGATCTTTTGCTCAAGTTCAGCTTGAACAGTATGTGCATTTTGTTGTACCTGCCAGCCATGATATCCGGTACCATCGTAGGCCAGTTTAATAAAATATCGCTTCATTACTACCTTACAAATATTGCTCAAAAATAGGCAAAACAGCTTTAGAATCGCAAAATCAACTGAAAAGCCATCCTTAAACCCACCTTTATACTTACTTTTGCAATCTGATTTTTTTTATCAAACACAGGATTGTGAAAAATATTATTCTTTTTTTTATTACCGCATCAATTATAATTGGCATTCCAATACAAATATATTCGCAAGAATCTACTGCATCCAAATGGAGTATGGGCATAGCGGCGGGGCCACAGTTTACTAATATTTCATCGCCGGGATTGCCCTCCCCTCCCGAAAGCGGAGTTGGGTTTATGGCAGGAATTTTTACCGAACGTAATATTTCGCAAAGTTTTAAAATACGCCTCGGGCTTAATTTCGACCAGAGAGCCTTTAGCAGCAGTTTTCAATCGGCATGGTTTCAGTTTAACGATTCTGTAGTTTCACAGAACAGCTATTCGGCTTACGACTTTAACTACAAACTTGATTACATTACCATTCCCATTAGTATTATATACATTAAAGGAGTAGATAACTTTAAGTTATTCATTCAGGCTTCAGCGTACTATTCGTTGTTTCTACAAGCTCACCGGCAAGGTTATGCCGATATGTACATTGCCGAAGGCGATTTTCAATATATTGACCATGAGAAATATCCTGACATTCAGGCAGGCCATAACCGCACTGACTATCATGGCACCACTGATAAGTTATTGGAGTCTGAAAAATTTAACACCAGCGATTTTGGTGCTAACTTTTTTATAGGAGTAATTTATGATTTTTCTGAAAAAGTTGGCATATATTTGTCTCCCGGCTTTACTGCCAGCTTTGGCAGCTTGTTGGAAAATCCTGCTTACGATTCAAAATGGGACAGAATTTTTAAAATAGAAGCCGGAGTTGTTTTTCATTTAAATTAATAATTATGGTTAAAGATTTACCTGCTAACACCGTTGAACGATTGAGTTTGTACCGTCGTATTCTGCTAAATTATCCGTACAAGGAAAATCCATTTATACATTCGCACCGGCTTGCTCATCTGTTAAAAATCAATCCTGCTCATGTACGCCGCGATTTGATGTTAATAGGTTTTACGGGCGACATTCACAAGGGATACAACATTAAAAGCCTTATTGATAAGGTAGGTGATGCAATTGATTGTCGCTACATTCAAAAAGTTGCTTTTGTTGGTATTGGCGACATGGGACGAGCTGTAGCAGAATACTTTAACAATGTTAACAGTAAACTAAAAGTTGCTGCCACATTCAGACTGAACGATGAGCCTGCCACCCAGTTTATGGAGGTAAAATGCTATAACATTTCAAAGATGAAAGAGGTTCTTCGGAAAGAAAAAATTGAAATTGCTGTTCTTGCAGTACCCCAATCGTTTGCCAATGAAATTACCAAAGCCATTGTACAGGCAAAGGTGAAAGGTATTTTAAATTTTACTTCCGTTCACCTTCAGGTTCCCAAAGAGGTACATGTGGAGAACTACGACATGATTGCCAAACTTGAAAAACTGGCCTATTTTACCAATAAAGACACCTGCCCTTCAACGGGTGAAGAATAAAATTTCAAACCTGAATTATGGAAAACAGCAAATACGATAAATATCTGCAATATGTTGGTGGTGTTCGTTTTTGGATTGTTGCCATTGGCGTTATAATTTCGATGGCAGCACTTAAGCAGGCAAGCCACATTATAAACATCATTTTAGTGGCTGCATTTTTTACCGCCGTCAGCCTGTCGCCACTAAACTGGCTGAAAAAGAAAGGAGTGCCCAAATGGCTGGCTACAACAATTGTTGTTTTTTCAATAATTCTTATTTTTGGATTAATCGGACTGTTAATCGGAGAGTCGGTAAATAACTTTATGGATAAACTTCCTACATTACAAGCTCAATTCGACTCCTTTGCCACTAAAACAAATAACCAGCTTGCAAATCTTGGAATAATAAATGCCAACGATAACATTTTAAGTAATATTACGGGCAAAAGTCTGTTACCCATGGTAGCGCCTGTAGCATCCGGCTTTGGGTCAGTCCTTTCGGGGTCGGCGCTTATTTTTATTATTTTTATTTTTATGATTGCCGAATCGGATCAATTTGCAAAAAAGCTCAGTTATATTTCAGCCGACTCTTCTCAACATTCCGTGCAGATGATAAAGCAAATCCGAAATTATTTTGGCATCAAAACCCTTACCAGTTTATCAACCGGAATTTTAGTGGGCGTATCGTTGTATATACTTGGTGTTCAATTTGCCTTGTTATGGGGGTTTCTGGCGTTTATACTGAATTTTATTCCAAGTATAGGTTCGTTTATTGCCGCCATTCCGGCCATATTACTTGCTCTGGTTTTAAACGGTCCGATGATTGCGTTAATCGCCATGATTATCTATTTAGTAATCAACACCGTTATCGGAAATGTAATTGAGCCTCAACTGATGGGCAGAAATCTTGGCATATCTCCTCTGGTTGTATTTTTATCGATGATGCTGTTCGGATATATTTTAGGTCCTGTTGGTATGCTTATTGCCACCCCGCTTGCCATTGTCCTTAAAATTATTTTCGACAGCCGCGAAGTTACCCGGGGCCTTGGTATTTTAATTGGCGACGGAAGGGAAATAGAAGAATCGGAGGATTAAAATTTCGGGATATGACCTCTTAGCATAAAAAAACCTGCCGGAATAATCCGGCAGGTTTTTTTATCTTACAATCTAACTAAAAACAGTTTGTTATAAACTTCCTTCATCGTAAGCTTTTTCACCGTGTATAGCCATATCGATACCCGCAAGTTCGATATCTTCGCTAACCTTAACAGGGGTAATTTTATTAATTAGAGCCAACATGATGTAAGTAAAAACAAAGGCGTAGGCTGCTGCCACAATAACCGATATGGTTTCTTTGGCAAAGAAGGCTCCATTGCCTTCAATAAGGCCGCCCTGTCCGTTGATGGCTGATGAGGCAAAAACACCGAGTAAAATCATGCCGGTAACACCACCCATACCGTGAACGCCCCAAACATCCAATGCATCGTCCCATCCAAGCCTGTTCTTAAGCTGTACGGCAAGATAAGCAACGGTTGAAGCAGTTATTCCGATAATAATAGCAGCCCATAACGGAACAAAACCGGCAGCAGGCGTAATGGTAGCCAATCCGGCAACCGAACCTGTTAACAACCCGATAAATTTAGGTTTACCAACATGAACCCATTCGATGATTAACCAGGTAACAGCAGCAAATGAAGCAGCTACGTCGGTATTTAAAAATGCCAGCGTGGTAATATCGTCAACTTTTAACTCGCTACCGGCGTTAAAACCGTACCAGCCAAACCACAACAATCCTGTTCCGATGGCTACCAAAGGCACACTGTTGGGAGGCGACTGACGGTCTTGTCTTTTACCAACATAAAATACCGAAGCCAAAGCAGCAAAACCTGCTGTTGCATGAACAACCAAACCACCGGCAAAATCCTCAACACCCATAGTGGCTAACAAACCGCCGCCCCAAACCATGTGTACAAAGGGGTAATAAACAAAAATTTGCCAACCCACCAAAAACCATAAGTAGGCTTTAAAAGTAATTCGGTTAACAAAAGCACCGGTAATTAAAGCCGGAGTGATAATGGCAAACATCATTTGGTAAGCCACGAAAATATAGGTCGGGTATTTCCCGTCAGCACCCTTAAATGCATCCGAAAAAGGGATATTGTTAAGAAAAGCCCAATCGAAGTTACCAATTATGGAACCTTCGCCACCGCTAAAACAGAGCGAATAGCCAAAAGTAATCCAAAGCACGGTGGTAATACCGAGCGATGCAAATGTTTGCATCATAATACCAAGAATGTTTCTTTTACTCGCCAATCCGCCGTAAAAGAAAGCCAATCCGGGTGTCATTAACATAACGAGGCTTGTTGATAGAATCATAAAAGCCGTTGTACCTGTATCAAACATAATTGTAAATATTAATTAATAAAAAGTGACTAAATTGAAATTCCAAAAACAAAAAATATTTTTCCCGATAAGGGATTGGTTATAAGTGAAATGTTTACCGGCAGGGCAAACTTGTTAGTTATTGGAATGGATTTTGAAGCCGTAAACCCAAGATTTACCACCCCGATTCTATCGCCATAAAATCCGGTTTCTCCAACATATCCGGTTGAATTATCAGCTTTTTTAGGGGTAGTGAGGTTAAAGCCGATAAATGTATTAAAATCAATACTACTAACTTTAAAAGGATAACCCAATTCCAAATAGGTTGAGTACTGAATACCCGTTTTTTGGTTGAACTCATTGCTACCGGGGTCACTTTCAATTCTTGCAGCATCGGCACCGTAAAAATTAACGGCAATCATGGCAGTTAAAGGAAATTTTTCAACACCGTTATAAGTAAAAGCACCTTCAAAAACATGTCCGGTGGAATCTTTTCGGTAATCAAAATATTTGTAAGTGCCAAATTCAACAGGGAAAAAGTAATCTGTCAAAGTAACTGTAAACATTTGGTTTGCAAATGACTGGCTTATATATAAATCTCCTTCATCGGAATAGTTACTTCCGGCCAGCGAAAACGACCCCCAAACACCAACTTCAAAACCTCCGTAACTGTAGGTTATGGTAGGTTGAATATTTGGCGCATTGCCACCCAACTGCATCCCGCGCCAAACATAGCGACTGACCAAATCGGCACCAAACGATACCTTGGATTTTCCGGTTTTTATGTTGCTGTTTTGGTTTTGCGCAAAAAGAGCGTAAAAGGGAAACACAATCAATGCACTTAAAACAATGATAAAATAGTTCTTCTTCATAATTATAAACAGGTTTTTCGTTTGATTGCAAATTTCAATTTAAAATACCTTATATACAATAGAAGAAAAACGTAACTTTTAGTAGGTAACGAATACGGTTGGTAGGTAAAATACCTAAGAGGCAAGATAAAAATCGCGATAGCTCCCATAGCTATTGGAGGGAAGAAAAAAGATAAAAGATAAAAGAAAAAAGATAAAAGATAAAAGAAAAAAGAAAAAAGATAAAGGAAAAAAGATAAAAGATAAAAGTTCCGATAACTCCGATTGGCATCGGAAAAGGAGGAGGAAAAAGCAAATATTTTATTCCCCTCAAAAGTATCTCAACGGCCAAAAGTATCTTGTGAAGAAAAGTAAATTACAACGATATAATTTTGTTTACCACAGCATATTTAACAATATCAACATTGCTTTTAAGATTTAACTTTCGCATAATATTGTTTTTATGTGCATTTACCGTTCGTATGCTAATCATCAGCATGTCTGCTATTTCGGAGTTGGTATGGCTTTCGGCTACCAATTTAATAATCTGCTTTTCGCGAGCTGATAAAAGTGTGTGTGATTGAGGAGATGAATCTGATTTTGTTATCTGTCCTATATATTCTTTTATCAACACATTGCTTATTTTTTTATCGTAATACTCCCCGCCGTCAAAAACCGTTTTAATGGCTCTAATCAGCTCCTCCTTGGGCACCTCTTTCGACAAAAAACCTTTGGCACCGGCTTTTAAACTGTTGGCAAAGAAAGCTTCGTTGTTATACATCGAAAGCATAATAAACTTCACGTCAGGAAATTTTTGTGTTACCTGAGCACAAACCTCAATTCCGGTTTTACCGGGCATGCTGATATCGGAAAGTACCACATCGGGTTT
>WGDP01000030.1 GCA_015493215.1 Bacteroidales bacterium | reverse complement strand
CATCAACTTACCTCAATCTCGCACAACTATATATTTTGGTTAAGCCTGATTTTGATTCCGCAGTTTATTATAACAGAAAAGCAGTTGAGTCGGCATCACCTAACTTTCGTGATTTTTATAAATTAACTTTCCTGCTAAATATGGGAAATATATACATTGAACAGCAGGCTTATGATTCTGCCATATATTACTATAAGAAAGCCATGAATAATAAATATTATGAGCAACGAAATGATATACGGGCAGCGGTTTTAGTTAACCTGGGAACTATCTATCTAAAAAAGAATAAAATAAAAATTGCAGATGAGTTTTTGCACAAAGGACTGAGGCTTGCTGACAGTCTTGGGATACTCTCTTACCAAGAAAATGCTCTTAAAGCACTTGGTGAATTGGAGACAAAAAAAGGCAACTACCGGCAAGCATTGCAAACGTTTAAAAAATTTGAATCCGTCGAGGATACTATTAATATGCACGAGGCAAAAAACCAAATTGCATCTTATGAAATTGAAAAATATATTGCAGAAAGAAAGTTAGATTTTGAGCTGTTAAAACAAAAAGAGATACTCCACGAAAAAATACTAAAAGTAAAAAATTATGAAATAATGGTCAGCCTTCTTTTTTCCATAGTATTAATAATCTTGTTGCTGGCATTAATAAAAACACGTAAAAAGAGAAAGAAACTTCTTGTCCAATCCAAAAAAAACAATGATAAACTGATTGAATTGAACAAAAGTAAAAACAAGTTTTTTTCAATTATAGGCCACGATTTAAAAGGCCCTTTTAACGGGATGCTGGGTTTGCTGAACTTATTGGATAAGTCGTGGGATTCGTTGGCCGACAAAGATAAAAAAAGGTATATCAACTCCTTGTTAAATAGTGCCGAAAAAACTTATGTGCTGTTGGAAAATATGCTATCCTGGGGCAGGAGCCAACAGGGGCTTATTAAACCGTTGTTTCAAAATGAAAATGTTTTCAGCGTATTAACTGAAACCTCAAAACTATTTCACACTTCAATTGAAGAAAAAAAAATAGATTTTACAATAGAGGTGTCCCAAAACCTGTTTTTACAAACCGATAAAAGAATTTTGGCACATATATTTCAAAACCTCATTGGTAATGCTGTTAAGTTTACACCAACAAATGGTAAAGTGAAGGTTTTCTCGAAAGAAGAAAACAACAGAATTAAATTATGTGTTGCAGATACCGGAATTGGAATACCAAAAGGCAAGATAGAACATGTGTTTGATTTGAATTTTGATTTTAACCGGCCAGGAACCAATAATGAAAAAAGTTCCGGAATGGGGCTAATTCTTTGTAATGAATACGCCCGAATATTAAAAACTGTACTTACCGTGGAAAGCATAGAAAACAAGGGGAGTACTTTTTGTCTTACTTTTTAAGTCTGGAGTCATGTCAAACTCAAAATAACGTATTGAGATTGCTTCCGATAAATATCAAAAGACAAAGCAATCTCACAGCCAAAAGATACATGACTTGACACTAACTCACTTATTTCTTACGTGGACATGTGCTAATTCCAAATGGCGCATAAAGGCCGCAAAACCCAATAAAAGCGGTCAATAATAATACTGCTGCAAAAACAAGCAACACTATTCCCAATGTACCGGTAACAACATTGGTAAAGTAAAGTATGGCTATAATAATGGCCAAAATAATTCTGACAGCTTTGTCGGTTGATCCTACATTCTTTTTCATAATAATTATATTTAAATTATGAAGCAAAAATAGAGCTGTCTTTTCTTTTGTACAGTGACAAAAGTCACCGATTCAAAATAAGTATTGAATTTCCTTCCTGCTTAACAAGCCCTTCTTGTTCAATTTTTTTCATAACACGGCTAATTACTTCGCGGGCAGTGCCCAGCTCGGAGGCTATTTGTTTATGTGAAATTTTTAAATAATTACTCTTTAACCGTTCAGATTTTTCAATTAGATATTTGTACAGCCTGTGTTCCATTTTATTGAACAAAACCAAATGAATGGTATCCATCAAATCGTGGTATCTAACATTGTACTGCCTATACAGCAAAGCATTAAACTCAGGATAGGTTTTTACCCACTGTTTAAGTTTGTCAACAGGAACTAAAATAACATGGGTATCCTCTTCGGTAATGGCGTAAATCTGACTTGGCTCATCATTTATTGCCGATGCAAACGACATAATACAGGTTTCGCCCTGTGTGATGTAATAAAGTAAAAGCTCTTTGTCTTCATGCTTGGTAAAAACCTTAACAAGCCCGTTTAAAACCAGAGGTAAAACTTTTACAAAATGCCCCTCCTTAACCAATTCGGTGTTGGCAGGAAAATGTTTTTCGGAAGCATATAATACAATCTCTTTCAACAATTCATCATTAACGAAAGAAAAAACTTTTGCTATGTGGTTTTTAATGTCCATGGTTTAATTTTTTAATAAATTCGTGCTGCCCAACCACCACCCGGTGCCAGATGAATTTTCATCTTATCGGCAGCGGAAACCTTTTTTGTAATCATCTTAAAATCGTTGCCGTATTTATCAGCATTAATACCATCCTGCCAAATGGTTATGGTGTGTTCGCCCTGTTTTAAGAACGAAAAATCAACTTCAAGGTCGCGCCTATTCCAATTGGTCATTCCGCCAATATACCAATCTTTTCCGTTCCGGCGGGCAACTAAAATATATTCACCCACTTTTGCATCAAGCACCACGGTTTCGTCCCATACCGTTGGCACTTTTGAAAGAAATCCCATGGCTTCGGGTTCGTCGTAATAGTGCGAAGGGCTGTCGGCCAGCATCTGCAACGGACTTTCGTAAACCACGTACATGGCCAGTTGGTGGCAACGTGTTCCCTGACTCATCGGACGGCTCCAAATGGCTCTGAAATTATTTTTTGTGGCATTTACCATGGCACCCGGGGTATAATCCATTGGCCCGGCAAGCATACGTGTAAACGGAATTGTTACATCATGGCCAGGCGTTTCTTCCTTTCCCCATTTATTATGCTCAAGCCCGTGAACTCCTTCCCTTGTAATTACATT
>WGDP01000029.1 GCA_015493215.1 Bacteroidales bacterium | reverse complement strand
TTGCTTTTATCGTTGGTCGTTAAGTCGGGCGAAATGATATGCCAATTGTTTCCGGTATCGTCGGATTTGTGTAGATATTGGCTACCTACATATATTCTATCCGGATTGTTGGGGCTGGTTGTCAAAGCCGTATTCCAATTAAAACGTAATTTATCACCTTCTTTTTCTGCCAAAGGCGTAATGTCGGTTACGGTTTTTTTATCCGTATCAATACGACCGATCCATTCACCTGCTTGACTTTCGGAATAAATAATATTTTTGGTAGGATGCTTAAAAACCCTAAAACCGTCGCCACCGCCTACAAAATGCCAATCTTTTTCGGCAACTCCACCGGTTGTCGTATTGGGAACATACCACGAACCGTTGTCTTGCAAGCCGCCGTAGATGTTGTAAGGTTCTTCATTATCAACGCTTACATAGTAATATTGTCCAACGTTCAAATTACGACACTGTACGCAGGTATTGCCCTTATCCATAGAAATGTAAAAGCCGCCATCGGTGGCAAAATATACACGGTCGGAATTGTCTTTATCAAAAACCACATCGTGAATATCGGGGTGCATATCACTTATTTGCTTGAAAGTTTTACCTCCGTCTCTACTGATTTTAGGCAAGAAGCCGGCTTTTATCAAGACGTTTTTGTCTTTGGGGTCAACGGCTATTCGAGCAAAATAGAAAGGGCGAACGGTAATATTAAAATCTTTGTTGGTCTGTTTCCAATGTGCGCCGGCATCGTCGGAAACATACAATCCGCTTTTATCGGGATTTTCAGATTCAATTACGCTGTACAAACGATTGGAATCTGTAGGCGCTACGGCAATGGCTATTCGTCCGAGTTTTCCTTCGGGAAATCCGTTATGAATTTTGTGCCAAGTTTTGCCTCCATCGTTGGTTTTCAACAGTTTAGATTCATAGCCACCGGAGTTAAAAGACCAAGGTGTACGTCTGAATTGCCACAATGCGGCATACATTATATTAGGGTTGTTCGGATCCATCACCAAGTCGGATACACCGGTATCGGCTTTGCCACTGAGGATTTTTTTCCAAGTTTTGCCTCCATCAGTCGTTTTAAATACACCGCGCTTGTCATAGTCGCCCCAAAGATGTCCCAGTACGGCAACATAAACCGTGTTGGGATGTTCGGGATGAATAAGGATACTGCTGATGCGCTCCGAATCGTCAAAGCCCATTTTTTTCCAGTTGGCACCACCATCAGTAGTTTTGTATAAACCGTCGCCTACCATCGTACTGTTGCGCGTCCAAGTTTCGCCGGTTCCTACCCAAACCACTTGGTTGGGATTCTTCGGGTCTATGGCAATGCTTCCAATAGAAGAATTGTGCTTGTCAAAAACCGGCGTAAAATCAAAACCGCCGTTTTGCGATTTCCATACACCGCCACCGGCTGTTCCCACATAAATCGTATTATTATCCTTAGGGTGAACGGCGATATCCGACACCCTGCCACTGGTAACAGTAGGTCCTAAATGTCGGGCTCTTAATGCACCGAAAACTTGTTTTCCGGATAGTTTGCTTAACTGGGCATTGGTTGTTACCATAAATATAATGGCAACGAATGTGATTAATTTTTTCATTGTTATTTTGGTTTACAAAGGTTTCACCCTATGGGGTTCAACGGATTATTTTCATTGTTTACAAAGATATCGCACCTACGGCGCTCAATGGTCATTTTCATATTGTTTGCTACAAACAGGTCGCACCTACGGCGCTTCTTTATCTCTTATCTTTTATCCTTTGTCCGTTTTTATGTTGGTCTGAAATCTTGATAAGAAAAACCACCTTATATCTTACACTATATATTTATTGGTATAAAATACAAAAGGTATATGAAAAACTACTTATTTTCGGTAGTTTCTTTAAACTCAAAAATAGTGTTGTCAATAGTGGGATTGATTTCAATTTTTGTAAGTTTAACCTCTTGTCCGGTTTGTCCGTTAAACTTTGTCATAGTGCTAAAAGGGAAAAATATACCATCAACTTCTTGATAATCACTAAAAACTTGTTGCACTTTTGCTCCTTGCATCTGTCCGCTTTTTATTACAGTTTCCGCTACTACCGGCACATAGTTTTCAGTATCAAAATAATAGAAACTTTCTTTACTCACTTCCTTTCCGTCTTTCATTTCAGGTTTTTGGGTAAGTTTGATTTTATACGTTTCCGTACCTTCCACTTCTTCTTTTCCGATTAATTCAATTTTGTAGCCTTTTTTTTTGTAGTTTAAAAAAGGATTAGGAAAATCACCACCGGCATTTTTTTTCATATTTTCAGACGTTTCCTTGTCCATTTTTTCGTTTTTCATATTCATAAAATTAGTATGCCAAGCGGTTTTTCCATCAAAAGCTACCTGTACCATTTTTTTACCTTGAATTTCGGCAGTGATCAATTGTTTGCCGTCTTTGGTCATGTAAATTTCAACCGGCAAATTCATACCTTGTGCTTTTGTAGAGGCGATAACATGCAAAGATTGTAATTTTTCCAGTTTTTCTTTTCCACCAATGTTTTCAAGATAATGATTAACGATTTCATCGGCTGTTTGTGCAGAAATAGCACCCGTTATAAAGATAGTAAAAAG
>WGDP01000028.1 GCA_015493215.1 Bacteroidales bacterium | reverse complement strand
TTCAGATAAACACCTTCCATATAGATGGTTGAATCGCGATAGTAGGAAATCCATTTTCCTTCTCTTTTACCGTTTTCATAGGCTCCCGATTCATACAAATGGCCATCGTCGTAAAATTGTTCCCATTTGCCTGCCGGTTTGCCATTGTTATACTGCCCTTTAATCATCTGAACCCCGTTATCGTAATAAACCTGATAGGAGCCATCTATTTCAAAACCTTTGTAACTAAATACTTTTTCAATCTTGCCATTTTCGTAGTACGATTTGTATGCACCGTAAAACTGCTCGTTGAGCATGGTGCCTTGTTCTTTTATTTTTCCCGATGGATAGTACCGCTCAAAAAGGCCGTTTTGTATGCTGTCCTTAAAATTAAGCCGATAGCTTATGTTGCCGTTTGGAGTATAACCTGTTGTTAACCCATTGAGCTTATTGTTTTTGTAAACCCTTACTTCTTGTTTTATCCCTGTTGGGTAATACAAAACAACCGTATCGTTTAATTGCCCATTTACATAGTTGCCTTTTGATTTAACAACGCCATTGTTATAATAATTTATAAAAGCACCATTTTTAACCCCGTTTGAGTAGTGCAGAATGTTTTTCAGGTTTCCGTCGGGATAGTAAAATGTCCACTCTCCGTCAATCTTTCCGTTTTTATACGTACCGTTTTGCCATAATTGTCCGTTAATATAGTAAAACCAGGCATTTCCATTTCGGATGGTGTCGCCATCAATTTTTAGGGTTACAATCGATTTTATACGGGTTCCGTTATAAAAGAATGATGTGTCAACTTTTGAAAAAGATTGACAAAAACCGGAATTGTTTATCAAGAATAAAATGAGAAATAACAGGGAGATTTTATAAAACCTCATCATATCTGTTACTACTTAACTACCACATCGAGCTGTACACCTTCCAACTCATCGTTATGGCCATAATCCAGCACGGCTGCCACTGAATACCTGCCTTTTGCAAGAGGCTTGTCGGTTGTAAACTCAACGTTTTTGTTCGACTCGGGAAGCAGCGAAAACTCAATGGGATTTGAGTTGGTCTCTTCCGCATTGTCAAGGTTTGAAACGGTAAAGTAAACTTTGCAATCGAGTATTTTGTCGCCGGTATTAATAACCTGCGTTTTGTATGTTCTGGTACCATCTTTATTAACGGTTTCGGTTAATCCGTTAATGGTTCCTTTATACAGCTGGTTTGCATCGGGTGACTGATAAATGGGGATTGCAATACGCGCTGCTACCTTTAATCCCATTTGAACATCTTTGTCGATGGCCTTAGCGCCTGTTTTTTCAACAGCTGACTGCACAAAAAGTACGGCCCATTTAGTAGATGAGTCGTCGTTTGGAACCAGCATGGTTACATTTACTCTTACCGATTCGTTGGGTTGCAACGTTACGAGAGAAGGCGAAACAGTAATCCAGTCGGCACACGATCGTGCTGTGGTACCCGGGGCAAGGTACTTAACTTCTCCCTGTTCGTCAGTTAACCAGTCGCCCAGGTTAAATACAAAGGATTGCTCTGTTTTTGCTTTGTTTCTTACAAAAATTTGTTGTGTTTGCGATGACCCCGGATTGGTTTTAAACAATAAAGTTCCGGGTGTTACTTCTAACTCCTGCGAAAACAGGTTAGCACTTAACAGCGAAATCAATGCTGCTGCAAACATAATTGAAAAGGTAGATAATTTGTTCATACGCTTAATTTTTATACAAATATAGGGTTTTTATTTAATAAATCGAAATTCTAAGATTGGTTTTGAAGGCCTTATCCCGATAGAAAGACCTTAATGTTTGATAAATGCCCTGATGTTTTAATGCTTACGATGTAATAACCTCGGGGAACTTGTATTGAGAAAGTAGTTTTAGTTTCACTACTCATTGTATAAGTACCCGTTAACTGCCCCATCATATTATAAATAGTTATACCTGCCTGATAAAACTTTTGGGTGTTTCGTTCAATGGTAATGGTATTTCCATTGGTTGATACAGTAAAACGGGAGTCAGGATTAAATGAATCAATAAAATCACCGGAAGGATTGAAAAATAACGTAAACCTATGTGAACTAAATTCAGGGTTGTGATAAAAGGTGTATCGCTGTTTCTTATTCAGGTTTATCATTTTTTGTTTCCTGATGTCCATTAAATAGACCTGATTGCCACGTAAAAATTCAGACGAATCAGCAATGGATAGGGTGTAAGTTCCTTCTGCATTACAATAAAAATCCATGTTCACCCTTAAATCTTCGATAACATCCGGCAAACTATTGACGGCCAATTGTTGCTTGGCGGCAAGCGTGCATATTTGTGGAATACTGTCGAAAGGGCTGAAAAGTTTTGAGGCATCCTTGTTGATGTCAAAATCATTGGTTGCCGAAGGTAGAAACCTAACCATTGTTTCGTCAGAATAGCCATTACCGGAAGCAGTTATTCGCAATTCGCTTAATAGTTGATCTGATTTTTTATAATAATCGGGAGTGGCAGTCATGGTACCCGTTCGGCAGGCATTGTTAACGGCTACAGTACCCGTTTGTAAGGCTTGAACCCAAAAACCCTGATTGGAAGGAATGTACTGTGTTCCCCCGTTTAAACCGGTTGGATTGCTGCCTCCAAGGAAAATAGTGTAATTGTTGTTTGTTGGGTTCCAAATATATTTGGCATCGTTAATATCCGATTTATCCCAACCTGGTTCTTCCAGCCAGTCAACCGGAGAAGGGTAGGGGTTCCCAATCAGGTTCCAGCCTTTGTGACTTTCCGATTCGCCATTGCTGACATAGGTTCGGGTTACCGCTATGGTGTAGCTACCGGTGTTTAAGTCATTTCCGGAAGAAGAGGTGTAATCTACCGTTAATGGAGAAGCTATATAAACATCGTATCCTCTCATTGCATCAAGTGCTCCCGAATACCACACCCAGCCAAAATTCCAGTCGTTGAGTATAATGGTTTCATCGTAATAAAAAACAAGGTCGGTTCCGGTAAACAGGCTGCTTGATGTGTTGTTTACAGGTGCTGCTGTGTTGTGCCATCCTCCCTGAGCAAGATACCTTTCAACGTCAACACTGCCAGTAATGGTTACATCGCTCCCTGAGGTTTTATCTACCCAATATCCCGATCCGGAAGCGTTGGAATTAATATGCAGCGATGTGCCAACATACATGCTGCCCGTTTGTCCGATGGTAATAAATCCTCCGGGATTAATGGTCAGTTGCGCATTTGCTACTGAAAAAGCACAAACCAACAGAAGTGTTATGTATATTTTAAGCTTCACTTTAATAATGATTACTTTTATCAATTCGTTCGTTATTAACCTGTTTTACAGATATTTTTTCCACTCTATGACCTTTGAGAGCTTTGTTGTTTAATACTTTTGTTGTAAAAATCCCTTTATTTTCAGGCTGATTATACAACTCCGGATTAAGGTATTTACCTCTGTTTGATTTTTTATCGATGACCACCTGTTTGCTTTCAGGATATTGCCGCATGTATTTGTCGTTTCGCTCGGCATATACCACCCACGAAATTTTTTGCCCGGCAGCACCACCGGCGATGGTGAATTTTCCGTTATTGTCAATTTCATTTTTAATATAGATTCCCGGCGCAGGTTTCCCTATGGCAGTTAAATTATACGAGTAATTGATGTTTATGGCTGTAAAGTAATCAGGAAGCGTTACTTCGGCTTCGCCATCAGCATTGAGCATAACGTTGCCCCGATACATGTTTAACACCTCCGGCGATTCGATGCAGTAGTGTTTCAATTCCTTATTTGCGGGGTCCAAAGGGTGGTCAATAATAAACGATTTGCTTCCTGTTGCAGCAAAGTTACCACTTGAAAACAGGCCATACCCTCCGTTCATGGCACGGCCGTAAACCCCATAGCCTCCCGATCCGGTTGACCAGCCCGCAACGCCAATTTGGTTGCCGGTAAAGGCACCGCCACTGCCACCGGAAGATAAGTAATAGGAACCGGCATTACCCGCGCCAATTACTCCTGTGCCATCTGAGCTTTCGGTGGCATATGAAAAACTACCGTGGTAACCGGTAAAGGCACCGCCACTGCCGTCCTGTGTAGTATGATAGGTGCTTCCGTTGTTGCCCACACCTACCACACCTACACCTGTATTGCCATCGGTACCGTTGCCGTAAACACCGTGATAACCTGTAAACGAACCTCCTGCTCCTTCGGTAATGGTGGCAACGGTTCCCAAATTATTTCCTCCGGCAATAATGCCGTTTCCCGTGCTTGAATGGCCAATACAGAAAATACCGTCATTGCCATGAGCCGACAAACCAAAATAATGGTTATTAAGCGTGTATGCGCCAGAATTACACCCAACTACCATGGCGCCATAGCCATTACTGTTTTGATTTTCCGACCATAATCCATAGCCTGTTGCGTTGTTTACTTTACCTAAAAAACCTATGGCTCCAGCTTCGGTATAAAAACCGTATCCGTTGGGTGCATAAGCATTGATTGCTGATGTTTGAGTTGAGTTGTCGTGTACCGAGAATAAATCGGTTGTGTAAGTAGGAGTGGTATAACCTATAAGTACCTGGCCGTCCGATTCTATTCGCATTCGTTCCGTATTGTTTGTTCGTATTGCAAAATGCTGGTTGTCGGTTGTTCCAAGAAAGTTACTGTTGACTGATGTTGAACTGTTTCCGGTGATACTCCAATTGTCGGTGGAGTAAGAGGTGGAAACCCATTTTGAGCCGTTCCAATAGTAAAAGCCCGTTGGCTGGTTGGATCCTGCATTAAAGATAAGCAAACCGGTTGCCGGATTTGAAACAGGGGAGGGGGATGATAAATCGCTGCTTAATGTTATCCGGGGAATGAGTAACCCTTTGCTGGAGCTTACAATATCAACAGCAGCCGAAGCATCGGGTGTATTGGTTAATATCCCAATTTGTGCCCGACATGGCAAAACCGAAAACTGCAATATTACTACAAGCAATATACCGTATCCAACTTTAGAACAAATTGTAAAAAGTTGTTTTACAGCACATGTTATTTTTGATACGAGCTGATTCATAACAAGTCCTCCAGTTTGTGTGAACTTTAATAATGGCTTTCTATAAGTCAGTTAAAACAAATTAAACCGACTTTATTTTGTATCAAAAAAATATAGCCATAAAGCGAATCCGCTCTTACGGGGTAAAAGTAGTACAATATTTTTAGTTTGTCAAGTTTCGTCAGTAATATTCTATTTCATTTTCTGTAACAATAGTGTTATCCTTAATATCATATGCAAAAAAGTTGTTGTAGAGTTTTCTGGTTTCCACTCTTTTAATCCAGTTTTTATTGCTGTCGAGTTGATATTTGAATTTGGAAAGCAGTGCAGGCCGGTTGTTCATGTATAATTTGTACTGCGTTAAAAAACCCTCTTTGTTGTATTTCATTTTTTTGCGCCACGAAACGCTACCCTTGTTGTTGTAAAATTTTGTTTCAATTTTGTTGTACCTGAAATCGTATTTGAAAGTATATTTAAAAGAGAGCCTTTTGTCTGATGTGTAGTATTTTTCCTCCAGTACATTACCCATAAAATCGTTAATGTAAATAATGTAGGTAAAAAGGTTTTTATAGTATTTTTCAAACTCCACTTCAACAGGGTTCCGGTGGTCATCATACTGCTTTTGAGTGTTTCTAAGGTAATCGGCTCTTGTAACAAAGCCATTTTTGTCATGTGTGTATTTTATGGTAAGATATGGCGTGTTGTCGCTGTTAAACTCTTTACTTTTTATTAGTAAGTTGCTTGTGTCGTAATAGTAATTGGTATATGAAAAAAGTGTGTCGCTTTTGTATTGAAAGGATTGGGTAATGAGGCCTTTAGCATTGTATTTCTGTAGTTTATCAAATATCTTATACCCTTGGTTGTGCTCCTTTTCCCCTTTTGGGAATGTGTATATTTTGGTGTGTTTGCTTTTCATCTGCTTTATTGCATCAGTATCTTTTTGTTGAGATGTTTGCAGACTGGTAAAAATAACGGCAAATGCAACCAATAAAGGGACAGCAATTAAACTGAGGATTTTTCTTAAACTGTTTTTAACAAAATTCATGGCTATAAAACTACAAAATAAACACTATAAATTTCCAATAGTTGCAAAAAAAGCACTTTTCCAAAATTAACTTTTTTTCTCTCTTAAGGAGAACTTGAGTTGAGAAAACTTCTTTTCCTTAAGATTGTAATAATCTGCATTACAGTATAGTACAAGCATTAAATTAGTGTTGGCACACTTGTTGATAGAGTGTGAGCACACCTTAATATGAAAAGGAGGTAAATGATGAAAAACAGAACCTACATATTACTCATAGCAGCCATGATGCTGGCCATTACATCTTGCCATAAGTCGTTACCGGTTGATAACCCGGATGACCATATCGTAAGCAGTATGAACGATTTGGTTGTAAGCGATGATTTTACCTGGAAAACCACAAAGGATGTTATTGTTATGATTAACCTTCCATCCAATGCATCCTCTGTTTTGCCTTTGTCCATTGGCGAAGTGGGAGGCGCAAGGACTTTCTTTACAGGTTACCCCGAAAAAAATAGCGACCGCTTAGAAACTAAAATTACCATTCCAAGTTACCTTACCAAGCTTCAAATCAGTTTTCCTGAAAATTCAGGGTTGGATGCCGTAACCGTTACTCTTACAGGTGACAACCTGTTTTATGATTTAACTCGCGGTCAAAAAAGCATTGCCGTTCCCTGCGACTTAACAGGATTTTTAACTTATTCGCAGGGAGGGTGGGGATCCCCGGCTCATGGAAATAATCCCGGAGCGGTTAGAGACGCCTACTTTACATCTGTTTTTCCCACCGGGCTTGATGTTGGCGACCCTTCTAATTTTACAATGCATTTTTCTTCTGCATCAGCCATTCAATCGTTTTTGCCGGCGGGAGGGCCGGATAATCCGTTAACACAAAACCTTACCGACCCTGCCAACAGCAATGGCATTGGAAACTGGGCAGGGCAAATAGTTGCTGCCGAAATGAATGTGGGCTATGATGAAGCAGGATACCTTGGAAACGGGTTTACCGATTTAAAGGATTTAAAATATATTTCAGGCCCCTTTGCAGGTATGACAATAGAAAATTTTCTGATAATTGCCAACACGGCACTTGGAGGAGGTTCAACTTCGGGCTACAGTTATAATCAAATTGGATATGCTGCCGAGCAAATTAACCTTGCTTTCGACGGGTACGACCACAATTACTTTACCTGCTCCGGCAACGGTGGCGGTGGCGGCGGTGGTAATCCAAACCCCGTTGTTCAACATGACGGTACGCTGGCCTTTGAAGATTTATGGCCTTGGAAAGGAGACTACGACTTTAACGATTTAGTGATAAATTACGAGTTTGATATTACTAAAAATGCTCAGGAATATGTTGAACATATAAAAGGTACCTTTACTATTTATGCTATTGGCGCATACTTCCATAATGGTTTTGGATTTACCTTACCTACGGTCTCTCCCAACAATATCGTAAGTACGACCGGATCGGTTTTAAAAGCCAATTCGGTGGTTTCTGTGGCCGGAAACGGGCTGGAAAGCGGACAGTCGAAGGCTACGGTAATAGTATCGGATGATGTTTTTGATGTGATGCCTCATCCCGGTGGGGGTATTGGGGTTAATACCGAAATTTATGCGCCGTATGTTCAGCCGGTAACCATTGAAATAAATATGGAATTTGCTCCAGGAACAGTTACTTTCTCACAACTCGATATTGGAAACTTTAATCCTTTTATCTTCATCGACCAGAATAGGGGAGTGGAGATTCATCTTCCGGGATATGCACCCACCGACCTTGCCGACCAGTCGTTGATTGGAACCGGAGAGGATGCCGGAAATCAGGGGGCTACACATTATTATAAAACCAATAATAATTTACCATGGGCAATAAATATTCCCGAGGTGTTTGAATATCCCATCGAAAAACACGATATCACAACCGTTTACAATCACTTTGCCGAGTGGGCCGAATCCGATGGCGCTTTGTATCCCGATTGGTATAAGGATTTACCCGGCTATCGTAATCAAACCTCAATTTATACGCATAATTAAATATCATAATCTGCTTTTATTCAAATGTCTTTTAACCGTTATATATTAGTCTTTTTCCTGATTGCAACTTCATTGGTATTTACTGGTTGCAGTAAAGATGACGATTTATTAAATACGGATGGCAACGTGCAGGAAGTTACTTTTACCCCTGCGGTTTCCATCAACGGTAATAAAAGTGCACAAGAAGTTTCGGGAGTAAATTATTGTTATATCGAAATCGACACAATGGTTTTTCGTCCGGCCACCTATGTGTTAAACGGAAAAATTTATACACAATCCATCAAGTTAACCCCCGGATCATACACCTTAAATAAGTTTTTAATGATGAATGATAACGGTACTCCTGACGACTATTCCGATGACGTTATCATACTTGCCACTCCCATGGCCGGTTCCGATTATGCAGCTTTTGTAAACCAGCCTGCCGGTTTTAGCTTTGCTGTGAGCCATCTGAGAAAATCAAATGTTGATATTGAAGTAGTTTTATTTACGCCAGCCGACTACGATAAATTTGGTTTTGATTTTGATGTGTTGCCGGCAACAACCATCCGGGAACAACGGTTTACGGGTTTAATTTTGCCAAAGAATCCTGCTGATTATGCCAATTCGCTCTATATGAATCAGTCCACCGGACTGCAAAACGAAATGCCTGCAATATTTAGTATCGATGTTTTTAGAAACGGGAGATTTGTGAAATCGGTTTCTAACGAAGATCAGCTTGGTGAAACCTATGTTTCAGTTACTTACCCTGATGGTGATAACACCGTTGATGAGTACCGTTTTGATTTGAATGTTTACCTGAGAACGGGACTGACTTTTGGTTATAAGCACATAAAAACATGGGAGTTTGTAGATGACGAAATGATTCCTGCCGAGCCTGACAGTCTGGTTCATTTTGTATTGAGCGAATGCGGTTCAAGTGGCAGCAGCTTCGAAATAGGGCCTTATATGAACCTTCCCGAAAGCTGCAACTTTACCATTAAACCGGGATGGGCACCCGGTACTCTTGGTGCCTATTTTGATGGTGATCTGGGTGATATTTCCATCGGATATTCAATTGGTAACGGCCTTTACAGCGCCTGGTGCGGAACCGATTCGGTAAGCATCAACATTAATCATACTTATCAAATGGATGTTTACAACTCACTTACTCCTTCCGTATTGCCTGCCTACACAAGAGATGCTTCCCGCTGGAATGCCATTAACTGGCTTTTTAATAACCTTTCAAATTATTCATCTCCCTCATGGGGTGAAATACAAGGAGCCGTTTGGAAAATATTAAACGACTGGGACGGAATAAGCCATACCAATGTTCCCAACGCAGATGGCACAACGGACGCCATGGTTAGCGATGCGCTTTCGCATTCCGATTTTAAACCCGTGTGCGGGCAAAAAGCAGCAGCGATTCTGGTACCGAAGGGAACCAATAGGGATGCTGCATATCCAAAATTGCAGGTGGTATTTATAATGGTAAACCTTTAGCCTTCTTATAGTGAAAAAATATTGTCCAAAAATTGGAATAGGAAGCATGATAAAAAAGACTATATATAGTTTATAAATCTAATAACATGATAGTTACAATTTTTGGCACGCGCATTGATAAACCCATAAACGTAAAATTAAAAATTAAACAACCTTATAAAAATTAACAAACAAATGAAAAACTTAAATTTTATTAAAACTTTCTTTTTTGTTGCTTTACTTGCACTTACAGTTATCAGCTGTAATAAAAAAGAAGATGTAGTTGACCCCAATCAGGAAGTAGAAGTTAGCTTCTCAAGTACTGAAATGCCTAAAGGCGGAACCAAATCATCAAACGCTGATGCCACTGCCGATTATGCCAGCATTGTAATTAGCGGAACTACTTATACTCCTGCTGTTTATTATCTTGATGGTGTTGCCTATACACAGGGTATTAAACTACCTGTTGGTGATTATAACGTTACTCAGTTTTTAATGATGAGCGACAACAATACTCCTAATGACATGAGTGACGACTCTATTGTAAGCGCTGCCCCTGAAGCCGGATCGCAATATGCAGGTTTTGTAAGCCAGCCTTTGGATGTTCAATTTCATGTTGCTGCTTTTCAAAAGAACGAAATTCCCATAGAAGTGTTAAGCTTTACCGCTCAGGAATTTCAGGCTTTTGGTTTCGACTGGTTTACCATGAATCAAACTACCGTTAGAGAACAGCTCTTTTTTGGTGACATCAGTATGAAACACCCTGCTGATTATGCCGGATCGTTATACGAACAACAGGCAAACGGCCTTCAGGTTGACATGCCTGCTATCTTTAAAATTAAAGTTTACAAAAATGGTGCATTTGTTGCCGAATATAGCAACGAGTCCTTTTTAGGAGAAGGTGATGTTTTACATGTATCTTATCCTGATGGCGACAATACAACTGATAATTTCCAATTCGATTTGTATATCCTTGTTAAAGTAGGAACCGGTTTTGATTACAAATTCTTCAAGTCATGGAATTTTACCGATGACAACCTGATTCCCAATGGTGGCGATGGTGTTGTTGACTTTGTATTGGGAAATGCAGTAGCCACAACCCCTGACTTTTTACTTGCTCCTTATATGAACCTTCCTGAAACTGCTACTTATAAAATTGTTGGCGCTTATGCTCCCGGTTCAATGGGAGGCTATGTTGACGCCGAATTAACCAATGTTGGTAATGGCTACGATTTTGCCAATGGAACATTTGCTTCGTGGTGTGCCGATGAAGAAACAAGCATTAATGTGGGTGTTGCTTATAATATGGATGTATATAGCTCGTTGTATCCTGATGCATTGCCTGCTTTTACTGCATATGCCGATAAATGGGCACGCGTGAACTGGATTTTCAACCATTTAGACTACTATCCCGGTTATACCTGGGGTGAAGTTCAGGGTGCTTTGTGGAAAATTATGAACAACTGGAATGGACAAGCTGCCGGTGGCGTTCCTGCTGCTGACGCTACTGTTGACCAGATGGTTAACGATTCACAAAGTCATACCGACTTTACACCGTTACCAGGTGGATGGGCTGCTGTTGTTTTTGTTCCCGAAGGAACCGATCCTAACTCAACCAATCCCAACTTACAAACCATGTTTGTTCAAGTTGACCCGTAAGAACTTATCTTAAGAATTTAGAAAATGATGAATGCCCGGTATTGTATAAATATCGGGCATTCATTTTTTTACATTTACTATTTTTACTAATTTCGGCACAATAATTGAATAAAAAATTATAAAAACCAGTTATTATGAAAAGTGTTAAACTACTTATCGTACTCATAGCGATATTTACATTACAAGTATTACATGCTCAGGATGTTACTACTGTTGAAGCAAAGAGCACCGACATTAGTGAAAATTTAGACCTTGAGGCAGTAGCTTCGGTTTTTGGCGAAGCAAAAGATTTGGAAGATTTTGAGAAAAAGCTCAATGACCCCGAGCTTAAAATATCCAATCTCGATTTAAATGAAGACGGTGAAGTAGATTACCTGCGAGTGGTTGAAACCTCCGACAAAAATGCTCATGTAGTAGTACTACAAGCGGTTATTGGTAAAGACGAATATCAGGATGTCGCCACTATTGATGTAGTAAAAGATGATAAGGGCGAGACTCAGGTGCAGGTTGTGGGTGATGTTTATATGTATGGTCCCGATTACATTATCCAACCAGTTTATGTTCATCCTCCCATTATCTTTACCTTTTTCTGGGGGTCTTTCTACAGACCATGGCATTCACCTTATTACTGGGGTTACTATCCACCCCATTTCCACCCTTGGAGGCCTTATCCTCCACACACATATCATCATAATATCAATATTAATATTAATATTAACAATACCTACAATAGAACCAATGTAAGGGTAAACAAGAACAGTGTAAACATGCAAAAGCGGGTAAGTAAAAACGATTATGTAAAAAAACACCCTGACAAGTCCTATCAAAAACGTGCGGTAAGCAACAAGTCGAAACAACGTCCGCAAACGAAGCCGGCAAATGGAAATAAAGCAAAAGCTAAGCCCGGTACCCGTCCTGTGGATAAAAACTGGAAACCCAAAACCAAGCCTGCCACAAAACCAGCTAATTCGTATAAAAACAAACCAAGTACGAAACCGGCTAATAAAACCCCTTCAGCAAAACCTGCTGCGAAACCTGCTGCGAAACCTGCCACAACTCATAAACCTGCTTCAAGACCGGCTGCAACCCACAAAATGGCTCCGGCGCATAAACCTGCAAGAAAAACGGCTGCCCCCCGGCCTGTTAAACGAGGCGGAAAACGTTAAAAATAAAAAAAGGTGTTCGTTTTGGCGAACACCTTTTTTTTATTCTAAAATTTTAATCTTATCTCTTAATTTCAATATCTTTAACTTCATCAACGGTAATGGTACCGCCTTTGTTGCCCCAGGCGTTTAACACGTAGTTTATAACTGCAACAGCATCGTCGTAGTTGTCAACCTGAGGAGGCATGGCAATGGAGTATTTGGCACCGTTAACGGTAATTTCGTGATTGGAGCCGTTTAACACCTGTTGTACTGCACGTTTTTTATCGGCCAACAGATAATCGGAGTTTTTAAGTGGAGGAAATGCACTCGGTACACCTTCACCTGATAATTGATGACAAGCTACACATTTGGCTTTGTAGATTTCAAAACCTTTGGCATATTTGGTTGCTGCGTCATCGGGAACCACAACGGTTTTATTGTTAACAGTTACCGTTTTTGTTTTAAAGCTGTACGAAAATGCTGCTACGAGAACCAGCATTGCAAGTGAAATTACTGAAAGATGTTTTTTCATAATATTATAAATTTAGGGTTAATAATTATTTCATTTTATAAGTTGTATCCTTGTTCATCATTTGATGTTTGCTACCGTGCATCATCATTTTTTTATGGGGTTTAAGCATTTTATCGGGAGGGCTAAGATACGGTATTCCCAACGACAACCCTCGCAAGATAAACAACAAACCCAAAATAACAATAAATATATTTAGGATGCCGCTGAATCTTCTTCTTACTTTTTGGCCAATCATATTTCCCAGCAGGGGAATAGCCAGCATTACCGGCAAGGTTCCCAGACCAAAAAGAATCATAAACAGGATGCCATCGTAAAAGCTATTGGTATTTATGGCGCCGGCAATGGCTACATATACAAGCCCACAGGGCAAAAAACCATTTAAAATACCAATTAAGAATAGTGATGGAATGGAGCTGATGGTAAAAAGCTTTCTGAACTTGCCTATCATTTTTCCGGCATAGCCGAAAAACACCTGCTCAATTTTTATTTTACCTTTAAAAAGTGCCGGGAACAGCACAGACAAAACCATTACCGCACCTATTAAAATGGAAGCCCATTTTTGAAGGCCTGCCATTTCAATTCCCTGTCCTAACAAACCAAATATCGCACCAAGTACAGCATAGGAGATGATTCTGCCAACATTGTATGTTACACCTCCAAACACCCGGTATCCCCAACCTTTGTTACCCAATGGGAGGGCAACAGCAATGGGGCCACACATGCCAATACAATGCAAGCTGCCCACAAGTCCTATTGTCAAGGCAGTAATAACATACATCATGTCAGAAATACTTTTTTCTCAATAAAATATCCTTTGCCGTTTTGCCACCATAAGATTTTAAGCACATAAAACCCCATTTTGAAGCGCTCTTTTGGAAAGGTTACATCAATGCTTTTGTTGGCAGATACAGGCTCCACTATGTCAAGTGCCTTTTCTTCGTTAGGCCTGTAAAATGTAATGGTTCCCGAATCGGGTGCGGTTTTCGGAATTTTTAAAAACAGTTGACCCTTATTTTGTTTAAAAATCATACCTGCTTTAAAATCAGCAGCATTTTTTATTTTATCAATCTGCGATTGATACTGCAATCCCTTAGGATAATAATCCTTTTCAACCAAGATGATTGGGTTTTGAGTTGCTGTATAAACAAACCCCAGTATCATGGATACAAAAAGTATAATCGCAATGGTAATTTTTGTACCCCAATTCCATTTAATTTTCATTCGGCTTTTGATTTATTATTTATCAAGATTATTAGGAGCAACAAACATTGTTTTGTACCTTTCTACTCTTTTTCCGTTATGATAAATTCCAATAATAATTGGTGTTTTTGACTGCTTTAAGGCACTTTTTGGCACAATAACCAGAAACGTACCTTTGGCAACTTCACCTTTTTTAACTACAATGTTTCCTCCAATATTTTTAACTCTGCCGGGAACTGTTTCAACTTTATAAACCACGTCAATGGGATCACGCGATTTATTTACAACCTGATAATTGTAGATGTTACTGAGGCTGTCGCCCATTTCCTGATAAAGCGTTCCACGAGCTCTTAAAATCACTGTTTCCGAATCACCCCTTTGGTAAAACAAAAAGGCAACAAATATCAACAGCGCGGATAGTACTACCGAATAAAAAATAGTTCGTGAACTAAACAGATGGTGTTCACCCATTTCGATACCCTCCTCCGAATCATATCGGATAAGCCCTTTGGGCTTGTTAACTTTTTTCATGGTTGAGTTACAAGCATCAATACAGGCAGTACAGTTGATACATTCCAGTTGCGTTCCATTTCTGATGTCAATTCCGGTGGGGCAAACCTGAACACACATGTTACAGTTGGTACAGTCGCCGTTTTCAGGGTTAGAGATGGGGCCACGAGGCTCGCCACGTTTGTAATCGTATGCTACAATAAGGGTTTTAGGGTCGATAAGTACACTTTGCAGTCTGCCGTAAGGACAGGCAATGGTACAAACCTGTTCGCGGAAAAAGGCAAATATAAAATAGAATACGCCTGAAAAAATAAGTAATCCGATGAATCCACCCAAATGCGCAGCAATGCCTTCATGTACTATTGCCAATAATTCATCTACACCTATGATATAAGCCAAAAAGGTAAAGCCTGAATAAAAGGCAATGGCATAGAAAAGTATCTGTTTAACAGTTTTTTTCCAGATTTTTTCAAAATTCCATGGTTGCTTGGCAAGCCTGCGTTGTGCAGGCGCGTCGCCTTCAATAAGGTATTCAATTCTGCGAAAAACAAACTCCATAAAGAGTGTTTGCGGACAAACCCAACCACAAAACAGCCTGCCAAAAATAATGGTAAACAAAATGATAAAAAGTATCATTGTAATAAATGACAACACAATCAGGTGAAAATCCTGAGGCCAGAAAATGGTACCGAAAAGTACAAACTTCCTTTCAAGAATGTTGAACATTAAGAATTGTTCGCCTTTGTATTTTATCCATGGAAAAATGTAAAAGGCAGCAAGTATGAAATATGCCAGCACCTGTCGTTTGTTATAAAAACTTCCTTTGGGTTTTCTCGCAAATATCCACACTCTTTTTCCCGACTCATCAACCGTGGTTAATTTATCGCGGTAAGAGCCTTTATGATTGGTTTGCTTTGCAGCCATAATTCCTACATTTACTTATTTAATTATCTATCTATTTTAATTATTCTAAAAAACGCAGGAAGCCGAATTGTTTAATTCGGCTTCCTTTAAAGTCTATAAGAAAACAGTATCTAATTAATACTTATCTCCTTGCGGTGCTTTTGGGTTGGCAGGTGTTGTCCCGTGCAATTTTTCAAGTATATAACTAACTACCTCCAATCGTTGCTTGTCGGTAAGCTGCTGCTTGTACGAAAGCATCCCTTTTTCAATTACACCATTGGTTACCACTTTATAAAGGTCTTGCACTTTATTACCGTGAATCCAATAGTTATCAGTCATATTCGGGCCAACCAGTCCGCCACCATCTTTAAGGTGACAGGCAGCGCAAATGCTTTCCCAGGTTTTTTGGCCTTCAGCCAAAGATGCGTCATCAGTTAGCAATGCAATTTTAAAGTTAGCATCGGCTTTTTCCGATTTAGCATGCTTGGCATGGTAAGCAGCCATCTCTTTATTGAACTCTTTGGCCTGAACCAAATCATCTGCATCAAATACAAACAATCTTATTGAGTAAATGATTGCAAACGCAATGGTAAGATAAAATAACCATACCCACCAAGGTGGAAGCGCATTATCAAGTTCTCTGATACCATCATAATTATGGCCTTTTATTAGGCGGTCGTTAGTAAGGGTATCATATTCATAATCTTCATTGTGAAGATTGCTGTTTTTATTTTCGTCTGTTGCCATAAGGATTTTCTTTTTTATGGTTTCACAAATTATTATCTGAATTAATATTTGAAGAATCGTTTTCGTCGTCTTCCAATGGCATGTTTTTCATTTCTTTAATATAACCTTTATCTAGGTTAAATACAAAATAGGCCATTACAATAAAAAAGGAGAAAAAGATAAGCAGAGAGATAATAGGGTATATTTCAACACCCTGTATCCTTTCCAATGTGTTCATTACGATCTTCATAATATTACCTGTTTATTTATTGCTATATTGTTCAGGATTTCCATCCTTATAAATGTCGGTTCCAAGACGTTGCAAATAAGCAATCAAAGCAATGATTTCTTTTTTGGCGCTGACGTCGATACCGGCTTCTTTAAGGTTTTGGGCAATCTCATTAGCCTGTTTTTCCAAATCTTTCATAGCCTGTCCATCAGCATATCCTTCAGGATAAGGAACTCCCAAAGTTTGCATAGTAGAAATTTTACTGGCCAATGTAGAAACATCTAAATCATCATTAATTATCCACGGGTAAGGAGGCATAATTGACTCAGGGTTCAACGATTGCGGATCAAGCATATGATTATAGTGCCATGAGTTAGGCTTGTAGTTGGGTAGTGTCTTTACACCCTCACGAGCCAGGTCGGGGCCGGTACGTTTTGAACCAAACTGAAAAGGATGGTCGTAAACACTTTCGCCGGCTTTGCTGTACTCACCATAACGTTCAACTTCGGAGCGGAACGGGCGAATCATTTGTGAATGGCACAAATAACAGCCTTCGCGAACATAAATATCACGACCTTCCAACTCTAACGGGGTATAAGGTTTAACAGCTGAAATGGTTGGCACATTACTTTTAACAAGCATCATAGGAACGATTTCCACAATACCACCAATTAAGATAACGATAAGAGCGGCAACAGTAAATTTAACAGGCATTCCCTCAAGTCTTCTATGCCAGCCTTCGTGTCCATGAGATGGAGCTGCTTCCAGAGCAGGAGCCGAATCTTCCTCATAACGTACAAATTTACCTTTAGCAGCAGTTTTCCACACATTAATTACAAATAAAATAATACCAGTGTAATAAAGTGAACCACCAAAAGCTCTCATGGCATACATGGGTAATATTTGTGTAACAGTATCGAGGAAATTAGGATATGCCAATGCACCTGCATCGGTGAACTCTTTCCACATTAAACTTTGTGTAAATCCGGCAAAATAAAGCGGAATAGAGAAGAACAACATTCCGGTTGTAGCCAACCAAAAGTGAATGTTTGCCATTTTAACACTGTAAAGTTTTGTGTTAAATATGCGTGGTGCAATCCAATATATCATACCAAAGGTAAGCATTCCATTCCAGCCCAGTGTTCCAATATGAACATGAGCAATGGTCCAGTCGGTAAAGTGGCTTAAAGCATTTACTGTTTTAAGTGAAAGCATTGGCCCTTCAAATGTTGCCATACCGTATGCGGTAACACCTACCACGAACATTTTCAAAATAGGATCTTCGCGAACTTTGTCCCAAGCTCCTCGCAGTGTAAGCAAGCCATTAATCATACCTCCCCATGAGGGGGCAAGTAACATGATAGAGAAAACAACTCCCAAAGCTTGTGCCCAATCGGGTAAAGAAGAATAGAGCAAGTGATGTGGGCCGGCCCAAATGTACAAAAAGATAAGTGCCCAAAAGTGAATTATGGACAATTTGTAAGAATACACCGGACGATTAGATGCTTTTGGAATAAAGTAATACATTAACCCAAGGAATGGTGTTGTAAGGAAAAATGCAACCGCATTGTGGCCATACCACCACTGTACCAGAGCATCTTGTATTCCGGCATAAACCGAATAACTTTTCATCATGGAAACAGGCAGCGCCATGTTATTGGTGATGTATAAAACTGCAATTGTTACCCAGGTGGCAATGTAAAACCATATGGCCACATAAATGTGCTTGATTCTACGTTTTACAAGGGTACCAATAAGGTTAATACCAAATACTACCCAAACCACTACAACGGCAAGGTCGATGGGCCATTCCAACTCGGCATACTCTTTCGACTGGGTAAAACCCAAAGGAAGTGTAATGGCAGCGGCTACAATAATTGCCTGCCACCCCCAAAAATGGATGTTTCCTAAGGTTTTGCTAAACATTGGGGTTTTCAGCAAACGCGGTGTTGAATAGTAAACTGCCAGAAAAATGGCGTTTCCAACAAATGCAAAAATAGCAGCATTGGTATGTAACGGACGAATACGGCTAAAAGTAAGCCAGGGTATTCCACCATTCCAGCTTGGGAAAATAAGCTCAAATGCTGCTGTCAAGCCCACAAGAAGCCCTACCGCACCCCACAATACTGTGGCATACATAAAGAGCTTGGAAAGCTTGTTGTCATAAGTAAACTTCTGTAATTCCATACGCTTTGTTATTGATTAATTAAAAGGGGTTTGTTAATTGAATTTATGATTTTATATTTTTATCAACAGGTTTGGTGTCGTCAAACAGCATACGCATGGCAGGTGATTCGGTGTCGTCGTATTGCCCGCTTTTTACCGCCCATAAAAAAGCCACAAGAAAGCCGCCGGCTACAAGGATTCCAATAATTGCTAATAATATAACTATCGACATTTAAGTAATAAGGTGCTTGATTAATGAATTGGCCAAAAGTATTAAAAAATCTTAAATAAATAAAAAATTGAGCAACAAAGTTATGAAATTTATCACATATGTAGATTTTAACGACTTTATAATTTGATAACCACAGTATCAATATAGGTTACAAATAACGTTTTGAAGACAGCTTTACTGATAATGTGGCAAAAAGCACAACACTTACAGAACTGATAGGCATCAATATGGCGGCAACTAAGGGAGACATAGTTCCTGATACAGCAAAAGAGATACCCACAACATTATATAGAAAAGAAATTATAAAGCTTATTATTACAATCTTAAAAGAAAGGTGTGTGTATTTGATAAATTTATTGAGGCTATGAAACTTTGATGACTCTATAATCCCGTCGCAGGCAGGGGAGAAGCTGTAGATATCATCAGCGATGGTCAATCCGACATTGCTTTCCATAAGTGCACCGGCATCATTTAATCCGTCACCAATCATTAAAACTTTTTTCCCTTTTTGTTTCAGGCTTAAAATAAAATCACGTTTATCGGTTGGGCTTTGATTGAATTTTAAAACCGCTTTTTTGCCAAACAAAGGCCTTAGATTTTCTTTTTCCGAATCGTTGTCGCCCGACAAAAGATACAATTCATAATTCTTTTTTAAGCTGTTGATAACTTTTTTCAATCCGGGGCGATATTGATTTTCAATTTTAAAGTATCCAAGAATTTTATCCTCAATAAAAACATAAACGTTGGTTGAAAAGGGTTCTGAATCATCTTTTCCTGTAACAAATTTTCGAGAGCCAATGTTTACCCTTTTCCCATTCACCAACCCGGTAATACCAAGGGAAGGGATTTCCTGAAATTTTTCAACCGGATAATCTGTCTCAACAGTAATATGTTCGTTTAAGGTAATGCTTAACGGATGGCTCGAGTTAGCAACAATCGTTTTAATAGTCTTTAACTGATTGTCGGTAAGCTTGTCACCAACAAATTCCACTTTCATGGATCGGTTTACCGTTAACGTACCTGTTTTGTCGAATACAATGCAGTCGATTTTACGCAGGCTGTCGATGACCTCCGTATTTTTTATGTAAAAACCCCGGCGGCCATACTCGCGCATGGTGCTGCCAAAGGTAAAAGGGACGGTAAGAGCCAAGGCACAGGGACAGGCAATTATTAATACCGATGTAAAAGCAAACAGTGCCAGTGACGAATCGTTTATAAGCCAGTAAATACCTGCTGCAAAAGCAATGGAAAGCACCGCAAAAGTAAAATACTCGCTAACCTTGTTTACCAAGTGATTCAGTTGCGATTCGTTGTTTTGTTTGTGGTATTCCTGATTCCAAAGTTGCGTAAGGTAGCTCTGGTCAACCGATTTAATCACTTCCAGCTCTATGTTGCTTCCCACCTGTCGCCCGCCGGCAAAAATTATTTCTCCCGCTTTTTTATTTACCGGCAGCGATTCGCCGGTAACAAAAGAATAGTCTATTTCCGCTTCTCCGGAAATCAATTTTGAGTCGGCAGGAATCAGCTCCTGGTTACGAATTAAAATGTGATCGTTTTCCTTTAATTTTGAGAGGGGTATCGTTTCCTCTTTCGAATTTTTAAGCAGCGTTACAGCCACCGGAAAATAGGACTTATAGTCGCGTTCAAACGATAAGGCTTCGTAAGTTTTGCTTTGGTACCATTTGCCAATTAATAAAAAGAAAACCAGCCCCACCAGCGAGTCCATATATCCAATGCCCTGTCCCGTAAAAATTTCGTATGTACTTTGAAAAAAAAGGGTAAATATTCCCAATGTAATGGGTACATCAATATTTACCATTTTATGGCGCAGACCTTTAATGGCAGATAGATAATAGTCGTTAGCACTGTAAAAAACCACCGGAAGTGCCAGTATAAAGCTCATGTACCCGAAAAATTTAGTAAATAAGCTACTGAGTTGTTCACCTCCGGGCAGGTATTCAGGAAAATTATAAAGCATCACGTTCATCAGGCTAAAACCTGCGATACCAATTTTTAAAAGCAGATCGCGTGAGGATTTGCCCGACATTTTTTCATCCAGTTGATCCAGTGTAATTTCAGGCACATAATGGATGGAAACCAGTAACTCAACAAGCTGACGCAGAGTAATTTGCTTGTTATTAAAAGTTATAGTAGCTTTTTTCTGAGGAAAATTAACGTTGGAAGCAATGATACCCGGGTTTATGGTATTCAGGTTTTCCAACAGCCAAATACAGGAAGCACAGTGAATGGTTGGAATAAAAAGGGTAACCTTTGAAATGTCGCCATCGGAAAATCCCAGCAGTTTGTCTTTGATTTCATCCAAATCGAGATAAGCATATTTGTTGCCAACATTGGCCTGCTCGACTTTAATACCCGACATGGGCTGGATTTCGTAATATTTGTCCAGTTTTTTTTCGTTCAGAATCTGATAAACAGTTTTACAACCGTGACAGCAAAAAGGTTTGTCATCCCATATTACAGGATGGCTTCCGCAGTCTTCGCCACAATGTATGCATTTTTGACCCATAATAATTTTTTAACAGGGGACAGGTTACCTGTTGTTTAATTCAGTAAGATTCCGGATTGACTTTGGTAAAAAATTAATTTGTTGTTACTTTATTATTTGCAAAAGTAATTACCCACATGCCACGTGGCTGGCCAAATTTGAAGTTGGTTGCCAGGTCGTTGGGATAATATTCTTTAATTTTTGCTTCCCTCTCTGCAGGCATGTCTTTTCCCGGTGTTCCGTGGCATTGCAGGCATACTTTTTTGTTCAGCATAATGGTGCTGTAATACACCGGTTCACCCTTTTCGTTTTGAACAATTTGAGGCTTTAAAGGTTTGTTTGAGAGCCATTCCAGTATGTATTGCTTATATAAATCGCTCTCAAATTGAGAAGTCGTGTTAAAAGGATTTCGATATTTTTTAGCTGCCCGCCGGATGGAAACATGATTTGCCCGTGCAACGGAATCGGTTAAATGCATGGCTTTTCCATGACAAAATTCAATGGCACCATCAATGCCTTGTGTGGAGATGGCATATTTTAAATTTTTTTGCAAGGTTACGGCTACCTGTTTCGATATTGCCGACCCTTTTATAATAAGGTGTTCCTTTTGTGAATCCGACAAATTCTTTTGTTCTGTTTTCTCTTTTGGCTGCTGTTTGTCATTTGTTGACGTGTTATGGCATGCAGTTAATGCCAACAGAAAAATAAAAAGATAAATAACTTTCATAATCTACTGTTTTTCAATATCAAAAACTTCTAAAATGGTTCCTTTATAACGAATATCCTTACCGGCAAGAGGGTGGTTAAAGTCGATGGTAACTACGTCGTCCAATATTTTTACCATTCGTCCCACATGCTGATTACCATCGTTATCATGCATCGATACTTTTTTACCGGGCAGGAAAAACCCTTCATCAACTTCACCGTCAATGGCAAAGGTATCTTTGGGGATGTCGAAAATGGCATAGGTGTCAATGGGGCCAAAAGCGTTTTCCGAAGCAATGGTAACGTCGAAAGTATCACCGGCTTGTAGTCCGGTAAGCTGCTGCTCAAATTCAGGAAAAAGGTGTCCTACCCCAAACCTGAACACAACCGGTTTGTCTTTGGAAATCTCCTCAATAATTGATTGGTCGCTGTTATCGTATAGTTTGTAGTAAACTTTGGCCAATCTGTTTTTTTCAATCTTCATCTTATAACTCAATTTTTTGGCAAATATAATTGTTCTAAATAAGAATCTGATCTTTATTTTGAGATTTGAAGTTTATTGGTGATGCTCATTTCTAATTTGAAGCCATAGAGGTTTTGTAAACCGTAATAAATCAGTCCTATCAGTGTAGCATCCATAAATAGCATACTGATTATGATTGTTATGATTTTGACTGATTTGCTTCTCTTATCATAAAAAATCAGTTTAATCAGCCCAATCAGTGTACTATTGTTGTTTATTAAATACGAGTCCGTAAAAACATTGAAATACTGTTAATTATCAATGGTTATCTTACCATATAAATCAAAAAAGTCGGCACGGTCAATCAGTACATTATAAAAGGTGCCAATCTTCAGTGGTTTGTCGGTGGAAATAAGTACCTCGTTGTCAACTTCGGGTGAATCAAATTCTGTTCTTCCAACGTAATAGTCACCTTCTTGCCGGTCGATGATGGTTTTATACACGTTGCCCACACGTTTTTTATTCAAAGTCAGCGAAATACCTTGTTGCAGTTCCATCAATTTTTCAAACCGCTCCTGTTTAACATCTTCGGGAACATCGTCTTCAAGTCCATAAGCGCCTGTGTCCTCCTCTTCCGAATATTTAAAAACACCCAAGCGGTCAAATTCCGACTCTTTTACAAAGGTCATCAGCTCTTCAAATTCCTCATCCGTTTCGCCGGGATAGCCCACAATTAAGGTTGTGCGCAGAGCTACGCCGGGCACTTTCTCTTTCATGGCCTTAACCAGCTTTCGCGTTCCCACGCTTCCCAATCCACGTTTCATCGACTTCAAAATCCGGTCGTTAATATGTTGTAAAGGAATATCCAAATATTTACAAACTTTGGGATTTTCGTTCATTACTTTAAACAGTTCTTCAGGAAATCCGGCAGGGTAGGCGTAGTGCAACCGTATCCACTCTATGCCCTCAATGGCGGCAATTTTTTCAACCAATCCGGCAATGGTTCGTTTTCCGTATAAGTCGATGCCGTAGTAGGTTAAATCCTGCGCTATCAGCAGCAGCTCTTTTACCCCTTTTGAAGCCAAAAACGCAACCTCTTTCAACAATTTTTCCTCCGGCTCCGAAACGTGCCTGCCTCTAATCAGCGGAATGGCACAAAACGAGCACGAGCGGTCACAACCCTCCGAAACCTTCAGGTAAGCAAAGTGCGAAGGTGTGGTTAAATGTCGCTCACCCACCAGCTCTTTTTTATAATCCACCTCCAAATCCTGCAAAATCTGAGGCAAATCGTTTACACCGTAAAAGCCGTCAACATGCTCAATTTCACCTTGTAGCTCCTTTTTGTAACGCTGCGAAAGACAACCTGTTACCAACACCTTTTCAATTTTCCCTGCCTTTTTTTCTTCCACCGCCGCCAAAATAGCATCAATCGACTCCTCCTTGGCATCGCCAATAAAACCGCAGGTATTAATCACCACCACGTCCGATGCCTTGTCCGAATCGCTAAAAATTTCATATTTGCCGTCGAGTTGTCGCATCAACACCTCCGAATCCACAAGGTTTTTCGAGCAACCCAGCGTAACAACGTTTATCTTTTTCAGTTTCATAAATAATAAATATTTTTTTGGGCGTGCCCCTGCGGGTCGGGCTATCCGCTGTACTCCTCGCTTACTGCTGCACAAGGTTTGCAAACCTCGTGCATTGTTCGCTGTGGGGTGCCGCTACTATCCCTCACGCAACTCACGACTAACATCAACTCCTCAAGTGCTGTTCACGGTTTCAAACCTGGCTCACGGTTGCAAACCGTGAGCGAATTGTGTGTTAGTGCCGTTCACGGTTTGCAACCGTGAACCTTATTCACTAAAAAGGCTTTCAACAAACTCTTTTCTGTCAAACACCTGAAGGTCTTCCATCTTTTCGCCCACGCCTATGTATTTTACCGGAATTTTAAACTGGTCGGAAATGCCTATCACCACGCCACCTTTTGCGGTTCCGTCTAATTTTGTAAGTGCCAGCGCATTTACTTCGGTAGCGGCCAAAAACTGACGGGCTTGTTCAACGGCATTTTGACCCGTAGAAGCATCCAGTACCAACAAAATTTCGTGTGGTGCATCGGGCACAACCTTTTGCATTACGCGCTTTATTTTTGAAAGCTCGTTCATCAAATTTATTTTGTTGTGCAGACGACCGGCTGTATCAATCAACACAACATCCACATCTTTGGCAACGGCAGCTTTTACCGTATCAAAGGCCACAGAGGCAGGGTCGGCACCCATTCCCTGACTGACAATGGGAACATCCACCCGCTTACTCCATATTGTAAGCTGGTCAACGGCAGCAGCCCTGAAAGTGTCGGCAGCTCCAAGCAACACCGACTTGTTAACCCTTTTAAAATTGTAGGCGAGTTTGCCAATGGTGGTGGTTTTTCCAACGCCGTTAACGCCGACTACCAAAATAACATAAGGCTTTTTCCCTGTGGGAAGGTCAAACTCAACCCCATCGCCGCTGTTGTTTTCTTCCAAAAGCGATTCAATCTCTTCCTTTAAAATCCTGTTCAATTCCGATGTGCCAAGATATTTATCGCGTGCCACCCTTTTTTCAATGCGGTCGATTATTTTAAGGGTGGTTTCTACTCCCACATCCGAGGTTACCAGAATTTCTTCGAGATCATCAAGCACCTCTTCGTCCACCGTTGACTTACCGGCAACCGCTTTGGTAATTTTATTAAAAACACTGGTACGTGTTTTTTCTAGACCTTTGTCTAAATCCTGTTTTTGTTCTTTCGACGAAAAAAAAGAAAATAATCCCATAAATATATTTTTTAGCCCACAAAGGTAATTAAAACAAAAAAAGGCTTTTCCAAAACAGTTCAGAAAAGCCTTTTTTTAATAGAAGTAAACCGGTTTCAATTATTTTTTAGCAAAATACTCTTTAACCTGGTCTGTAGGAATAATTTCATCTTTAAAGGTGTAAGCACCTGTTTTGTCTGACTTTGCAAGTTTAATAACTTTGGCAAAATCTTTTCCTGACGATTGCAGTGAAGCAACTACTTTTTTAGCCATGGTTCAAATTATTTAATTTCTCGGTGTAATGTTTTCTTTTTAAGAATAGGATTGTACTTCATCAGTTCCAATCGTTCTGATGTATTCTTCTTATTCTTTGTGGTAATATACCTGGATGTTCCCGGCATGCCGCTCTTCTTGTGCTCTGTGCACTCCAGTATTACCTGTACTCTTGCGTCTTTACTCTTTTTAGCCATTGTTTTCCGCTTTAAATTTTGGTCGGCAAAAATAATGATTATTAGTTTTAATACCTAATCTATTTCAAAATATTTTAAAAGTTTTTTTAGCAGGGGTATGTTAATATCTTTTTACTAACAACATTTTATGTGTCAGCTTATTGTTAAAAGTGTACCCAATGCTCAATGAAATCGGTTTACAGCTTAAACATTGTTTGAACATAGGGTGTTATCCCTGAAAAGAAAAACTCAACGGCAATAACCATTACAATAAGCCCCATTAGTTTGGTAAGTATTTTAGTTCCCTGTTCGCCAATAAACTTTAAAATACTTGAAGCACCCAACAGGGAGATTACTATTACCAACGAGACCAATAAAATGGCTATTACCACCATCAGTTTTGTTGAATAGTCGGAAGCATCGCCCATCAGCACAATGGCATTGGTGATGGCTCCCGGCCCTGCAATCATGGGAATTCCCAACGGGGTGATTGAAATATCGTTTACATATTGTTCAGCCTCTTCTTCTTTTATTTTAATACGCGACAGGCGTGCGTTGAGCATATCATACCCTACAATAAAGAAGATTACACCGCCTACCACTTTTAACCCGGCTACCGAAATACCAAAAAAGTCGAACAGGTATCTGCCTGCAAAGGCAAAAATAAGCAGCGTAAAAGTTGCTGTAAGTACTGCTTTTATTGCCGTTTGATTTCTCTTTTTTTTTGTCAGCGAGGAAGTCATGGTAAGATACACCGGCATGATTCCCAGCGGGTTCATCAGTGTAAAAAACGAAGTAAAATAGAGTAATATAACCGTCAAATGACTCATCCCGAATAGGTTATTTTGTTAATTTACAACTCGCTTATCTTTTGCTCAACCACTTCCATAATGGCATCACGACACTGTTTAGCCTGATTCATCACCTCTTCGGCCTTTGCCAACAACGATGAAGTAAAAGCCTGATCGTGGATTCCGGCGGCATTGATTTTTACATTAAGGTAAGCACCTTCAACAGCCGTTAAAGCACAAAGGGCGCCAACGCCGGCATCCGACACCGAGTTGGGGTTTCCGTTTTCGGCCATGGCGCGCATTACATTAATTGATTCGTAGGCGGTTTGCATTACTTTAAAGGGAACCTCCATGGCATATTTTGAAGCATCTTCGATGGCTTTGGCACGGGCTGCTTTCTCTTCGTCGGTTTTTTTGGGAAGGCCAAAGGCATCCATTATTTTATTAAAGGCGTTGGTGTCTTCGTCAACAAGGCGCAACAGTTCATCTTTAAACTTTTGTCCTCTTGCGGCCACCTCGCTAAACTCTTCCCAACGGTCGTCCCAGCCGCGTTTATGTGCTGAAAGATTGGCCACCATGGTTCCCAACGATACGCCCAATGCCCCCACATAAGCCGAAATTGAACCGCCACCGGGTGCCGGCGATTCGGAAGCTGTTTCGTTGGCAAAGCCCTCCACCGTCAGGTCGATTAACTTTTTCTGATTGGGGTCGTCCAGCAAAAATTCTATAATTTTCTCCTTAGGATTAAAGGGTTTCAGGTCATCTAACCCCATTGATTTTATAGCGATTTTAAGCAGCTCATCGCGGTCGACACCCACCGACCGTTTTTGCTTGCGTAAAAAATAGCGTCCGGCTTCCAGCATGGCTTCCAGCGGAATTAAACCTACCAATTCCGAACCTGTAACCCTGATTCCGCGCGCTTCTGCTTTTTTGCAAACCTCGTCAAAGGCCACATGCACAGGGGTAATGGAAATGTTGGTGAGGTTCATTGATATTTGGGCAATGCCATACTCTTCGATAAACCAACCGATGGCTTTGGTGGCTTTTAATGAGCCGGGAATGTTCACCGGATTTCCATTTTCGTCTTTAACAATTTTGCCGGTAAGCGGATTACCAATTCGTTTAACACGGCCGCGTTCGCGAACATCAAAGGCAATGGCGTTGGCACGCCGCGTAGAAGTGGTATTCAGGTTAACATTAAAGGCCACTAAAAAATCGCGGGCGCCCACTGCCGTAGCACCGGTTCCGGCAACATGGTTGTTAAATTCGGCAGGGCCGAAATCGGGTTTCCAGTGGGGGTCGGATAACTTTTCCTTTAAGCCTTCGTACTCTCCTTTTCGATTGTTGGCAAGGTTTTTCCGTTCTTCGGTAAAAGCGGCATTTTCGTAGCAATACACAGGGATGTTTAATTCAGTACCAATTCTCTCGGCCAACTTGCGGGCATATTCAACCGTCTCTTCCATTGTAATGCCTGCCACGGGAACCAACGGACAAACATCGGTGGCACCAAACCGGGGGTGCTCGCCTTTATGATGCCGCATGTCAATTACTTCGGAAGCTTTTTTTACTGCCTGAAAGGCTGCTTCAATCACTTCGTCGGGTGTTCCAACCATGGTTACTACCGTTCTGTTGGTGGCGGCACCGGGGTCAACATCCAGCAATTTTACGCCTTCGGTTTTTTCTATTTCATCGGTAATTTGTTTGATAATATTCATGTCGCGTCCTTCGCTAAAATTGGGGACGCACTCAATCAGTTTTCTCATGTTCTCGTTCATTTTAATTTTAAGATGCAAAAGTACA
>WGDP01000027.1 GCA_015493215.1 Bacteroidales bacterium | reverse complement strand
GCCCGTCAAAACTTTTTCGCATATCAGTGGGATGAACATAGAGGTGAAACCTGTTGCTGGAGGATATTGTAAACATCTTGTTGATTTTTGAGCGCAAACATAGAGCGTATTGCTATCTCAAAAAAGACGGGGTTGGTAGTGGGGATACATTAAAAAAACAAGTAGCTTTATCCTAAAAATCCGGCGGGGAGGCATTGCCTCCCCGCCGGATTTTTTATGTAACCAAAAGGACTTTTAATACCTTCTTTGGTTTAAAAATAAACAATTAATACTATTGGCGGATAACCTTTTGGGTAAATACTTTGTTGTTGCCCGAAACAACCACAAAATAAACTCCTTTCGGATTGTTGCTTAAATCAACATTGGTTGAATAAGAGCCGGCAATGTTAACATTGTTTTCTTCGTAAACATTTTGACCCAGGGCATTCATTACCGTAATGGTGGCATCGTTAAAATCAACTGCACTCAGGTTAATTTTAAACTGTCCGTTATTAGGATTTGGAAAGACTTCGATGGCTACTGTTTCGCTGTTTTCGGAAACCCCAACGCAGTTATCAACCGTAATGGTTTGGTCGGCATCGCCTGAGCAGCCGTATTCATCGATATAAGTGTAAGTTACGGGGAAATTACCAACGCCGGATTGTGTTGGATGGAAGTATATGCTATCCGAAACATAGTCACCGGTATAAAATCCTCCATCGGGTTTTCCTTGTGTTAGCTCGTAAGGATCGTCACCCTGATTACAAAGTGTTGGAACTGCCGAGAAAGTTACTGTAGGCGGATCGGTTTCGCTGATATAATCGGTTTTAATGGTTGTGTCAACCTGAGTACCATCCGAAATAATAAGTGTAACATCAAAGGTACCTGTATTTTGATAAAAGATTACCGGATTTTCGTCCCATGACTGATCTGGATATCCCCCTTCAAAAATCCAATGGAACGAAATGGGGTCGCCATAGCTTGTGTTGGTAAAATGAACGCTTCCCATGCCACAAAGGGTGGTGTCGTCGGCAGTAAAGTCAGCCATAAACGAGGGAACTGACGGGCCTAAATCATTCATCATTTTACCAATGCTGTGGAGTACTTCTTTATTACCATCATCCTGAATCCATGCAATGGCTTCGCAATTATCCTGTACCCATGAACTGTTAAAGTTAAAAGTTGTGGTAACCTGTTGTACCGAACCGTTTGAAAAATCAATATCCATTCCGTTGGAGCCACCGGCGCCCATGGTTCTTTCGGTGTGGTCGATGGTGTTTTGACCCTGCCATACATAAGGAATATCAGATTCGCAAAGTGCAAACCTTACTTTTAACGGGCCTCCACTGTATGTTTCGTGTTGTGTAACGGTAATGGTGATGGTCCATAAATCACCCACGGAACTTCCGGCAATATCAATGCCAAACGAAGTTGGAATTGCCATACGGGCGTTGACTTTTGGAAGGTAAGAACCGTACATGCTTGAACTGTTGCTACCCCCTTCAACAGTACCATAGGAGCCGTCAAATTTAGCAGTGGGATAACCGGTAATACCGTAATAGGAGGTGCGTTGAGCGGCTTCAGGTGTGTTGAAAGGGTCACTGCTGTTGTAGGAGTGATATTCAATACCTGCCACCGGATCACCATTGGCATATAAATCATCAAGACCCATAGCTGCTCCCGGACAATAGGGGCAACCGGTACCGGTACCAATTTCTACCAAAACATTTTCTCGCGGAATCTGCTGGCCATACATTGCAACAAACAAAAAGGTTGCAAAAAAAGTAAAGATTAATTTTTTCATAGACGTGGGATTTTAAATATTTGGTTCAAAATTAATTAAATGTTATAATAATTCAACTTTTTGTATATATACTTTAAAATACAAACATTCGATTTCGGTTGTTACTGACAACCAAAAAACCCCGAAAGGTTGCGTTGCAACTTTCCGGGGTTTACTATAAGGAATTTTTCTAAATTATCGGATTATCAACTTTTTATTAATTAATCCCGATTTCCCTTTTATTAACAGTTGATAAATACCGGAAGCATTGGATGAAAGATCTAAAGTAATAACTTTTTGTCCTTCAAATGAGATGTTTGTTTTTTGGTAAACAATTTTTCCCTGATTGTCTAATACCAGAATATCAACTTTTTGAATCGAGGGTGCATTTATGTCAATGTTAAACCTGCCCGAACCCGGATTAGGATAAACCGATACTTTGGAGATGTCATTCTGTGTATCAATACCGGTACAGTTTTTAAGCTCAACCGATACTTCATCGGAAGCAACACAACCATCGTTGGTTACAACTTCAACCGAAATATCGTGGGTTCCATAACCAACACTAAGGGTGTCAACCAACAAAGTTTGTGTAGCATCACCGGTTGACCAGCTATAAGAAGCTCCGGGGTTGCCGGCATCCAAAAGAATACCTGAACCGTCCTGAGCACAAACCGAGGTGTCGTTTCCAAGGCTTACAGCTGGCTGTAAAGCAAAATTAATTTCAATGGTATCGGTACTAACACAACCTTGCTCGCTGGTAACTTCCGCCCAATAGGTTTGGGTTCCCGAACCGGCAGCTTCCTGTAGTGTAATGGTCTGCGATGTTTCGCCTGTTGACCATAAATAGGTTGATCCGGCATTACCTGCATCAAGTACAAGCTGTTCGCCACCTGACCAACACAGGGTACTGTCGGCACCAAGGTTAACATCAGGAGCATTATAAACTTCAATTAAAACGGAATCGGTATAGGTTGCACCTGTTTCATCGTTGGTGGTTACAAAATACCATGTGGTTGTTTCGGGCAGTACCATAACCGATGATGACACATCCTCCATGGTACCGTTTGAAGCAGACCACTGGTAGGTTAAATTTGTAAAGGTTCCCACGGGTTCAACCATCAGGTTTACCGAGTCGGTAGTTCCGGGGCAAATGCCGCTGGCAGAAGCATTTATATCAGCATAAAACTGATACACATCCATGGTTACGGGAATGTCTTTTTCGGCAAAATCAGGATCGTTTGATGCAAGATTTAAATTGGCATAGTAACTTCCGGGTGTGGTTCCAACAGCCATAAAACTGAGGTTAACCAAAGTTGAATCGCCGGGGGCAATGGTATCAATTTTCGGATTGTTATCTAACCAGGCAATGTTAATTGAATAATCTTCCACTTCGCCGTATTGCGTTGTTCCGCAAGGATCCATGGTACCGGTGTAATTGATTCGGATTCGCATCCTGATGTTACCTACTTTTGCATTGGCCGGCGGCGTAATTACTGCCATGTACGGGCCTGTTCCGGGTGTATTGTACATGGTAACAGGCTCGTCATCAAACACGCCGTTTCCATCCCAGTCAACCCAAACGGCACACTGGTCGTCGCTATAACCGTTTCCATTAGTTACATAAAGTTGTAAAGCATCGTTAAGCGACATTTTCCAATCTAAATCGGTGTAATCGGCATAACCGTCTTCTCCCGATTCATTAATGTAATCGCCCAATCTTACCCGGCTGATGTACTCATCGCCACCACCCGAAGCTTCACAATAGTCTCCAACATTGGCTTCCTGAGTATAAACAGGATGAATGTTTACATTTAACGGTAGCTGGCCGTTATTATGCACCCAAAGTGATTGAGTGGCAGTGGAGTCCATAAGAATTTTTTGATAAACAGAATCGGTTGAAACAGCAAGGTGTGCATCACCCCATTGGGTATTAACTTTAACAGCACTCGACTCTCCCAAATCAGCTCCGTAATAAGCGGTGATTTTGTACTGATAATAGTTGTATTCGGGCAACATATCAGTATAGGTTGTGTCGGTGGTTGTACCCAAAAGATTTCCATCGCGATAGATGTTAAAGTACTGAAAATCGGCGGCAGTATCGTATTGCCACAACAAATTACAGGCACCTGTTTCAAACGTAACAGCTGCTGTTAAATTATAAGGCTTGCTAAGGGTATTGGTTTCGTAAGGTGAAACGTACGTCATGGCTGTACCGGTACGGTTGTCGGTCCAGGCAGGGTAAACAATTCCGTTGTTGGCCGTAATGCCAATATAATCGCCAAAATATGAGCTTGCAAGCCCCGGAATAGGTGATGGGGTAAACGATACATCGCTCACTTTAAAATCTTCCCATGTCTGGCCTCCATCGTAGGAGTTGGCACAATACACTTCCGCCTGGTTGCTGTTTACGTTTCTGTCATCATAAAAAATAACGCTTACAATTCCATTGGAAGGATCGCAGGCAATCCATGGCGAATAGTGTTGTTTGCCCATTCCGGCATCATCCTGATTAACCTTGACGGGGGTATCCCATGTGGCACCCTGATCGCTTGACGCTATAACATAAACATCAATATCGCTTCCGGAATTTACGCCGGGTACTCCTCTGTTTGCCCAGGTAATATATAAGTTGCCGCTATTATCACCATCGCTTATATCGCAATCGATAACAGGAAATGAGTTAACACGCATATTTTTTGAAGTACCATAATCGCGGATACCATAAATATTGTCGATGGCTTTCCAAGCACTCCATGTTTGACCACCATCAAGCGATTTAGCAATTCCGATGGAGTTTTCGGTAAGTCCCGATCCGTCATATATAGCCCAAATTGCATAGACTTCGCCGTTGGGTCCGGTGGTTAAGTTTACACCATGACTAAAAGCGCTGCTGGCACCACTACTTATTTCTTTTTTCGGAGTCCATGTTTCGCCGTTGTCAGATGAGGAAGAAATAACAACATGATAGTTATTTGAACCACCAAAATCGGTCCATGCAACATAAATATTTCCTTCGTACGGGCTGGAGGGGCTGTTATCAATCCACATATGGTTTTTGTCGGCCAAATCACCCGGGTTGGGAGCGATGTTAACTGTTGTCCAGGTAGTGCCCTGATCATCCGAATAGGAAATTCCCATTCCGCCATAGTTGCTTCCTCCGTCAATATAGTTTACAAACCATCTGCCGTTTCGGCCAATGGCAGTTGTGGGGTCACCTGAATTTCCTTCGCCGGCTCCCTCCACTTCACCGTCCCACGATTCGCCACCGTCGAATGTAAACAAGTCGTTGGCACCATAAACACCGGTTGCCGGATTGGGTGTTGAGTTGTTGGAATTTAAAACAGTATTTTCGTTGTTGGGGTCCACAAAAATAGAGTTTTCACTTTGCGTTGAATTAATATTGGTAACGGGTACGTCGGGCGAATCTTCGGTAATAACACTGAAAGCTTTTATTTTGCTTCCCGTAAATGTTGCAGGAGCAGCCCTGTTGTATGAGTTAAAAGGAACGTAACCCTTTTCGGCCAATTGTACCCAGTAATTGATGTTGTCAATTTTACGGTTGATTTTTGCTCTTTTCTGGCGTTCGGTTAATTTACCTCCGCTAACAGCATAATTTACTGAAAATGCAAAAGCAATTAAAACTGTAGCAAAAAGTAATAGTTTAAAATTTTTCATAAATTGATTTTTAATGATACATATGTTTTAGGTATTAGCTCTTTTGACAAAGAAAAGGTAAAAACCGTTGCTTTTGAAAAAGTTTTCTTGTTGTGTGATAAACAATGAGAGTAAATCATAAATATTTTTAAAAACCATAACACAAACTAAAAATAAGCTACTTTTACCTTCCATTTTTTAAATTTAAAACCATACTACTATGTTTAATAAAGATGTTTATATAAACCGTCGTAACAAGTTAAAACAGGAAGTTAAATCGGGGGTTGCGCTGTTTTTAGGCAATGTTGATGCCGCTTTTAACTATCCTGCCAATCAATATCATTTTCGTCAGGACAGTCATTTTCTCTATTTTTTCGGATTGCAAAACCAGGGGTTTGCCGGAGTAATTGATTTTGACAACAACAAAGATTACCTGTTTGGCAACGATTTCGATTTGGACGACATTATCTGGATGGGCGTTCAACCCAAAGTAAAAGATTTGGCCTCCAAAGCCGGCATTGATAATGTTGCTTCATACAACGACTTGACAAACTTTATTTCGGAAGTTTTAAAAGACAACCGGAAAGTACATTTTTTGCCTCCTTACCGCGGCGAAACGGTTATTGAGCTGTCGCGATTACTTGGTATTGCCAATGCCGATGTTAAAGGAGCGGCTTCGGAAGAGCTTATCAAAGGGGTTGTAAAACTCAAGGAAATAAAAAGCGAAGAAGAAATTGCCGAAATTGAAAAAGCCGTTGACGTTGCTTACGATATGCACACCACTTCCATGAAGATGGCCATGCCCGGAACTGTTGAGCAGGAAATTGCGGGTGCCATCGAAGGCATTGCTCTGGCGTTGGCAGGCCCTGTTTCGTTTCCCATTATTTTAAGTCAGGACGGACAAACCTTGCACAATCATTATCACGGCAACACACTTGAATTGGGCAGAATGATGGTTACCGATGCCGGTTGCGAAACATCGGAATGTTATGCCAGCGACATAACAAGAACAGTGCCGGTGGGAGGTAAATTTAATGAACGGCAGGCAACAATATATCAAATTGTGCTGGATGCCAATATGGCTGCCATCGATGCCATCAAACCAGGCATAAAATATCGTGATGTTCACTTTTTGGCAGCAAGGGTTATTATTGATGGATTAAAAAAGGCAGGCATTATGAAAGGAGATACTGATGCTGCCCTTAAAGCCGAAGCACACACCCTGTTTATGCCTCACGGGCTGGGACACATGATGGGTATGGATGTTCACGATATGGAAGGCCTTGGCGAAGATTATGTGGGTTACGATGATGAAACCAAGCGTGCCACCACCTTTGGAACCGCTTACCTGCGTCTTGGCAAAAAGCTGAAACCCGGATTTGTTTTGACCGTAGAACCCGGCATCTATTTTATTCCCGATTTAATCGACCAGTTTCGTAACGAAGGCAAGTTTACCGATTTTGTTAATTACGATGTACTGGAAACTTACAAAGATTTCGGCGGTATTCGCATCGAAGACGATGTTTTGGTAACCGAAGATGGCCACCGCGTACTGGGAAAACCCATCCCTAAAACCATTGCCGAAATTGAAGCTGTTATGGCGGAAGGATAAGGTTGTATGATGACAGGCTTTATTGATAAACTGGAATCGGAATATACCAAACAGGCCGATGCCGAAAATGCGGTACATCAAAAGGCATACATGCGCAATCAGTTTGAGTTTTTTGGGCTTACATCGCCTGTACGAAGAGAAATTCAAAAACCCTTTTTAAGACAAGAAAACAGGCCTGCCAAAGCCAAATTGGCTCAAACAGTTAAACTGTTGTGGGAAAAGCCGCAACGCGAATTTCAGTACTTTGCCATGATGTTGGCCGAAAAGTACGCCAAAAGCTATTGCAAAGAAGACATCTTATTGTTTGAGTGGATGATAACCCATAAATCATGGTGGGATACCGTTGACTTTATTGCACCGCATTTAGCAGGCAAATTTTTTACTCTTTTTCCTGAAAAACGAAACACGGTAGTTGATGAGTGGCTCAACTCGGGCAACATTTGGTTACAACGCTCGTCTTTATTGTTTCAGCTTAATTATAAAACCCGTTTGGATACCGAATTTTTGGTTTATGTAATCAATCGGTTAAATGGCTCTGCGGAATTTTTTATAAACAAAGCCATTGGCTGGATATTGCGTCAATATAGCAAAACCAACCCTCAATGGGTAGCCGGTTTTGTTAATTCCACTCCGCTGCCCCCGCTTAGCAAACGCGAGGCGCTGAAAGTAATTGAGCGTAACAGATAGAATTTGTGTTGATTGTTTAAAACCCGCCGTCAAAAATAGTTTACTACCTTTGTGGGCAAATTTTTCAACATGGAAAAACAGCTTATATTTAATAAACACACTGTAAATTACAGCATTTCAGGCAGCGGCCCCACACTGGTATTGTTGCATGGTTTTCTTGAGAGTATATCCATTTGGGACGATTTTGCCAATGCCCTTTCAAAAACAAACAAAGTAATTACCATCGACCTGCCGGGGTTTGGAAAAACAGATGTTTTTTCGGAAAACCACAGCATGGAACTTATGGCCGATACGGTGGCAGCCGTTTTGCAGCACGAAAAGGTTACGCATTGCCTTGTTACGGGGCACTCGATGGGGGGTTATGTTGCCCTTGCTTTTGCAAAAAAATATGGCGATATGCTTAAAGGGCTGGTACTTTTCCATTCGCATGCCGGTGCCGATGACCAACAGGGTAAAATCAATCGTAATCGAACCATCGAAATAGTTAAAAAAAATCACCAAGATTTTATTGCAGGATTTATTCCACTGTTGTTTGCCGAAAGTAACATCGACAAGTATGCCGATAAAATTAACGAGTTGAAAACAATTTCTCTTAAAACTTCCGCTCTGGGTGTTACAGCAGCTTTGGCGGGTATGCGCGACCGCGAGGATTACAGGGAACTTTTAACACAACTTGAAATTCCTGTTTTATTTATTGTGGGCAAGCAGGATTCGCGCATATCCATCGAAAAAATTTTACCGCAAACTACACTGCCAAAACACTCTGAAGCTTTAATTCTTGACAATGTCGGCCATATGGGTTTTATCGAAGCACGCAGGCAAACACTGCGCACACTGGCTCATTTTGGAATAAAATGGTTTTAAAACATGAGTAAAAAAGGAAAAGGAAAAAAGAAACAAAAGAAATTGTCTTTTTGGGAAAGAACAGGCCTGAAAAGTATGATTGAACAGGGAAACCCGACATTGTTAAAATGGCTGATTGTAATTGTTACGGTTATTTTTTACGGCAATGTGGTGTTTAACGGCTTTTCGCTTGACGATAAATACATTAACGTAAACAACCTCCAAACCTCAAAAGGTATTGCAGCCATCCCCGAAATTTTTACCACTTTTTATGCCCACGAGTCGGGCAATGCTTACGGTTACCGGCCTCTTGTCAGGGTTACTTACGCTTTGGAATATCAGTTTACCAGAAAGTATGTTTGGAATCCGGCGGTAAGCCACTTTGTTAATCTGTTGCTTTACATCGTTGGTCTGTTAATTCTGTTTAGGGTTCTCCGGCGGTTGTTGCAGGGATATTCACCCTGGATAGCCTTTTTTATTACCCTGCTTTACCTAATCCATCCTACCCATACCGAGGTGGTGGCAAGCTTGAAGAACCGTGATATTCTGTTGGAATTTGTTTTTTCCTTTGAAGCCATGTGGCTCTTTATCAGGTGGGTTGATACCAACAAAAACAAGTTTGTTTATTGGGGTATTGTAAGTTACATATTGGCTCTTCTTTCAAAAGAAACTGCCATTGTGCATCTTGCTGTTTTTCCGTTGGTCTTGTACTTTTTTACCGAAATCCGTACAAAGAAACTGCTCTATTTTACAGGTGTAACAGCGTTGTTGGGCTTTGCCATATTTTTAGCACCGGTAGTGCTGTTTAACTTTGAGCGAAACTTCCGCTACATTGAAAACCCGCTGTTTTACGAAAACAACTTTTTTAATAAACTGGCCACCTCATTTTATATTCTCGGTTTCTATCTTAAGCTGCTCGTGGTTCCTTACCCGTTAAGGTATTACTATGGTTTTAACATGATTCCGGTAACCAATTGGGGCAACCCGTTGGTTTGGCTTTCGTTTTTGTTTTACGTGGGTATTTTTGTTGTTGCCGTTCGAAATTTTAAACAGAAAAAAATTATTTCATTTATAATTCTCTTTTTTCTTGTTGAAATTTCCATGTATGCCAACATAGTGATGCCGGTTCCGGGTATTGTTGGCGACAGGTTTACCTTTTATACTTCGCTGGCTTTTGCATGGTTTGTTGTATGGCTGTTTATCGAAATTCCCAAACATTCGGTTTTTAAACAACAATCGGTTCCCGTTAAGCCCGTAGTCGTTGGATTGGCGCTTTCGTTGCTTTATTTACTACCCATGGGTTACTGGGTACATATTCGTAATTTTCAGTGGCGGTCGCAATACCTGTTGTTTAATTCGGATATGCCTTTTTTGGAAAACTCGGTAAAGGCCAACGATTTGTGGGCTGCCGAGATTATAAAAAAAGTAAATCATGAGTTGGCAAAACCTGTTAACCCCTATCACTTTATTAAACGCAATATTGCGGCAGCCGAAAAACGTTACAACAAAGCTTTGGAACTCGATTCAACCTTTTATTCGGCATGGCTGAATTTGGGTTCCATCTATTCAAAAATTCATGGCAACCAGGCACGCATCCGTTACATGGCATACAGTAAGAGAGGTGAAAAAGAAAAAGCCCGTAAAAGCAAAGACGAAATGCTTGATTACTTTAAAAAGGCACACTACTATTTTAATCAGGCTTTAAAATATAAACCGGAGCACACTAGCGGGCTGATTTATTACGACATAGCCAACGCCTACGAGCTTCAGGAAATATATGACTCGGCAGAAAGGTATTATAAAAAAGCCATTGCCATCGACAGTACTTTTATCATCAGCAGGTCGAAACTGGCCAATATTTATTTTAGGGAAGGGGCTTTTCAAAAGGCGCTGGAAGAAAATAAAATTATTATGAAAATGGAACCCGAAGCCGATGTTCCATACATAAATATGGGCAATTATTATGTTATGTTTGGCGATACGGTTACTGCCATCAAATACTACAACAAAGCCATCGCCCTGGGAACCCGTCCCGAAGTTGGCATCTTTCTTTATAATTACTACAACTCAAAGGGCGACAAGCAAAAAGCCGAATTTTATAAGCAAAAGGCCATTGAGGCAAAAAAAACCTATAACCCTAATAAATACAGCAAAGTTGACCCTGATTAAACACATAGCATGGCATGTTCCGCAAGGATGCATCACCAACAACGATTTGGCACAGCGGTTTCCCACACTTAAAATTAAGGAATTAACCCGCCTTACCGGAGTGGAAGAACGCCATGTGGCAGCTTCTGACGAAACCTCATCCGACCTTGCAGTAAAGGCAGCGGAGAAGCTTTTTTTGGAAAACAACATTGACAAATCGCTCATCGATTTTATTATTTTTTGTACTTCCGGAGGCGATTACATTACGCCGGCATCGGCCTGTATTATTCAAAACAGGCTTGGGCTTTCGCAACATTGCGGCGCCTTCGATTTTAACCAGGGATGCACGGGATACCTCTATGGCCTGAGCCTTGCCGATTCGTTGATAAAAGCCGGAAATGCTCAGCAGGTGCTGTTGCTCACCGGCGAAACCACCCACCGAATAATTCATCCTAAAGATCCCAACACGTTAGCACTTTTTGGCGATGGCGCTTCGGCAACCCTGTTGGAAAAAAGTGCCGAAAACAATATCGGACAGTTTATTTTTGGTACCGACGGCAGTCAATACGACCAGATTATTGTCCGCCATGGAAGAGAGCGGTTCCCCTTACCCGAATCATCCGAACCGGATTATACCGATGCTTTCGGTAACATAAAAAATCATGCAAAACTGTATATGAACGGCGGCACGGTTTTTAATTTTACCCTTGAAAAAGCACCTGCACTGTTTGAGCAGTTGTTAAATGAGGCCGGAAAAACACCTGACGAGATTGATTACTTTGTTTTCCATCAGGCCAACCGCATTGTTTTGGAAACGCTTGGCAAAAAGTTAAAACTTCCGGCAGAAAAAATAATTATCGAACTAAATGAGGTTGGAAATACCGTTTCATCATCCATTCCCATATCCATAAAAAAAGCCATGGACAAAGGGGTAATTAAAAAAGGTGATACCGTTATGGTAGCCGGTTTTGGTGTGGGCCTTTCGTGGGGAGGAAGTATTATAACGGTTTAAATTACAACACATTCAGCCGGTTGGCATCCTGTTTAATAAAAATAAACAGCAAAATGGTAAAGGCCCACAGCGATGAGCCGCCATAGCTGAAAAACGGCAAAGGAATACCCACCACAGGCATCAGGCCTATGGTCATCCCCACGTTAACCGCAATATGGAAAAACAGCACCGACGCTACGCCATAACCATAAATACGACTAAATGCCGACCGCTGTCGTTCCGCCAAAAAGACCAGCCTTATTAACAGTGCCAAAAAGGTTAATAAAAGGAGGGAACTCCCGATAAATCCGCGTTCCTCACCCACTGTACAAAAAATAAAATCGGTACTTTGCTCAGGCACAAAATGATACCTTGTTAACATCCCCTGTTTAAATCCCTTTCCGGTTAAGCCGCCCGAACCAATGGCTATTTTCGATTGATTAACGTTGTATCCCACTCCTCGCGGGTCGTGCATCATGCCAAGCAGGATTTTAATACGGTTGCGTTGATGGGGTTGTAAAACTTCTTCAAAGGCAAAATGAACTGAGAAAACAAACATCGACGACAGTGCAAACAACAAAATGATGGTTTTATAACTTTTTCGCGCTTTTTTTGATACCCATATAACTAACAAAGCCAACAAGGCCAACCCCGAAATTAAATAGAGTTTTCCTATCAACAAGGTAAGAATAAACAGGGCGGCTACCACCAGCCCCAACACAATAAAAATTCCTGAAAACCCTTCGCGATAAAGCACTAAAATAAACGAGAAATAGACCAGTGCCGAACCGGTATCGTTTTGAAGCAAAATAAGTAACGATGGAAACATAATGATGGTAATTGCCACCAGCTTGGTTTTTAGCAGTCCCATGTTAACGTTCAGTTTACCCAAATATTTGGCCAGTGCCAGCGCCGTGGCAAACTTGGCAAATTCGGCAGGCTGAATGGCAAAGCTCCCTATTTGAAACCACGATTTTGAGCCTGCCACCGTTTTACCAAACAACAACACGCCAATCAAAACAAAGACTATGAAAAAATAAATCCACCAGGCAAAGGCCGAAAAAAACTTGGCATCGATAATCATAATAACAAAAGCCAGCAATAAAGCCAGTGCAATCCACAAAGCTTGTTTTCCAAACCGTTCCGACAGATCGAACATAGAAACCGAAGGATTGTCGAACGATGCCGAATAAATGGTAAACCATCCGCCAATTACAAGCAGTAAATACAAACCTACGGTTATCCAATCGGTATTGGCAATTATATTTCCTCTTTTTGTCACTTCTTTTTATGATGAATTAAGTCGCCGTTAAGAATTCTTTTTTCAAGCCTTTTTCGCTTTATTTTTCCTGTTAAATATTTTTCCATAAGCAGGCTGGCAATGGGAGCTGCCCATTTGGAGCCATATCCACCGTTTTCAACCACCACCGAAACGGCTATTTTTGGGTCTTTGTAAGGGGCAAAAGCAATAAACAACGAGTGGTCTTCGCCGTGTGGGTTTTGCACTGTTCCCGTCTTGCCGCATTGCTGAAGGCTGTCAACCTCATAATAGTGTGCCGTTCCGTGCTCCATGGCAAAAACATCGCGCATGGCGTGTTGTACCACATCAAAATATTGAGGTTTTACAACCGTGGTAACTTTAGTTTTAAATTTAGCCACAATGCTGTCCTCTCCATCGGCCTGTTTTAAAAAGTGCGGGGGGTAGTAATACCCTTTGTTGGCAATAATAGCCACAAGGTTAGCCAGTTGGATGGGGGTAACCAGAATTTCCCCTTGTCCGATGGCCAGCGACCTGACTGTTAAGGCATTCCAGCTGCCGCGATACACTTTGTCAAAGTATGCTCTCGAAGGAATATTGCCTTTTAGCTCAAACGGAATATCGGTATTGAATTTTTGTCCGAAACCAAAGCTCCTTACATCGTTATACCATTTTTCGTAGGCATTGTGAGTTCCTCCCAGCGACGGTTTATTCAGCAGGCTTTTAAAGGTATTCCAAAAGTACGGGTTACACGATTGTTTGATGGCTTCGTTAAGGGCCAATGGTGTTTTATGATGATGGGTACATTTGATGGGCCGCGACTCGGGACCCTGACAGGTAAATTTGGTGTTGGGGGTGATGGCGTGCTCTTGCAGAGCCACAAGGGCATTAATCATTTTAAAGGTTGACCCTGGCGGATAGGCACCCATTACAGCACGGTTCATCAACGGTTTTAACGAGTCGTTGCGTAACCGGGTGTAGTTTTTCGACCGCGACCTGCCTATTAGTAAGTTAAGGTCAAATCCGGGGCTGCTCACCATGGCTAAAATATCACCCGACTTGGGTTCGATAACAACAATGCTGCCCACCTTGTTTTGCATGAGCCTTTCGCCGTATGCCTGGAGGTCTGCATCAATGCTAAGGGTTAGGTTCTTACCCGATACCGCCAACGTATCGTACTTGCCGTTTTGATAGCTTCCTTTGTTACGGTTGTGTACATCAACCTGAATCATGGTGGTTCCTTTGGTTCCGCGTAGTAGTTTTTCGTAAAAGCGCTCTATACCCGACTTCCCGATGTAATCGCCCGAACGATAATAGCTGTCGCGTTTTAAGTCGCGTTGATTTACTTCTCCCACACTACCCAAAAGGTGTCCCGCAATGGGTGTGGTATATTTTCGAAGGGCACGCCGCTGTACAAAAAACCCTTTAAATTTGTACATCTTGTCTTCTATTTTGGCGTATTCGTCCTTCGAAAGCTGCTTGATAAATACCGATGGTTTATATCGTGAGTAATGAATGGCTTTTTTTAACCGCTTTTTAAAATATACCGTGTCAATGTTTAACAGGGTACAAAATTCATTGGTGTCAAGATTTTTTATCTGACGCGGAATGACCATCAAATCGTAAACAGCATCGTTGTAAACAATCAGCTTGCCGTTTCTGTCGTAAATAAGCCCACGCATGGGGTACTCGGTAACAGTACGGATTACAAGATTCTTTGCCGAGGTACTGTATTTATTTTCAACAACCTGCAGGTAATATAGTTTTACAATAAACAGTATCAGTATCATTGAAAAAATGAAAATGATTACATATTTCCGTGAACTATAATCCTTTTTGTACATATCCTGACCTGCAAACCTTTATTTAAGAAACAACAATTCCGCCTTTTTATCAATCTTTTTAAATGCCATCATGATTATTTTAAATAACCATAAAGAAACCACTCATAAAATCAATTTGGAATTATCAGCATACAAAAGTAGCACAAAAAAGTACAAAGGGTATTTGTTATTGTTAAAGACTGTTTATAATATTTTGAAAGCATTTTTTGCCTGATTAACCGGATATCTAATGTTGGTAAAAATTCCGGCCTTTTTATAATAACCCTCCATTAAATAGCCTCTATAAAATGTACGGGAATAATGCTTTTCGTTCTTTCGGGTAGTGGCTGAATTTTTTATGATACCACTTATGGTGGTCTATTGCGCGTGGAATAAGGTTGGCTGCCGTCCATAAAGCAAACGAAAACGAGGGCAGCGACCAGCTCATTATTGCCCAGCCCGTCCATTCAATAATTTCGCCCAGAAGGTTTGGCGAGGATACATATTTAAAAAGAAATCCCTTAGGAATAAAATACCCTTTTTTACCCCCTCTACGCAATGCCAGTAATCGGTTGTCGGACTTTAAGTTAATATACATTCCGCTAAAAAACAGCACAATGCCAACTATAAAAAAGGGGCTTTCAAACCAAGAGATGGGGTATCTGCCTTCCGAAAGCGTCCCAAACCAATATCCGTTAAAAAAACCGTTGGCAACATTAAAAAACAGTGCTAAAATAACAATAAGCCAGGGCATTCGTTTGCCATTTTCTTTCAACCGGAAGGGGAAAACAAAAACCCTGTTAATGTAATGCAACATAAAAAGTCCATAAAAAATATAAACAGGCCACGTTTTTTCGGCAGAGCCGGTAAAAAAGAACCATGAAAAAATTAACAGCACCGGAAGTTCCATAATAAACCATCCCCACTTGTTTCGCAGGGTAGGTCCCCACGATGTGGAAGTGTGCCGGCCATAAGGAACGGTTACTTTAAGCATAATGGGGAAAACAATCAATGCCAATGCCATCCAAACATACAAAAGGGTGTAATAAGTTGTTTCCGTCATAGAAATCAAAAATACACTTTTTTAAGGAGGCAAGATACCATATTAATTCAGAAACTGATATGTTTAAATTATTGAATCCCTTCAGGATTCTTTGATATCGTATCATTTTAACCACCGGTTTCACCGATGGTTATCAGATAGTTTTAACCACATAAAACCGGGAAAAACCAATTATTGAATAGGTTAAAAACCAAAAGAGCATCATAAAACAATAAGCTTTAAAGATTAATGTATCAACTTATTGAACTTGTTTAAAGTCTTTAATTTGCACTAAGGATAAAATATTGTAAATCAAAAAAGCGAATACCTTTCTTAATAGACCCACCCCTACGCCCCTCCAAGGAGGGGAATATGGAATTAATTTTTTGAATTACAATATTTTACACTGATTATCATTAGGTTAACCTTAAACAGGTTTATTAAAAGAAAACGAAATTTAATTTGAAGAGAAATGATTATTGTAACTTATTGAACCCATTCAGGGTTCTTAAATATTTTATCTTTACAAAAAATTTTTAGCACATGAATAAGTTGTATCCATTAAAATTTACCCCTGTGTTTAAAGATAAAATATGGGGTGGACAAAAAATTAAAACTTCGCTTGGTATTGATTATGGCGACTTGCCCAATTGTGGCGAGGCATGGATGGTGTCGGGGGTGGAGGGAAACCCCACTTTGGTTTCCAACGGATTTTTGGCAGGAAACGAACTTAATGAGTTGGTGGAAGTTTACATGGGCGATTTGGTTGGAGATAAAGTTTACGACGAGTACGGCATCGAATTTCCGCTGCTCATAAAATTTATTGATGCCAACGACTGGCTTTCCATTCAGGTTCATCCCGATGACGAATTGGCTGCCAAACGAAAAATCGGCCGGGGCAAAACCGAGATGTGGTATATCCTCGAAGCGGATGACGAAGCGCAACTTATTGCAGGCTTTAACCAAAAAATGACCAAAGAAAAATATCTTGAACATCTGGAAAACAAAACTCTTAAAGAGATATTAAATTTTGAGCCTGTTAAAAAGGGAGATGTGTTTTATATTCCTGCCGGCAGGGTACATGCTTTGGGTCCCGGAATACTACTGGCTGAAATTCAGCAAACTTCTGACACCACCTATCGTATTTACGACTGGGACAGAATTGATGCCGCCGGCCTAAGCCGTGAAATCCATACCAAAGAGGCTTTGGATGCCATCGACTTTGAATTTCATAAAAAATATCGCACCGACTACAAGCCCGAAGTTAACAAAACAGTACCGGTGGTTAAAAGCCCCTATTTTGTTACCGGCTTACTTGCGTTGGATAAACCCATTAAAAAAGATTACGAAGAGCTGGATTCGTTTGTAGTTTACATCGCGTTGGAGGGTGAAGCGGTTATAAAATGGGATGCCGGTGAAATAAGTATAAAAAAAGGCGAAACGGTTGTTATTCCCAACGCGTTGGATACGTTGGAGTTAACCCCGGCAGGTTCGGCCAAACTGTTGGAAGTTTATATTCCTTAACTTTACTCCGTCCGGTTTTTTTGCAAGTGCAACTTTACCGATTAGGCCGTTGTCAAAGGAGGCATATTAAAAAACAAAAGGTTTTAATGTTAAATACCTTTATCAAAAAAAATTATTTATGAAAAAATTTTTAATTCTGATATTTATTGTTTTGCTGGGGCTGGGAGCCATGGCACAATCAGAGAGCAGCAATAAGCTGCCTTCGGTTAATGTAAAAACACTGGATGGAAAAACCTTTAACACCTCCGAAATTTCCAATGATGGAAAACCAATTATAATTGCCTTTTGGGCGCTATGGTGCAAGCCCTGTAAAAAGGAGTTGGATGCTTATAACGAAGTTTACGAAGACTGGCAGGATGAAACAGGTGTAAAAATTATTGCCGTTTCCATTGACGATGCCCGCTCCACCGCTAAGGTAAAACCTTTTGTAATGGGAAAAGACTGGGAGTTTGATGTGTTGCTCGACCCCAATCAGGAGTTTAAACGCGCTATGAGTGTAAACATGGTTCCTCACACTTTTTTACTCGATGGCTCCGGTAAAATTGTTTATCAACACACTTCCTATTACGAAGGGCTTGAAGATGAGTTGTTTGAAATTGTAAAAAAGGTGGCCAAGGGCGAAGATATTTCCAAACATTAACAGTAACATTACTCCGGTATGAAAAAAATTCTGTCTCTATTCCTGATACTTTTTTCTGCTACGCTGTTGCAGGCACAGGTTAGCGATTTATTAAAAAAATCGGAAGTGCACGGCAGCTTTGAAGCCGATGGCATGTATTATCATCCTGATATTCCAATGGGCATTACCGACTCGCTGATTGCAGGGCGTAATTTTGCTTTCAACGGTTTTGCCGAGGTTATTTATACGCTGGGAAACTTTTCAGCCGGGGTTCGTTACGAAGCATACCTGCCCCCCATTGCCGGCTTCGACAACAGGCTTGAAGGAAGCGGTATCCCTTATATGTGGGCTTCGTACAGCACTAAAAAGTTTAGCTTTACCATTGGTAATTTTTACGAACAATTTGGAAACGGACTTGTGTTGCGTACCTATCAGGAGTGGACTTTGGGTTACGATAACTCCTTAAACGGGGCACGTGTTACTTATCAACCGGTAAAGGGAATTATTTTAAAGGGCGTTTATGGAACCCAGCGCTTTTTCTGGAATAAATACACCAAAAACAGCCGTGGTATTGTTAAAGGAATGGATGCCGAACTTTGCTTTAACGATTTGGTAAAATCCATGGCCGATTCTAAATTAAGAATCACCATTGGCGGTAGCTTTGTTAGCAAATACCAGGTTGATAACGACCCTATTTATAAGCTTCCGCGCGATGTGGGAACCGGTGCAGCACGATTTAATATTGGCATTGGCAAATTCAACTTCAGTTCGGAGTATGCTCATAAAATAAACGACCCGTCGGCCATTAACCATTACATTTACAAACCGGGAGATGCGTTTATTTTCAATGCTTCCTATTCCACCCGCGGACTGGGTATTTTGGCCGTGTTTAAACGTATTGACAATTTCTCCTACAAATCGGACAGGGCGGAAACAGCCAACGCGTTGGATATTAGTTTTCTGCCCCCCATTACCGAGGCACATACCTACATGCTTGCTTCTATGTATCCTTATGCAACACAACCTAACGGCGAGCTGGGATTTCAGTTGCAGGTTAATTATAAAATTCCTAAAAAAAGTAAATTGGGAGGTAAATACGGTATGGATATATCAGTAAACTTTTCACAAATTAATGATATTGTCCGCACGCCGGCAGGAGATACTTCCGCTATCAATGTTCCCGGAACATTGGGATATACTTCAAAGTTTTTTCAGTTTAGCGACCATATTTTTATGCGTGATATTGAGATTCATCTTCACAAAAAATTCTCGCGAAAATTTCATGCTACTGCCGAATATTTAAACCAGGTGTTCGATATTGCTTCCATACAGGGTCATGCCGGCGACCCGGTAATACACGATAACATTGCCATTTTAGATATGACCTATAAGTTTACTTCGCGGAAGTCGCTTCGTTGGGAAGCCCAGGCGCTGTTTACCAAACAGGATAAAAGAAACTGGCTGGCCGCTTTGGTTGAATATACCATCTCACCCCATTGGTTTATAACCGCATCCGACCAGTGGAATTATGGCAATCCGGTTACCGATGACCAGCTTCATTATTATACCGTTGCGGGCGGCTATTCGGTTAAAACCATCCGGTTTGCCCTTACTTACGGACGGCAGCGTGAAGGGGTGGTTTGTGTAGGCGGTGTGTGTCGCCAGGTGCCGGCTTCAAGCGGATTTTATTTAACCATTTCCAGCAGCTTTTAACAGAAGAAACAGTCATTATGAAAACATTTAAAATAATATCGTTTGTTATAGCACTTATTGTAGTTTTTAGTGCCTGCGAAAAGGTTTCGCCTCCTTTTAAAGAAAACAATGGTGGCGGCAACGACACTACCGGGGTTGTAAAAAATGTGCTGTTGGAAGATTTTACCGGACACACCTGTGTTAACTGTCCCATAGCAGCGGTTATTGCGCACAACCTGAAGCATTTGTATGGTGAAAGGCTTGTTGTAATGGCGGTTCATGCCGGCTATTTTGCCGACCCCCATCCGGGCAGCGCCTTTGATAATGACTATCGCACACCGGCAGGCAACGAATGGAATAACTGGTTTGGTTTGCAAAATTATCCCAGCGGGTTAATCGACCGCATTCCCAACTCGCCCGGCGATTACATTGTTGTAAAGGATAAATGGGGCGTAAAAGTAGCCGACGAAATGCAAAAAGAGGCAGAAGCCAAAATAACGCTGTCAACCTCCTTTTCAAGTGGCATGGTTTCCATTGATGTTACCACAGAGTTTTTAAAAAGTATGTCAAGTACTTACAGCCTGTTTGTGGGCATTACCGAAGACAGCATTGTTTCGGCTCAAAAAAATGAAAATCCCGAAGTTGGCGATACCCCCATTATTAACGATTATGTGTTTATGCATATGTTTCGCGGAGCGGTAAACGGCACCTGGGGTGAAAATATTTTTGGCGATGCCGTGGAAGTTGGAAAACAATATACCAAGTCGTATCAATACACCCTCGCCGGCGACCCCGACAACAGTCACGTGGTGGCATATGTTTATGATAACGATACCAAATCAGTAATACAGGTTGTGGAAAAGGATGTGAATTAGTGCGTTACTTTTTAGTTTTGTTGCTCATCAAAATGGTGATTTGCTTTTCAAGGTGCTGAGAACACACATCATATTCTCTGCCAACAACCATACCGGAGTTTAAATACCCAGTGTAGTTTTTAATTCTTTAATTCTTGATTTACTTACATTTACTCTGCTACCATCTTTTAGTACAACCAAATAGCTCTCCTTACCGTATTTTTCAATTTTATCCATATAATCGCTGTTGATAATGGATGAACGGTGAACCCTGATAAAGTTAGATTTTGGTAAATTTTTCTCTAAAAAGTTCATGGTTTCCTTTTTCAGATACGATTTGTTTTTTGTAACAATTTCGGCGTAATCATCCTGAGCATCTATTCTGATGATTTCGTCAACGGGTATAACATCAATCCGGCTTCCGGTTTTTACAAAAATCCTGTCAATGGTTTCGCTCTGTTCCTTTAATTTGGACACCAGTTGTTTAACGTTTTCGCCTTCGGGTTTTTTTTCCTGAATTTGACTTTTTGCTTTGGATAATGCCTTTAAGAACCGCTCTTTAGAAAAAGGTTTCATCAAATAGTCGGTGGCGTTCAACTCAAATGCCTTAATGGCATACTGGTCGTAAGCGGTGGTGAAAATAATTTGAGGATAATTGTCAAGCAGTTCCAGCATTTCGAAGCCGGTAAGTTTAGGCATTTGCACATCGAGAAAAATCAAATCGGGTTTGTGCTTTGAAATGGCTTTAATTCCGTCAAAACCATTTTCACACTCCTCTGCAATCTCGATATCTGTTTCATTGCTAAGATAGGCTCTAAGCAAATCCCGTGCAGGAGCTTCGTCTTCAATAATTACAACTTTTATTTTTTTCATGGCTATTCAGGTTTTACTAAAGGTATTTTAAGTTTGGCAACAAATGTTTTTCCATCCGAGCCGGTTTGAAGCAAATCGTTACGATGGTATATTATCAACAATCTGGTTTTAATGTTTTTAAGGCCTATTCCTTCTCCTTTTTTCCGAATGGCCGAGGGGTCGTACTTATTGCTAATGGTGATGGTAATAAAGTCTTCGTTTTTTTCGCATGAAAGCACAATTTTAACTTCCTCGGTACTGTTATAAACCCCGTGCTTTATGGCATTTTCCATAAGTGGTTGCAAAATCAGGCCGGGGACTTCGGCACTAAGGCATTCATCTGGAATATTCGGCGCAAAGTTTAACCGTTCTCCAAATCGCACCTTTTCAATGTCGAGATATCGTTTAATATTTTCAAACTCCTTTTTTAGCGTGGTGGTTGATTTTCTGTCGGAGCTTAACGAATATCGTAAAAAGTCAGATAATTTTATCACCATCTCCTGTGCTTTATCGGGCTTGGAGAGGGTAAGTGAGCTAACCGAATTAAGACTGTTAAATAAAAAATGTGGATTTATCTGCGATTTTAACGCATCCAGCTCAGCCTCTTTTACAAGGGTTTTAAGCTCGCCTTCACGCTTCAACTTTTGTTGCAAATCCTCATAATACAAAATCAGATAATAAATCAACACATAAACTATGTAATAAAACAGCCCTGTAATAATTCGCCATGGTGTCGATTCTTTTAAGAAAAGCAGATAATCGGCATCGCCATGGAAAAATCCTGACAAGGTGTAATAAGAAACGAGATACCATATTGTTATGATGACAGCAGCCACCATCAGGTGTTGAAAAAACAGGTCGATGCCCGTTGGTTTGTCTTTAAGATTATACTTAATAACAAACCAAAGCGTATAACCTGCAATGGCAAAAAAGAGGTTAAACACTATACTGTCGGTTATACTTTCGGTTAGCGATATATCGTACAGAAAAAATAGTAAGGCAGCATGGATGACAATAATAGCCAGCCATATTACAAAATAGCTTGTCAGGTAGTATTTTTTAGATAAAACAGGTGTGTCCACGGTTTAATAGCTTTTAATTTCGATACCTCCCAGCATAACTACCCCTTTAATTATCAGTGTTTTCGACTTATCCAATTCCGAAGCAGCCACTCTTCGCTTGTCGTTAAACCCACCTAGTATTGAAACGGCATCGATTTGAATTTTCCAGGTATTGGGTACAATCAGGGTGGTGCCTCCAAACAGTGTAAACACGTCAATAACACAACCATCTGCATCCATTTCAGCACTCACCATATTTATTTCGGAGCCACCAAAAACCGAGGTAAGGTTTCCTCCTTTAAAGTTTTTTGAATCTACTTTTTTATGGCCGCCGCCAAAAATGGAAACATCGTTTATAAAGTCATCCTGATAGGTCGTTGATCCTCCAAAATGGCGCTTCCATTTTTCTTTATCAAAATTATTTTTGCCGGGAACATTTCCCCTGCGGGATATGACCAGTACGCCAACCCCGATTAAAATCAGAGGCCAAAATACCTGGTGAAAACGCACATTAACATCGAAAATTGAGGGAATCCAAAAAGTTACCCCAAGCACTATTAATATGGTTCCGGCAACTTTTCGCTGTTTGTTATTAATTAGTACGACACCTATTAATATAAGCAGGGTTTTCCATGAAAATATATAAGTACTGACGGGCCAGTCAACCAGCCCCATGGTGTTAAACATCAGTATCGCCCCCAGTGCAATAAGTATGAGTCCTATAATCAGGCGGCTATCATTTGGTTTTTGATTCATAACAAGATAGTTTTATTAATCACCGACAAAAATAAGCCGGTTGGTAACGAAAATAAATAAAATATCGGTAAACAGGCGAAAGCGGTCGGTAAACAAGCTACTTTCTTTAAGAGTTTTGGAAAAGTTAGTCAGCGAAGATTTAGAAACTTTTCCAAAACTAGAAAGCAGCATTTTTATATTTTTTATCATGCACCCGAATTGAAAAGTTAAGCATGGTTTGATAAGGCCCCCGCGTGGCAAATAAATTTAATAACCACGGAGGTACTGATCCGCCCACATCAACTGACAGAAACAGCTCAGCATATATTTTGTTGGGTTCCAGCGAAGTAAACCGCCACTCGGAAAAAGAATATGGCAGCCGAACCACATCTTTTACTTCGGGTAAATAATCGGGAATGCCGTGGCCAACAATGCTAACGCTATTTTTACTATTTCGTTTTAATTCAATTTTCGACACATAATCTCTGTCTAAAACAGGCCAGGGAGTATCCGATTGAGCATAATAGTACCAGGTTGAATCGTTGACCTTTTTTACCACTTTGGCTTTTTTACACTGATACATCCATTCGGTATGGCAATCAACATCCAACAATAAAGCAACAGCTGAAGCGAGGGAGCAGTTAACAATTTTAGTGGCTTTTATAGCATTAACGGGAGTTTGCGGAATCGGTTTCACGTAAACATTAATACCCTTTTGCTGCTTTACCAGTTTCCAGCCATCATCATTATCAATCTGCGAAAACAGCGACAGGGAAGAAAAAATAAAAAGAAATAAAAAAGATGCCCTCATACTTTATTGTTGAACGCAAAAATAAGAAAAACCGCTGATTATCTGTTTTTTTCTTTTCTAAACAGATTGGCTTGCTGGCCAAGCCACTCAAAATCGTTAAAAACAGCATTTACGGCATCTTCGTAATCGTTAAACGATTTTACTTTTTTTATCCTTCCAAACACCTTGTGTGGTTTGCTAAAGGAGTAGGCCAGATACCACCAGTACTCTTTCATGTTTCCCAGCGTTTGCAGGCCGTCGTGGTGTTGTTTTCGCCGGTGATAATACAAATCGTCAACAAACTTACGTATGGCAGGTTTTTGTTGCGAAAGTTCAGGGGTGTTATATCCTTTAATATAAGCAGGTAAAAACGGATCAACCAACAATCCTCTGCCAAGCATTACAAACTTAAGGTTGGGAAATTGTTGCAAAAGTTCCACAGAATCATCTTTAGTAAAGATATCACCATTATATCCAACGGGAATGTCAGATTGTTTTATAACTTCCTCAAAAACAGTACGGTTTACACTGCCTTTATACAGCTGTTTTCCTATGCGGGCATGAACGGTAAGCTCTTGTATGGGATAGCGGTTAAATACAGGCAACAATTTAAAAATTTCTGTTTCATTTAGATATCCCAACCTAAGTTTTACAGATAGTTTTACAGGAATTTTATCCATCACCTCACAAAGAATCTTATCCACTTTATCAGGATACAAAAGCATACCCGAACCTCGTCCTTTGTTGGCAACGCGTGGATACGGACAGCCGAGATTCCAGTTTATTTCGGTAAAACCGAGTTGATGACAAAGGATGGCAAAGCGTTCTATTTCAGCGGCATCTTTGCTGAGTATTTGAGGTATAACGGGAATGTTGTTTTCGTGAGTGTTGCCCAGCTCTTTGGTTTCCTGTAAACTTAATTTCTGCTTTTGGATGCCTGTAAAAAAGGGGGTGAACAGCTTATCAATACCTGTAAAATGACGTGTATAAACTTTTCGGAACACGCGATTCGTGATTCCCTGAAAAGGTGCCATTTGTATTGAAAAATTGTTCATCAAAAAAAGGGTTTAAAAAAAGCTCACCATAAAATTACGTGAGCTTTTATATTGTTAAAATTCGAGGTTTTGAGGTGTACGCGGAAATGGAATCACATCTCTGATGTTACCCATCCCGGTTAAAAACAAAATAAGGCGCTCAAAGCCAAGCCCAAATCCAGCATGTGGCACCGACCCGAATTTTCGGGTTTCCAGATACCACCACATCGACTCTTCGGGAATATGCATTTCTTTCATTCTGTTGTACAGTTTGTCGTAATCCTCTTCGCGCTGCGAACCTCCAATTATTTCGCCTATTTGGGGGAACAAAACATCCATGGCTCTAACGGTTTTGCCATCATCGTTTTGTTTCATATAAAAGGCTTTAATGTCTTTGGGATAGTCAGTAAGTATAACGGGAGTTTTAAAATGTTTTTCCACGAGATAGCGTTCGTGTTCCGATTGTAAATCGGCACCCCAGCCCTCTATAACAAACTGAAATCTTTTCTTTTTGTTGGGTTTTGAATTACGCAAAATCTGAATAGCCTCGGTGTAGGTGATTCTGGCAAACGGGTTTTCCAAAACAAAATTCAGCTTTTCAATCAACTCCATGGAGCGTTCGTCGGCTTTTTTGTTTTTTTCTTCATCCTGCTGTCGTTTGCTAAGAAACTCCAGGTCGTCCATGCAGTTGTCCAAAGCGTATCTGATGACATACTTTAACATCTCCTCGGCTAAATCCATGTCATCATTTATGTCGTTGAAAGCCATTTCAGGTTCAATCATCCAAAACTCTGCAAGATGGCGGGTGGTGTTTGAGTTTTCGGCACGGAATGTAGGCCCGAAAGTATAAACTTTACCAAGTGCCAACGCAGCCAGCTCAGCTTCAAGTTGTCCGGAAACCGTAAGGTTAGAGGCTTTTCCAAAGAAGTCTTCTTTAAAATTAAGGTTCCCTTCATCATCCTTTGGCGGATTGCTTAAATCGAGGGTGGTAACCTGAAACATTTCCCCGGCACCTTCGGCATCGGAACCTGTAATAATAGGTGTGTGAATATTATAAAAGCCCTTGTCGTTAAAAAACTTATGAACGGCAAAAATCATGGCATGTCTGATGCGGGCGATGGCGCTGAAGGTGTTGGTACGAAAACGTAAATGTGCTTTTTCGCGTAAAAACTCCAACGAATGTTTTTTGGGTTGCAGCGGATATTCATTGGGATCGGCTTTGCCCAACAAATCAATTTTTTCGGCGTGTATTTCAACTTTTTGTCCGCTACCGAGCGATTCAACCAGGTTTCCTTCCACCGAAAGGGCAGCCCCAGTGTAAACGTTTTCGAGCAGTTTTACAAAATCGCCGGTAGTATCAACCACAACCTGAACATTTTTAATGGTAGAACCATCGTTCAATGCAATAAAAGCAACATTTTTACCGATGCGCTTTGTACGCACCCAGCCCATGACTTTTACTTTTGCTCCAACATCACCTTGTTGAAGAACCGCTTTAATTTCTGTTCTTTTCACAACACAACAATTTTAAATTCTGTTTTTAATCTCTTTCCAGTCGGTTTCACCGATTTTGGCGCCGTAATCGGCAATAACTTTAGAAGCAAGCAGCGCACCAATTTGCCCCGATTTTTCGTGAGGGAGATTGTTTACATATCCGTATAAAAAACCTGCTGCATACAAATCACCTGCGCCGGTAGTATCAACCACCTTGGTTTTTTCAACACCCACGTTGGCTATCTTGTTATTTTCTTTTATCATTGATCCTTTACTGCCCACTTTTACGATGGCTATTTTTGTTGCTTCAGCCAGCGTGTTCAGTGCATCGTCAGGTTCTTGTCCGGTAAAAGCTTTTGCCTCTTCTTCGTTGGCAAAAACGATATCAACATACTGATTAACCATTTTTGTAAGAAAATCCAGATTGTCTTCAACCACATTGTAACTGGCCAAATCAAGTGATATTTCCATTCCCTGCTCTTTGGCGGTTTTTAAGATTCCTTCAAGTAAATCGTGGTTTTGAACAAGATAACCTTCAACATGAAGAATATCGTAATCTTTAAACTGCTCCGGTTTTAAATCGGATGCCGAAAGTTCGATGGCGGCACCGAGGTAAGTACCAAATGTGCGTTCTCCATCGGGTGAAATCATGGCGTTTGCCAAACCCGAAGGGGTTTCGGAAAGATTTAACAACGGTTTAATACCGCTTTTTTTCAAATCTTCGATAAAAAAATTGCCAATCTCATCTTTGCCCACAGTTCCGATAAAGGCTGTTTCAACGCCCAAATTTGCCAATCCGTGAATGGTGTTTGCAGCCGAGCCGCCCGAGGCCATCTCTTTTTCAAGGTTCTTGCTTTTTTCCTGTATGGCTTTCGAAGTTTGGGCATCAACCAATTGCATACTGCCTTTGGGCAACCCCAATTCGTTTAACAAATCATCGTTTTCAAGTTTATTTAATGCATCTACCAATGCATTTCCTATGCCTAATACTTTTTTCATGCTTCTGTAATTTATTATTGAGTGCAGTCTAAAAAAATTTTGGCAAAAGTAATAAAAATCAAAGGGTAAGCCTGAATTATTTCTTCTTTACAATTTTTGATATTCCCGTTTGGCTGCCCGATTGCCACTTAACAAAATATACGCCGTACGGTAACTTATTTAAATGGATGGTTTTTTTACTGCTTTCAGGTAAAAAAGCAATGGTTTCGGAATAAACTACCTTTCCGTAAATGTCGAACAGCCAAATCTTAACGTTGTTTTGTGGCTTGCGAAATGAAAGGTTAAACTCATCAAAAAACGGATTGGGATAAACGGTTACTCCTGATTGTTCATGTTCCGAAATTCCCGAAGGGTCAACAAAAGTAATGTAAACACTTCCGGTTGATGTACACTGATTGGTGATTCCCACTACCGAGTAGCGGCGGGTTCCGGCAAAATGCGGGTTATAGGGTACGGTAAGCACCTGTGTTGTGTCGCCCGTGTTCCATAAATAGCGGTCGAACCCTTCGCCTGCATCAAGTTTGATGGTGTCGCCGGGAGATAAGGTGTCGGGATCGCCCAAATCGATGCTGCTTCCCCCACTGTAAATAAATGTTGTTAAAGTATCGTATCCGGTACAGGTTTCGGTGTTTGTAAAAGCATAAATCACCTGTTGTTCTCCTGTTCCTGCAATGGAAGGCGTAAAAATTGTTCCCACCATTCCACTTCCCGAAAAAACACCTCCTTCGGGAATACCAAACAACGAATCGGGAGCATCATTCTGGCAATATGCAGGCAGCAATCCCCAGGCAGAAACGTCCGGAGCAGCTTTGACATTAACTGTGGCCGAATCGAAATTAACACATCCCTCTGAAGAGGTTCCCTGCAACAGAAAACCGGTGGTATCAATAGTATAAAACAAAATGGTATCACCCGTTTTTTGGCTGTTGTTAAAAAACCAAACATAACTATCGGCACCGCTTCCTGTAAGGGTCAGGGTGGTATAGGCACAAACGGCGCTATCGGGATGATGCAGCACCACTTCAGGAAGCGGCAACATGGTTAAAGTTACCGAATCGGTGCTTAAACATCCGTAAGCAGAAGTGTCTTTAACAATAAAAACGGTGTCGGCTATTGTTTTGGTTGTGATATAGTTGGTATCGGAAATTTGATTTCCCAAAAGGTCTTCCCACCAAATATCCCCATTTCCGCCTGCAATAAATGTAACACTGTCGCCTGTGCAGGCAGCGGTGTCGTTAGGAGGTGTGAGCAGGGGATTAGGCCACACCTCAACAAAAGTTTGATCCTGCGTTACACAATTACTACTATCAACCACTTCAACAACAACGTTTTGCGATTGATTGGGAATAAATGCCAACACACCAAAAGAGGAGGTGTCAACCTGATTGTTGTAATGCCAGATATAGCTGTCGAAACCGGCTGACGGGGTAACCACGATACGGGCAACATTGCCGTCGCAAGCCGAGTTGCTAAAGGTTATGGAAGCATCGGGCAGGGGCAAAACATTTACCACAATACTATCCGAATTGTAAGCACCGAGGCTGTCAGCCACATATAAAATATACATGGTTGTATCAATCGGGGAAACGGTAATACTTTGAACCGTATCAATCAGATTGGATGTATCCGATTCGTACCACCGGTAAATTTCCATTGAATCGGGGCCTGTAAGTGTTATGGAATTGTTTAAGCAAACAGCTGTGTCGGAACCCAACGAAAAGTTCAATGTAATTACATTGTAAACAATGGTATCGGAAGATTGGCACCCCAGAGCGGTTGTTGTAACCAATGCATATGCAGTTGTATCGACAGGGCAAACCTGTATGTTTTTAAGGGTATCGTACAGCGTGTCAGCCGTGTACCAATGATATCCGGTAAACCCGTCAGGCCCGAAAACAGAGTCGCACTCACCAAGATTAATAACGGTATCGGGGGCAAGGCTCCACTCGGGAATTGGTAAAACATTCACAACAATTGTATCTGAAGTTATATACCCCATCAGGTCGGTAACCTCTAAAACATATTCGGTGGTGTCAACAGGGCAAACAGTGATAACTTGTGATGTGTCGAAAACCGTGTCGGCAACAAACCACCGGTAAGACAACATACTATCAGGCCCCGCAAGCGATACGCATTCGCCCTGACAAATTGTTGTGTCAGGACCAAGCGAAAAAGAGTAGGTGTGTATAAAAACCGTAGCGCTGTCAGTGGCACAAAAATTCAGGTTATTAAAGATAGTAAGCCAAACCGTGGTGTCCGTTTCGGAGCAAACTTCAATGTTTTTTGTGGTGTCGCCGGTGCTCCATAAGTAGGTGTAATCGCCATCCGGCCCCGAAAACTGAACACAGCTGTCGGCCAAAACTGTGGTATCGTTTCCTATATCAACTGACATAACATCACAAAATCCCGCATCATATCCGGGGTTCCATCCCTGTTGATTTAAGCCGCACAACACATCGCGAAGGCTGTCTTTTTGTTGTCCGCAGTCCATCAAAATAACATAATCCATGGCCACCATGGCATCATACTGGCTGGCAGACTGGCTTGCAACGGTTGTAAACGAGTCGGCAAGATACTCCATGGGGTAATAGTACCGTCCGTCCCACGCAAGATTAATTAACGCCGAATCCTGATACAGGCCTGAGTAGGAATAATCGTTGGTTCCATAAACATCAATGGCGTTTATTTGGGCATCGGAAAAAACCTTAAGGGTTAAGGCGTAAAATCTTCGGTCGGATGGAACATCGCCTGAAAAAGTTAATGTAAGCCTATTGCTTGTTAACGTTTTATTCACCGTTACCACTTGTTTAACAGCAAGATAATCCAGAATTTCATCATCGGGAGCAATTAAAATGTTGTCCATCCCCAACTCGCCATAGGTGTAATATATTTGAGTAAGCTCGGAAGAAAAAGCTGCTGTTAAAGTGGTATGCCAGCCCCACGGAACCCATCTGTTTGATCCCTGCTGACTGTAACCATACAACTCATCGGCTTTGTTTTTATATCCGTTCCCGTCAAAAATCCTGTTTATTTTAGGCATTTGCAACCAGTCGATAGTAGTGTCGTTTACATCTATTCCGTGTTCATCGGCATTTAAACCATCCTGTATTCCATGGCTGATAAAACCATTATAATGGTTGTTTTGACACGGTACGAAATAGGCATCACCCTGATTGGGTTGCACAAAAGTTTTAATATAAAGCGAATCGCTTACTTTTCGTTTTGCATAACTCTGGGTACGTTGAATGTCGTAATTGGCATGGCCGGTTACAGGGTCTGAAATGCCATGATTCTCCACTCCCCAGCCATGTTCCCACAGTTCGGTTAGCTGTGGCCAGGTTAAATAATCGGGCACATGGTAAGGCCCGGGTGCCAATAAGTCAACATGATAACCATTAAAAATATAAATAGCCGACGACATTTTAAAGGTTTTGGAGTTTCCGCAGCCATCGGTATAATAAAGTCCGCCCGTAGAACCGTTTCCTTCAAACAGCGGATAAGCCGTGTTGTAAATATCAACATGCGAGTCATCCTCCTGAAAGCTCATGGCAAAAGCCTTGTTGTATTTTAATGGTGTTTTAGTAACGCTTAATGTGTCGGGATGTTGATTAAATAAAATAACCACCGAATCGACCTGAACGGGTTGTGGCGCCTGCGCAAGTGAGGTGTTAATGGCTGCAAATACCAGAAAGCCAGCTAACACCAATCGATATAACCGGAATAATTTCATCGTTTATTCTTTCGGTATTGAAAATCATAAATGGGCGGATAATTGTTATTTGTATTTGTTTTGCGAACTTTTCTTTCTTTACTAAAATAGGTTTTGTTGTTTTCGAAGAACTTATTGTTTTTTGCACCGAAACGCCAGCCAAGGGTAAACTCATGAGAGCCACCCGAATGGGCGTTGATACCGCCTATGGGTACTTCGTAAGAGTAGTTAAACGCCAGGCCGCGTACCAGATTTCCCCCTATGTTTACACCTACAGCACCACCCTTACGGTATAAAATACCTGTCCAAAAACGCTGAACGAAAATAAACATAACCGAAAGCTCGTAATTCAAAGGCTCGGTTGTGGTTTTCCTAAACACCCCATAGGTTTGCATATCCCAATTTTTATTTAGGGTAAAAATATTGGACAGGTGGAAAAGAAACTCTTGTCGCATATTAAAATTAACCCCCTGGCCGTCTATTACTTCCTGTCGCGAAGCAAACAGCGTTGGAATTGAAAACCCGACATTCATTTTTCTCCAGCTATAATTTAACCCGAAACCGGCATTAAACTTTGATGCCACCAAACTGGTTATATCTTTAAACAGGGGGTCGTTGGGGTCAACGCCAATGGCATTGGTGTAGTTAATAACATTTTGATAAAAGCTTCCCCAAACGGCAAAATGGATAAACTGGTCGTTTTGAACCTTAAGTTTATAAGTGTAGCTAAGACTGGCTTTAAACCTCGATAAGATATCGGTATTATCGAGATACATTTCTCCTCCCAGCCACATTTTATGTTTGTAAATGTTTCCGGAAGCATTAAATCGTGCGGTTTGCGGATGGCCGTCAATGCCGGTCCAATCGGAACGGTAGTTTAAAAAAACTTCCGAATAGCCTGTAACTCCTGCCATGGCAGGGGTAAGTGCATATGGGTTAAACAGATATTGTGTGGTTAACGGAAACTGTTGTGAAAACCCTGTAACACTCAACAGCAGCAGCAATAATATGATATGTATTCGAATGCTTTTCATGTTATCGAACTATTGTTACAGGCCCTCGAAAAATGTTTCCGTTGGCATCTTCAATTACAAAATAATAGGTTGCCTGCGGCAACGGGTTTCCTTTATAATAGCCGTCCCAGTCGTTTTGGTAATTGTCAGAAGAATACACGGCATTGCCAAAACGGTTGTAAACGGTAACTTTTATGGGGAATACAATATCAGTAGTATTTACTGTCCATACATCGTTAAAGCCATCGCTGTTGGGCGTAAAAAGGTTCATTACTTTTGAAGTTGCGGGGCCGGGTCCCGGGCCGGGGCCATTTTTTTCCAATGCAAAAAAGGTTTTTGTAGTGGTACAACCCCCTTTGTATCCAATTACCGAGTAGGCTCCTTCTTGCGAGATTTCATAACTGATACCCTTATGGTTGCCATTCCACACCACCGAGTCGTAAATTCCAAAATTTTGGACAATCATTACAACAGGGTTGTCCTGTGTAAAATAAACAGTGTCGTTATAGCTAATTACCGTACCATCATCCGATTTTAACTGTAGCTCATCGGGTTGGGTAATTACAACTGTTTTGATTGTTGAATCTTTACATCCGAAGCTGCTGGTTACCAATAATTGTACATTATAACTCCCAACTTCCTGATAATAATGAGACGACTCAAAATAATTGCCCGTTGCACCATCGCCAAAATCCCAGTCCCATTGTACAATCTCACCAACAGTTACTGTACTTGAATCGTGAAACAGCGTGGTTGTTCCCAAACAAGTGTTGTTAAAACTAAAGTCGGCCACGGGATTATCAGCCACCGGAACCGAATTGTAGGCCACATCCATTTTTCCTGAGAAATAAATCACCCTCAACCCCACCAAAATGTTGCCGGGAGTTTCAAAAACATATTTTACCGTATCTCCAGAAGCATCTTCAAATTCGCCATCTTCGTTTAAGTCCCATTTAACGGCCACTACCGAATCGTTGGTTTGAATGCTGGCAATCAGTGTTGCGGTATCGCCAAAACATACGCTATCCCAGGTAAAATCAACAATGCTTTCGTACGATACCTGCGTTACAAAATTTTTCCGAAGGGTACATTGATGTACGGTATAGTCTTTTGTTATATCCACCCAATAATTGTCAAATCCCTCATTCGGTGCCGGTACGATGGTTGCCGAATCGGTGCCTCCGTTGCTCCAAAGATAGCTAACATCATCGTTTACACTCACCCAAAGGGTATCGGTTGAGCCTGCTAAAATGGCGATAGTATCATTTTGCGAAGCAGCAATAACAGGCGTGTTATATACCGTTATTGTTGCTGTATCTCTTGCCGTTTTTCCATCTTGCGTAACCACTTCTACCCAATAATCGGTGGTGGTTTCCGGCGAAACCGTAATGCTTTGTGTTACCGAATCATTCGACCAAAGATACGACTGCATATCGTCGGGTGCCGTTAATGTTACAGTATCTCCCGTACAAATGGTGTCGTCGGGAATGGTAAACTCATATTTACAAAAGTCGAAGTCAACCGAAGTACATATTCCACACAGCATATCCTGATATTTTGCAACACTGTCGGGATTGGAAATCATACGTAAATAGTCGTACATTATTAAACAGTGCGCCGAATCGGGGTTTTGTTGCGCTTGTGCATACGCATTGTTAAACAATTGGTAAGGTGTTGGCGGGTTTCCTCCGTCCCATTGTAAGTTGATAAGCGCCGAATCGCTGTTGTATTTGTAATTGGTTTGACTGGCACCGGTAATATTTACACCTGTAATGTGCTCGTTGCTGGTTACAACAAGGGTAAGCGCATAATAACGGTAATCCATGGGCAGGTTATCGGCCGAAAAGGTAATTTCAAGTTTATTGTTGTTAACAGTTTGAATAACATTAATCTTTTGTTTCAGATTAAGGTATTCAAAAACTTCCTTGGCCGATGCCACCCAAATGTTATCCAGTCCATCCCGTCCGTAGGTGCTGGCAACCTGATTCATTTGGCCTTGAAAATCAGAAAATGAAATTTCGCCGGTTTTATCAAAACCGCCACAGTAATAACTGCCAATTAAATGGTCGCCATTTTGACTTTGAGCAGCCAGTTGGCTTATGTCGTTAAACAGGTTAGAGGTTATGTGGGTTCGTTTTAATTCGAAATTGTAAAATGAAGAAAAGTTTGACACATTAAAAGGGTTGGGAATCGCTGCTGCACTTTCGGAGTATATGGCAAGATTTCCGGCTGCTTTGGCCACATTAATCTGACTTTGAGTGTTGTTGGGAACAACATAAACGTCAGGGTGATACTTCGGCTGACTAAAGGATTCGTTAAAGCGATAGGTCGAATAGCTAATGTTTCGGTTTACTTCATAATAATCGTCGGAGGAAGGAGGGGAGGTCATCCCCTGATTGGCCACATCAAAAAAAGCAGCCCACAATGTTTGTATGTTCGACCAGGTTAAAATATCAGGGTCGGTATCATGCACATCAATTCCCTGCTGATTAAAGGAGTAAATATTGGTTCCCATCTTAAAAAAAACAGGGTTGTTAATAACGCCCGTGGTAAAAAACAGGCCGGGATACCCGCTAAAACCTCTAAAATAGTCATACACTTTTGAAAAAACGTCGATGTTGGCATTGTCCATTTGCAGGATAACGCCAAAGTCTTTATTGTACCTAAGGGGTGTTTTTATTACCTGCACCGAGGCGGAAGGATCATTGTCAAAAGCAATCGTAATTTTAATGTTTTCAAGGGGTTCCTGCTGTGCATAGCTTTTGAACCCCATTCCAAAAATTAGAATAAACAAAAGAAATTTTAAACCTTTTATCTGACAATGCATTTTAAAATGTACGGTATAAAAAATAATATTATTGCAAAAGTAAAGATAAAATCATTTCACAAACAGAAGCTAATATTTTATACCTTTTTGTTAAGACTGTTTTATTTTGATGTTTTTACCACATAAGCACCCCAGCTCGCCATCGGGCCATATAATTTTTCTGCTGCATCGCAGCTTAAAAAAAGAATTGAATCAATACTGCCCGGATCAAGGTCGTTAAGATGCCTGCCGGGAAGGGGTGTATCATCTACTACCACTAAAATATTATTCTGAATCGACAGAAGCTTCAAAAACGCCTGCTTCGGACTATAAAACTTTTTAGTATTAAAGATTTTTATAAAGCCTGATTTCAAATATTCATCAACTTTATTACTGTAAACTACTATATCGGTATCGTACCTGTTTGAGTGGGTTTTTATTTTTCGTTCCATATTCCCACATATTATTTGTTGGTTGTTGGAGTAAGCTCTAAGTTCACTGATTGTATTTTTTAACTCACCGGGTAATCCATTAATCATTTCTATTTGAAATGTTGTATTGATGCAATTGCGCCAATATTTTTCTCCGGTTTTCAGTTTGTGTAAAATCACTTCATCGGGGTCGGTTTCATTAAAATTATAGGCTTCTGTCCCTTTTTCATTATTCTTGTAAAAGGAGAAAAGAAGTTTTTGATATCTGACATTGGGGCTGTTTGAATTAAAAACGATGTATCCAAAAAGTATTACTGCAGTTATGGCTATTAAAACATGAATTCGGTTTTTCGATTTTTCTTCCGGCGAAACAATTCCTGAATAAAACGCGTAGCCAAAAATAATTCCCGTAATAAAACCGCTGAAGTGAGCTGTATTATCAACTTTAGCATTCATCAATCCTGAAGCAATCATGTATAAGGTATATACCAACATGCTGGGTAGAATAATTAATCGTGTTTTTTTACTTACCGTACTGGTTGTAACAAGCGATATATAAATGCCATACAACCCCAATATTGCTCCCGATGCGCCAACACCAATGACAGCAACGTTCAACCAAATACTTGTAATATTGCCTGCAATGCCTGAAAATAAATAGGCCAAGCCAAAACGAAATTTTCCTATAAGCGGCTCAAGCAAAATAGCGATAATTAAAAACGCGTACATATTGGCAAACAGATGAATAATACCACCATGAACAAAAAGAGCCGTAACCAATCGCCAGTATTGTCCGTTTATCGTCAGTAGTTTATATTCGCCACCCCACTTTATTAAATCATGTATTGAAGGCGAAAACAGGTTGGCTCCAGAAGCAACCATGGCAACAAATATTATAATATTTGCATAAAGTAAAAGAGGGGTAAAGAAGTATGTTTTTCCGGGAATAAGAAGTTCTGATATTTTAAAATGGCGGCCTGACTCAATTAAATCTTCGTTTTTTTCGTGTTGTTTTATTTCGTTTGCTTTTTCCGCTTCAACCTCTTCAACATTACCCGAAAAGGATGGGCATATTTCTTCAAAGTCAGCGTGTTCTCCGGTTAAGCTACAGATTATTCCACGTTTTTTATCAAAAGCCTGATGTTTGCATCTGCTGCAAAATCGTAATTGTTCTTTTCTGTCCATTTAAAAATATAATACTCCGGTAAAAATAACAAAAAAGGCGAAGAGCATTGCTCCTCGCCTTTAATGCTTAATTATTTAAGACAATTAATGCTGTACAATAATTTTAGAGGTGGCACTTGTTTTGTCGGAGGTAACCACAACAAAGTAAATACCGTCAGCAAGATTTTCGGTTGAAATATTAACGGTTGATGATGTGCTGTGGTACTCACCAATTTTAACATTAAATCTGTTGAACAGCTGCACTGTATAGTTGTTGCCCGGCATATTTTTCATGCTAATGGTTGTTTCATCGTTTGCCGGATTGGGATATGCCGATAGCATCATTGGCCCTGCGATTTCAAAGTTAGCATCGCTAAAATCTTTAATGGTGTTATCCAAAGTGCTGTAAATTTTAACTTTGTAATTGGTTCCTAACGTTTGAGTGGCAGGAATAGTCCACACATAAGTTGACCCCGTAACATTTGAAGCAATGGTTGAGTTAAAACTACCACCTTTCCACAATTCAATGTTAACGGCTTCCGGTAAATCGTCTTCCCAGGTAATCCAATAGTCGTTACCTGCTGTCCACACCTCTCCTCCGTTGGGCTGATTGATGGTTACGTATGTACCGGCAGATGCTGCTATGGTAAAATTAGCATCACTAAAGTCTTTTAATGCTCCGTCAACGGTACTGTAAATTTTAACTTTATAGTTGGAACCCGGTGTGGTTGCAGTCGGGATATCCCACGAGTATGTTGATCCCGTAATATTTGAAGCTATGGTAGCATTAAACGAACCACCTTTCCATAACTCAATATTAACGGTTTCCTGAAAGTCATCATTCCACGATATCAGGTGCGAAGTGCCTCTGGCCCAGTTTTCACCTCCGTTGGGTTGATAAACTACAACATAGGTGCCACTTGAAGCTGTAATATGAAATTTTGTATCGCTTTTGTCGTACAGATGGGTTGGGTCTAAAGTGCTTCGCACATAAATTCTATAGTTATTGGCAATTGTTTGGGTGGGACTGATTGTCCACGAATAGGTTGAGCCTGTAACGTTGGTAGCAATGTCGCTAACTTTGGTGTTGCCCTGATAGAGTTCAATGTCAACAGGCTCCGACAAGTCGTCATTCCACGAAATAAGGTGCGTAGTTCCCCTTGCCCAACTTTCGCCGCCATTGGGCTGAATTACTTCAACAAAACTTCCTGCAGAAGCAGTGATGTGAAATCTGGAATTACTCCTGTCATACAGATGAGTCGGGTCAAGCGTGCTACGAACATAAATTTTGTAATTGTTTGCGGTGGTTATCGTCGGGTCAATGGTCCACCAGTAAGTTGATCCCACAACATTAGTGGCAAGATCGGCAACTTTTGTATTTCCTTTATACAACTCAATGTTAACAGGTTCGGTAAGGTCATCATTCCACGAAATAAGGTGCGTAGTTCCTCTGGCCCAGTTTTCACCACCGTTGGGTTGATAAACTTCAACAAAGGTTCCCCCGGAAGCAGTGATTCTAAAATGTCCGTTGGTTCTATCGTAAAGATGGGTTGGGTCTAAGGTACTACGAACATAAACTCTGTAATTGTTGGCCACTGTTTGTGTCGGATCAATGGTCCACGAATAGGTGGAGCCAACAACATTGGTGGCAATATCGCCAACCTTTGAACTGCCTTTGTATAGCTCAATATTAACCGGCTCCGGAATATCATCGTTCCACGAAATTAAATGTGTTGTACCTCTGGCCCATCTCTCACCTCCATTGGGTTGATACACCTCAACAAAAGTACCGGCAGAAGCTGAAATTTTAAACCGCCCGCTGGTGGCGGGAGATGTTGTTGCATTGGGAACCGTTGAAGAAACCCTGATTTTATAAATTTTAGAATTGTTTGCCAATCCCGTAGGCACAGTCCAACTCAAAGTACTTCCCTTTGTAGAAGCGGAAATAACTAAATAGGGTGAATTATTTTTTAACAACTCAACAGTTACGGGAGCTGTCAGGTTATCGTTCCACGAAATAAGATAGGTGCTTCCTTCAGCCCAGGTTTCGTTTCCTGTGGGTTGTTCAAGGGTTATAAAACCTCCTGCCTGATCTACCAATTTAAATCGATGGGCACTTCTTGAATAATAGTTGTGAGCCAAATGACTTCTGACTTTAATTTTGTAACGATGGCCAATGGGATAGCCGGTTGTGTTCCAGTAATAGGTTGATCCGGGAACATCTGATGCAATGAGCGAATAGGTTGATCCGCCATTACTGCTTACCAGAACATCAACTCCGGAAGTAAAATTGTCAACCCATGATATAACATACGTACCACCAACTGTCCACTCAATGCCGGGATCGGTTGGTTGAAGAAGCGTGATGGAAGGCGTTTGCGCTTTTAGCTCCATGTTCGAAAACAGAAACAAAGCCACAAAGCTTAAACCGAGGGAGTAAAATATTTTTTTCATGACCGTAAAATTTAGGTTATACTATTATATTTTTTCAAACATTATACCAGATTATTTAAAATGTTATGAAACAGTATTCTAAATAACAATAATTGGTTATAACGCCTGTTTTGTTTCTGATTTTGACACAAATTTTACAATACAGAAACCGATTATAAACATATTGGTAATCACGTTTTTACAGATATTGCCGATTTATTGTTAAAATTAGCAAGTACTGCTTTTGATGTTTATAATCGGTTTCCCTTGTATATAAAAAGAACTATACGCTTTCTACATCATTTAATTAATGTTGTATAATCACTTTTTTTGTAACCCTGTTTTTATCTGAGGTTGCTACTACAAAGTAAATTCCATCGGATAAACCTGTTGTTGACAAGGTGGTTGTTTTCGAATTGGTTTGCAACTCGATAACCGGCTTATTAAACCTGTCAAACAATTGAAGGGTATAACTGCTGTTGTTACGCATGTTTTCCATATTTATGGTTACATGGTTATCAGCAGGATTGGGATAAACCGACATCATAGTTTGCGGAACAATCTCAAAATAGCCATCACTAAAGTCATGTAAGTTAAGGCTATCTAAAGTGCTGTAAACTTCAACTTTATAATGAGTATTCGGATCCTGGGTAACAGGGATAGCCCATGAATAAGCTGAACCTAAAACATCGGTTGCGATATTGGAATCGTAAACACCATTTTTCCATAATTCAATATTAACGCCCTCTGTAAAGTCGTCGTTCCACGAAATCCAATAGCTTGTACCGGCAGCCCAAACTTCACCTCCGTTGGGTTCCAATACTTCAACAAAAGTACCGGTTGATGCGGTAATACTAAAGTTTCCATCACTATAATCGTGCAAGTGTAAGCTGTCTAATGTACTATAAATTTCAATTTTGTAATTGGATGCTGTGGGTTCTGTTGAGGGAATATCCCAAACTATTGTTGATTTTGGAAGATCCAGTCCTATGGTATCCACTATGGTAGAACCCTGTTTTAAAATAATGTTTACGCCTTCCGGAAAGTCGCAATTCCAGGAAATAAGATGAGAGGTGCCTCTTGCCCAGCTTTCACCGCCATTGGGTTGATATACCTCAACGTAGGTTCCGGTGGAAGCGGTAATGTGGAAAGTGCCACCATAATCATAAACATGGGTTGGGTCTAATGTGCTTTTAACATAAATTCTATAGCTTCCTGTGGCCAATGAATTGTCAATGTTCCATACCCAGGTAGTTCCAACCACATTGGTATCCAAGGTTGTGTAGGTATGCGTTGATGCATTGTATAACTGAATATACACCGGCTCAAAAATATCATCATTCCACGAAATAAGGTGGGCTGTACCTCTTGCCCAGCTTTCACCGCCATTGGGTTGATAAACTTCAACATAGGTTCCGGTAGAAGCGGTAATTCTGAAATGACCGTTGCTTCTGTCGTAAACATGTGTGGGGTCTAATGTACTGCGTACATAAATATAATAATAACCTGTAGTGGAGATTGTATTGTCTATATTCCAGTCCCAGGTGGTTCCCATAACATTGGTGTCTAATGTTGTGTAGGTATGCGTTGATGAGTTATATAATTGAATATATACAGGTTCAAAAACATCATCGTTCCAAGAAATTTTGTGTGTGGTTCCTCTGGCCCAACGCTCACCGCCATTGGGTTGATAAACTTCAACGTAAGTTCCTGTTGAAGCGGTAATTTTAAAATAGCCGTTGCTACGGTCATACACATGAGTGGGGTCTAACGTACTGCGAACAAATATCCGATAGTTGGTGGCAGCATCGGTTGTGTCGCTAATTGTCCAATAATAAGTTGTTCCGGTAACGTTGGTGGCAAGATCGGTGTATTTTGTACCGCCTTTCCAAAGTTCAATATTGACAGGCTCGGTTAAATCATCGTTCCATGAAACAACATGAACAGAACCTCTGGCCCAGCTTTCGCCTCCATTAGGTTGATAAACCTCGACATAAGTAGCTGAAGAAGCAATAATTTTAAAGCCACTGCTTACAGCAGGTGTGGTGGTTGCCCCTGAAACTGTTGAAGAAACCCTGATTTTATAAATATAACCGGATGCAGCCAACCCTGTTGGAATAGTCCAATAGATAGTGCTTCCTGTTGTGGAGGCAGCCAGCGTATCAATGGGAGCATTGTTTTTTAACAACTCAACCATAACAGGAGCGGTAAGGTTATCGTTCCACGAAATTAAATACTGTTGGCTTTCCGACCATGTTTCGCCTCCGGTGGGTTGCTCCATAGTGATGTATCCGTTGGTTTGGTCAACCAGTTTAAATGTATGCCCGCTCATATCGGAATAGCTGTTTGCCAACGTACTTTCTACTTTAATTTTGTAATGGGTACCCAAAGCATAACCGGTAGTGTTCCAGTAATAAACGGAACCCAGAACATTTTTTTCAATGGTGTCGAAAGTGGTACCATTATCGTCTGTTAATAAAATATCTACTCCGTGAGGGAAATTATCAACCCATGAAATGACGTATGTACCACCTGCTGTCCATTCAATACCCGGGTCAGTGGGTTGAAGGAGTGTGATGGTGGGTGTTTGAGCCGAAAGCTGTAATCCTGCAAAGAGAAAAACAACCAAGGCTAATCCAAGTGAATAAAATTTTGCTTTCATGATCGAGAATGTTTATAAATATTTATTTTACTATTTTACAATTGATAACTTCAAGGTTTTTACGTAATTATTCAAATCAAGTTTCAAAAAATAGACCCCGTTTTTTAATCCGGCTGAAGAAACCGAAATATTATGCGTTCCCGCATTTAAATAATCATTGCCAAAACTTTTAATTTCTTTGCCGTTAATGTCGTAAAGTGTGGCCTTTACCAATGAGTATTCCTTTAGATTAAACTTAACATTGGCAACCGTATTAAAAGGGTTTGGATAGCAAACCACATCATAAGCGTTTGTGTTGTTTTCATCAACACCAACTATCATCGACGAGTAGGCGGCATCACACAAATAGCCGAGGTAAACTTCTGTTTTTCCGGCATAACTATAAAACATTTCCAGTGGCGCTTCCTGATTTTGTGTCCAACCGCTCCCATCCCAGTAGTAATAATTTCCTGATAATGCATTGCCATTATCATCATAAACGTACTGCTTCATATAATTGTTAACCCAATTATCATTGTCCCATAAAAAGGATAATTCGGTTTCTATACCGCCATAATCGCCATAGCTGTATGTATGTTTTTCAAAATTAACCCAGTTATTGTTTTGCCACTCCTCACCCGTACTTTCTTCAAGATAATCAAGGTCGTTGTAAGTATAGGAATAATTGGTGTTGTTAACCCAAACCGAATCATTCCACACTTTACTTAAATCATTTGTTTTTTTATTGGCTTCATTGTAGGTGTTGGTATCTTTGGAGATATGTACCCAGACTCCGCTTTGCATTTCGTCATACGTTACCGTAATCATATTATTATTGGCATCGTAAGTGTGTACATATTGTTGGTCTTCGCGCCATGCTCCGGCCAACCAGACTTCTCCCAAAGCTGTAATAAGGTTGTTGGATGCATCGTAAGTGTATATTTCTTTGTTTAAGTTAGCCCAGTCGCCATCCGACCACACCTGAATAATATGCGATACAACCTTGCCGCCGGTATTATACATGTAAGTATCCATCTCGTTATATTTCCAAACATCATCTTCCCAGATTTCGGATAACGAACTTAAAAGGTTGTTTTCAGGCGAATAGGAATTGGTGGTTCTGCTTGAAGGAACCCAACTGTTATTATCCCAAAAACTCCACATTGAGGTGAGTTTGTTTCCGGCTTCATCATAAGTACACTCCTGAAGGGTTGAATTTTCCCAATTGCCGTTTTGTTCAACCTGAGTAAGAGTGGTTAACCGGTATCCCTGATTTGAGTAAGTATAAGTATACTTTTTGGGAGAAGAGGAAACTGAATAAACAGTGGCCGTATCAATTACAAATATTAACCCGTCTTCACGATTTGTTTTATTGTTTTTGCAATAATTTACCGGATTCAGCGTCTGCATGAAGTTATGGTAATATTGCATATAGTTTCCGTTTACATTATTTTGAAGCCGGAAATTGGTATTATTATTGCTACCAATTGTATTCTGACCATAAACCATTAATGCAAAAAACAATACTGCCAACAATGTTTTTAAAGAGAACCGTTTTACCATAACCGTTTGATATTTAATATAATATAAACCTGTTTTTAACAACCAAAAACTAAACACTAATTCAGTACCACTACAAACAGGCAAATGTAACTATTTAACAACTGTAAAACAAGCTTTTAGTGCTTAAATCTTGTATAAATAAGCATTTAACCGGAATTACTTATTTTGAAATAAGAAATATTAACACTATTTTTACCCTATAAAGTTTCCGGGCAACAACATTTGTTCTAATCTTATTCTAACTTTGTGCCGAAAATTCTTCTCAGAAATTTATTGACAAATGAAAAAGATATTGTTTTTAGCAGTAATTGTAATGTTTTCGTGGACTGCCATGGCACAAGTAAAGTTGCCCCCTCCCGGACAGGGTCGTGAACCCGCAAAGTCGAATCCTAAAGCAAAACCCCTGTCGATAAAAAAAACCAGCGAACACAGTAAGGAAGAGGTTTTAGCAGCCAACAATAAAAAACGAGCATACAACCTTTTTAAAGAAGGCGTTAAACACTACAACAATAAAAGCTACGAAAAAGCCATTGCCTCTTTTCGCGAATCGGCATCGGTTTATCCGGCCAACGCAAAAGTGTATTATAATCTTGGCAAGATATATCAAATGCAGGGCGACAATAATCTGGCTAAATCGTACTATATGGATGCTGTAAAATATGATCCAAATGATTCGGCATCATTGGTTTCAATAGGCATCATTTATTTTAATCAGAATAATTTCCCCAAAGCGTTGGAGTACTATAATAAAGCGCTTAAAGTTGCACCGCATTACGGAATGGCCTATTACAATCGCGGGACAATTGTTGGTATGAACAAACAATATGACAAAGCAGCTGACGACCTTACAAAAGCCATTAACTTAGGATTTGAAACTGAAAAAGTTTATGTTAACCGGGGGCTTGCCTACTTTTATTCCAAAAATACCGATAAGGCCTGTAAAGACTGGAAAAAGGCTGCTTCCATGGGTTCGGCTGACGGGCAAAAAGCTTTTGATGCATATTGCACAAAAAAATAATTTTTTTAAAATACCTACTTTTGGTGATTCATTTATTTTGAGAGATTGGTTTCATTTGCAGAAAAATTTTACAAATGAAAAAGTCCTTGTTTCTCTCCTTACTAACTCTTTTATCCATTCAGCTTTTTGCACAAATTGGAGGCATATCAGGTTCTAAGTTACGCTCTTATTGTGTTGATGTTGTTGACCATCACCATATTGAGTTTGAACCGGCTTTTTATTACGGACAAAGTCGTTATAACTGGAACAACGACAAGGAACTTCAAAATAGTTTTCTTAGTCCCGACAGTATAAACAGATATTCCGGAGTAGGGATGCGGTTTACTTATGGCTTGTTTGATAAGCTGGAAGTAGGAGTTTCCATTCCTTTGGATATGAAAACCGGTTTTTTTGGCGCCAGATATGTATTGATGCAGAAAAAAAAGGTGGGACTGGCACTTATGGGAGGGATAAATATTCCCATGGGAGAAGGGAATTTCAACAGGGGTGTAAAAACCGAAGACAACACTACTCAGTTAGGGGTTGGCGGTGTATTTTCTTACCAAAAGGGAGCAAATTTTTCGGTGGATGCCAATTTGGAATACGACCGTTTTTTAAAGGAACCGGCAAGCACCAAAAAAGGAACCATTTATACAAGCGTTGATGCCGGATATTATGTTTTTAACCATCAGCTACAGTTAATTGGAGCGGTTGGATACGAACACAGCCACCTGGAAACAACTTTAAATCAATCGCGGTTGACCCTATATCCGGG
>WGDP01000026.1 GCA_015493215.1 Bacteroidales bacterium | reverse complement strand
CCAGGATCAAACTCTTCGTTGTATATTATTTTCTTAAAATTATACTTTCAAGATCCTGGCAAAATAAACTCAAATTATTGTTCCTGTTTTTCAACAGGGGCTTGCTGTGTTTTTCTTACTTGGCTATGCTTCAGTATGTCTATGAACTCCCAGAATAAATCCTGGCTTTCTTTCATTTTTTTCCCCTCAAAAAGGGAGTGCAAAAGTAATACATTTTTTTATTCAAACAATAAAAAAATGAAAAAATTTTAATATTTTTTAAATGCCTTGATTAACAGTTGTTTGCAGCTGTTAATCGCTAATGGTCAATCTTTTTAATGAACTCCTCTCGTAAAAGGGTTTGCAAAGATAGTTTTATTTGTATTAAAACAAACATCCACTTAAAATAAAAATGAAAATAAAGCTAAAAAGCTATCATATCTTATTCTATATCATGTTAATAAGAGCTTAAAATATTTTTTATATTTTTTCTTTCTAACTTCAATTCCAAGATTCTGTTGCCATTAAAAAAACGATTATTTTTGCTTTATATATAAGGTGTAGTTTAACAGTATTAATTATGATGAAAAAAAAGGTTTATTCTATTTTAATCTTTCTATACTATGTTTATTCGGCAACCGGATTTTCGCAAGGCGTTCCGGGAATTACCATTGGAGGTTCTAAAAATGATGTCGGCTTAAGCATCTGCCCTTCTTATGATAACGGGTATGTAATTGCCGGAAGCACCCGAAGTCATGGAAACGGAGACAATAATTTTTTATTTGTTTCGGTTGATGTAAGTGGTACCGTAGAGATTGACCGAAACTATGGTTGGGACAAACAGGATTTTTTCAGAAAAGCAATTCAAGCTGACAGCGGATATGTTTTTGTTGGTGATTCATACGACCTGGGATTTAGCGGGCTTGACATTTATATGCTCAAAACCGACCGGCTTGGTTATTCAGAAACAGGATATGCTTATGGCACTACAAAACGTGACAATGCTTTTGACATCATTCAAACCCAAGATAAAGGATTTCTTATATTGGGGCACTCTCGCTTTGAAAACCCAAAAGGAGACATCTTATTACTAAAGGTTAATAATCAAGGTGAAAAGATATGGCAGAAATCGTACGCAGGTGAAGGAAATGACTATGCTTTCGATATTATTAAAAGCAGCCAGGATGACGGGTATGTTTTTGTTGGTTCGGAGAATGGCTTTTTTGATGATGTTCATGCAGATTTTAAAACACACGATGCTAACATTTTGTTGTACAAAGTAGATGCCGATGGAAATAAAATCTGGAAAAAAACTTATGGCCTGTCGGAACATGATTTTGGTTACAGCGTTTGCAATGCGTTGGATGGAGGTTATTATTTGTTGGGTTCAAGCCAATCGTATGGTAATGGCAGCTTTGACATGCTGCTTATTAAAACCGATGCTGATGGTAACCAACAATGGCTAAAGAGTTTTGGCGGTTCGGAGTATGAATACGGAAAGTCCATTGTTATGAATAATGAAGGGGACTTATATTTAGCCGGTAGTACAAAAAGTTTTGGCACCGATGGTTCGCCGGATGTGTATGTTGTAAAAACCGATAGTGATGGCAATGAAATATGGCACGAAACATTTGGTGGCTCGCAACCCGATTATGGTGAAGACATCATGGCTTTACCAAATGGAGGTTGTGCTATTGCCGGTAGCACAAAAAGTTATGGTGAAGGGGGTAGCGATGTTTTTTTATTACGATTAAAAGAAAATGGCGATGTTGATATGTTTTCGGGCATTCCTGCCCAACCTTATTATAAAGCAATTGTATTTCCAAATCCATGGATGGGTTCCTGTAAGTTTTATTTACCCGATACTATTGGAGCCTACTATACCTTTCAACTTTTTGATTCGTTTGGAAGGCTTGTTTCCAAAAAGACTTTTACAGGAAAAGAACTTATCCAACAAAGGGGTAATTTGTCATCAGGGGTTTACTTTTATAAAATTTCAGCCAATGGAAATCCTTCCATCCTTTATAAAGGTAAGCTGGTAATTCAGTAATTTTGAGATACTAAGCTGCCCTCTCAGGACGCTTTTACCTGCTCTTTTTTTAGCCTGTGGTGCTGCCACAGGCTAAAATAAACAAGACTTTCAGCCTTGTTCTTCGTAATTAGCAATGAAGTTGTTTAACATCTAAGATTTTTCTTATAGATATAATGCTGTATATTAATATATTGCATCATAATTTCAAATGCCATTATTGTATCAAAGTATATTTTTAAACCGTTCTTCTTCATGCCCCAATAGGAGAACCAAAATATCTGCCTTTGCCGGCTTACCCGCCGCTGGAAAGCAGGCAGGCGTTTATTCCTCTAAGCTCCTCCTCCGATTGTTATCGGAGATAGTTATCGGAGGAATACACGAGTTTAACGTACTATCTTTTTTGTTTGCAGATTCAGGAGCGAATCAAGGTTTTCAAATTTCCAGGAAAGTTTTTCTTCAGGAAGTTTCAAGGTAAATATTAATACATTGTTGTCAGGTTCATTGTGATAAAGGCCACAGCCCAAAAAATGAATACCGTCATCGGAATCCATCTCAAACTTTTTAGGGCCTGCACCCAAATCTCCCATAATACAAATTACTTCTATACCTCTGTTCTTAACATCAACAAGTTTGGGATAAATGGTTTTATAAAAAGGGGTGTCCACCGAGTCACAATTGGCATTCCAATAAACCAAATCACTTTGGCCATAAACGCCCGGAGGAGGTAAAGAAGGTACATTTCGCCACAGGCCATGATGCATTAATAAAATAAGATACTTCGACCGGGTAATGGTATCGCAAACATCCGAAATTATTTTGTATTGTTCATTCAGGCTTTCACAATCGACAGGCACAATATTGGTATTCATCACAATACGTGTAATTCCGTGACTGGCGTAGGCATAATAGGTTTTACGTCCTGTAAACTCGGTGTACCATTCCCAATTTCCATCACGTGCATCGTGGTTTCCCAACGCCCAGTGTACTTCAGGGTTTCCAAGATGAAACAACGAATCAAGATATTGTAGTGTCGATTTTTCAAGCAACGTTTCGGTACAAACATCACCACCGAGCCACACCCCTTCGTAACCTGATTTATCCAGTTGCTCCAAACGATAGTCAACTTTTCGGCCATGAGAGGCCAGCTGATAGCAATGGCCTGCAAAGAGATATTGAATGGAATCTTGTGCCTGAAGCTGAAATCCGGGTATTGAAAATATGCCAAAAATCAGCAAATACAGAAATTTATTTTTTTTCACCACAAAGTATTTATTGACAAAGGTACAATTTTACAGGTTCCGGCAAAAAAAAACACCCTGCCAAATATCATTCGACAGGGTGTAATGTAAATCAGAGCTTTTTTTATTTTTTAGCGTATTTAAAGTTTTTACCAAGATATTGTGCATCGTCTCCGAGACTCTCTTCAATGCGCATCAGTTGGTTGTATTTTGCAATACGGTCGGTGCGGCTGGCAGAACCGGTTTTAATTTGACCTGTATTTAATGCCACGGATAAGTCGGCAATGGTAACATCTTCGGTTTCGCCCGATCGGTGGCTAACCACTGCTGTGTATCCATTTCGGTTGGCCAGCGAAACAGCATCAATGGTTTCGGTTAAGGTTCCGATTTGATTCAGCTTAATAAGAATGGAGTTGGCAACACCCATGTCAAGGCCTTTTTGCAATCGACTCATATTTGTTACAAAAATATCGTCGCCCACCAACTGGATTTTGCCACCCATTTTATCGGTCATCAATTTCCACCCGTCCCAATCGTCTTCAGCCATACCATCTTCGATGGAGATAATGGGATATTTTTTTGCCCAATTGTCCCAATAGTCAACCATCTCGGCAGGTGTTAATTTGTCGCCGGTTGACCATTTGAGATGATACACATTTTCTTCGGGCAGATAAAACTCAGAAGCTGCCGGATCGAGGGCAATGTAAATATCTTCACCGGGTTTATACCCTGCTTTTTCGATGGCTTGTAAGATAAAGGTGATGGCCTCTTCGTTGGAAGAGAGGTTTGGTGCAAACCCACCTTCATCGCCCACGTTGGTTGAATGTCCGGCTTTTTTAAGTACTGCCTTCAGGTTATGAAAAACTTCCGATCCCATTTGAATGGCTTGCGAAAAATTTTCGGCACCCACAGGCATTATCAGGTATTCCTGGAAGTCAACACTGTTATCGGCATGTGAACCTCCGTTTAAAATGTTCATCTGTGGAATGGGAAGCAGCTTGGCATTTACACCGCCGATATAGCGATACAGATACTGATTTGTTTCCTGAGCGGCAGCATGGGCAGCGGCCAATGAAACTCCCAAAATGGCATTGGCACCGAGTTTTCCTTTGTTTGGAGTACCGTCCAGTTCAATCATTCGCTTGTCGATTTCCACCTGATCGGTAACGTAATAACCTGCAAGTTCATCGGCAATAATTTCATTTACATTATGAACTGCTTTCATAACACTTTTCCCCATAAAGTAGGATTTGTCGCCGTCTCGCAGCTCAACAGCTTCGTGAACGCCGGTAGAAGCACCGGAAGGAACGGCTGCTCTTCCAATAATACCTGATTCGGTCATTACATCTACTTCGATGGTAGGGTTGCCTCGTGAATCGAGGATTTGTCGGGCATGAATGTTTACTATTTGACTCATTTCTTTCTGTTTTTTTAATTGATTTTTAATTGGCAATATTACTTAAAATATCGGGTTGAAAATCATTCTTTTTTTACGCTGAACATTTTTGTAAAACAACCGGTTTAAAACAACGCATAAAAGCTTAATTGAAACGATTGCGGTAGATGGGGGCAGGAAAAATGTTAAGAAATTTCTGCCCCACGCGATGCAATTGTGCGGGGAACGGAGGTAGTTGCTGTTCCCACGCGAAAGGATTCGCCCGGGAACTGCGCATATTGAGAATATTTTTTACAATGCTAAGTATATAACTACCAAATCATAACCCAAAATACAACTTTATCATCTTTATCGGATATTGCTACTCCTTTTGAGTAACCGTGTTGCCATTGTTTTAATGCTTTAGGCCTGTTTTCTTTACAATCAAATGTCCAGAAATTTCCTGCTTTTGCATCTATTACATAAACTTTCAAATCTTTGGGTACATTATATATCGTACGGTAACGCGGCCGGGGTTCTCCTTCCAACTGCTTTTCCAACGTTTTTTTCTCTCCCAATCCGAAATCATAACCTTCAAAATATGGAATGGGCATTTTATTTTTCCGGAATTTGTTGCATTTATTAATGTGAAAAAGCTTGTTTTTTAACTCCCTTATGTCTATAATGAAATTGTCGGAATTAAAATAAACGGTTTTATAAACAATACCGCTATCAACAGTTTTTTTAAAATCTTGCAGATAGTCCTTTTTGTTGCCGATGATTATTGCATATAAACTTTGATTAATATAATCACAATTAAGAGTATCTATTGGAAGAGAAGAAGCACTGCCATGAGTGCTTTCTTTGGCAAATTCAGGAATATGAGAATACAAACCATTAATTTTGTAATTTCTTTGTAATGAAATACGTTGTTCAGGTGTTATTACATAGACCGGTTTATAAAGATTATTACAAGAGAGAATAAAAGAAAAAGAAAAAAATATAATCAACTTATTCATTTGGATATTCTTCAATAAAATCATTAACTAATTTAGTGTTCTTCCAATAATCACTCCAACTATCAAAATCCCAGGTTCTCCTATAATCATGTGTACCACCCATTTCTATCATTAGTTTTTTATGAACAGGCTGGATTTTAAATAGGTACTGTTTGTATAATTTATTTTATATCTATTTACTTTAGAAATAACCAATGGCAAATGCGAAGGGTCAACCAAATCTTCTGACAAAGGGTATCTACTTATCTCCGTCATGCCTTTCTGCAAATATCTTGATTTTTCCGTAATTTTAACAATTTCACCATATTTAAAAGTAAAACTGTGTGATCCGGGGCCAAATATAGGATATTTTTGGCATTGTAAATTAGTTTATTACCCCACCGATGTAATCGCGCGGGAGCGGGGTTGGGACAGTAAAACTAAATTTAAATACAAACCCCTGATTGCTCAGAGGCTTGTATTATAAATTCTCTATTATCAAGAAGAATATATAACTAGTTCAACGGAAGATTTCAACTTATTCAGAAAACTGATAAAATCATTATTTAAAACGACTCCATTGTCTTCGTTATTTTTCGACTTAATTACAACATAACATTTCACTCTCAACCCATTTACTAAAGCATAATCTTTAATGATGTCGACTTTATCTATAAATACAGCAACCAATTCTTTTAATGATTCTTCTAGTCCTTCTAGGGCATCAGTATCATTAAGCTGATACTTCCAAAAACATTCTTTTAAAACAGCTCCTGTTTTCCTTTTTTCACCTTTAACCCCAAAGTCTGTTGGTTTTATATTTATCAATTGTGTAAATTCCGTAGGAGAAAACTTATCACCATACAAAGAAATATAAACATATGATTGAGACAAATACTTCATTTTCTATTTTATTATTATGTATGTACGTTCTACAACTTCTTGAGTACTTTTTCTAATAATCAACAATTCATTAGACCCCGAATGCTTAACAACATCAAAATATTTTAAGCCTTTATTAGTACCTAGCCAATCTGCTTTAAATGCATGAATATCAGAAATACCATTCCTTTTTAATAAGGATTCACTTACACCTTTGAAGTTTTTAGGGTTAAATACCTGTTTTCCTGCTGCTCCAACTGACTTGAAAATTTGCGTTTCCGTTTCCGTGTTAGCACCCAAATTAAGCTCCGAAGCATTTCCAAAAGTAAAAACTTCCGCAGCACAAGTTACAAATTGTATTCCGGCGTTAAGATAATTTCCAGCATATAATGCGTCCATCGTTCGTGCACTTGAACCCAAGGCAGGCCAATTGTATATGCTGTACCAAGGAGTACCCCCGCCAGATGAGCCAACACTATTAAACTCATACCCCATATTTTTCATAAAAGTAAGGGCATTTTGTCCTTTAAAACTGGCTTCAAGGTTAAAACCTCCCGTTGAAAATCTTACCGAGTTAAACAATGTTCTATTTTGCCATATAACCGACCATGCGTCCATTCCAAACACATCATCGTCACCAAACCATTTCCAGCCTTCTCCTTTAATTTTGCTTTCGTCTCCTTTTTTGTATTCACTGTTGTAATATACATCACCGGTTATTTCATTGATAAACCAGTCCACAGAAAACCCGCTGGGGTCGGTAAAGCGCAAAGGATTATTAAGTGCATAGCTGTAGCGGTTGTAGCTTTGAGAGTTTTCGTGAAATTGAATAGTGGGGTCGGCACTTAAAAACCTGCCAACTGCAGGGTCGTACATGCGGCCTTTCATATCAATAAGCTTAAATGCGTCCAGTTGCTCGTGGCCGGTAAACCCTCTACTGAAAAGATGTGTTGCGGCTATGCTTTCGTATGTCCATGTTTGGGGATTTCGGCGCCTGCCCCATGGATCGAAGTTTTGCTCTTCAAGTACGCCCCCAAGCTCATCTAAAATATAAACCGGGCTGCCAAGGTGATCTGTAAGTACATAGTTGAGCGTTTTTGCATTGTTATTTTCAACTTGTCCATTCATAAATATGATTGACACTAAGTTTGGTTTTTCATAATAATTTTGTTTTATAATCAGTTGATTTTTATCCATTTGCCGTGATCTATCTCACGGTTGTTTTTAAAGAGTTTCCATACATACACCCCGTTGGTTAACCGGCGACAGTTTACTTCCGTTATCAGGTTGCCGATTTTTTTCTGCTGCACTTCCTGCCCCGACAGGTTATAAACCTTGAGAATGCTTCCTCTTTCCGTTGT
>WGDP01000025.1 GCA_015493215.1 Bacteroidales bacterium | reverse complement strand
GTATAAGAGACAGGACTTACGGGAAAACCAAAACCACGCAGCATTCCGAAAAGCCGGTCTTTGTGCAGAAACTGACACCGTTGGCCGGGAAACCGCTGACGGTAAAAAACCTGTCGGATCAAACGCTGTTTGTGAACGTGGAAACCTCCGGCATTCCCCTTCCGGGAAAGACGTTTGACATCCGGCAAAACCTGCAACTGAAAGTTACTTACTACGACATGGCCGGCAGAGCGCTGACGGTGGACAAACTGCCGCAGGGCAAAGATTTTTATGCCAAAGTGGAGGTGCAGAACCCCGGGCTGATGAATTACAAAAACCTAGCGCTCAGCTTTGTGGTTCCTTCGGGCTGGGAAATCCTGAACACACGGTTGCTGGATGTGGGAAACAACCTGCATTCTTCCGCCTACGACTACCTCGACATTCGCGACGACCGGGTAAACATTTTCTTCAAGCTGGATTACAAACAGCGAAAACGGTTTTACATTTTGCTCAACGCCTCCTATCCCGGCCGTTATTTTATGAATCCGGTAAGCTGCCGTGCCATGTACGACAACACCGTGCAGGCTGTAACCGGCGGTGGCATGGTTGAAGTGGGGGAATAGGAGTTTTTAATCCACAGGACATAATTCCGGATGGAAACCCCTTCGTGTAATTAGCGTAATTCGTTGGCAAATATTTCTTTGTTGCTTGTTGATGCCTGTGGCATCAGCCTTTTTTCCAACGAATTGCACGCCCGCCTGAACGGTGTTAGTCGGGCAGGCAAACCCGAATGAGCGGGGGTATGGGGAAATTTTTAATTTTCCAGTTCAATGTCGGCATCATAATCAGCCCACATGCAATTGGCAAAATGGCCCACGGTATCGCGATGGTATTTGATAATTTTAAAGGTGATTTTTTCGCGGTCTTTCAACCGTGTTGCCCGTGTGCTGTCTGTAAAAGTCACATAAAGGGAAGTGTTTACGGGCAGGCCGTCCCGGATGGACTTCGTAATGGTTACAACGTTTTGACAATCTGCTGTATTACCTTTTATAAACGTACCTTCATAAAAACTGGCGTTTTTATTACAGCCCACCAAGCCGAACCATGAAACGGAGAGAACAGCCAGGATAAAAACTACTTTTTTCATGGGATGTATCTTAATGGTTTTCACGCTATTTATGCAAGTATTATGCCATAAACAGGAACATAGGATTTAATGCGTTATTTGTTTTCCGCCGGCGGAAAACCCTTCGTGTAATTGGTGTAATTCGTTGGCAAATATTTCTTTGTTGCTTGTTGATGCCTGTGGCATCAGCCTTTTTTCCAACGAATTGCACGCCCGCCTGAACGGTGTTAGTCGGGCAGGAATTACACGAATCTGTTTTTCTTTGCGCCGTCGGCGCAAAGAAAAACGCTTCCCTCAACCGCATTAGAAAATTCACGTTATCAACAAAACAATAATGTTAAGACTTTTTCCGTTTTTAAAAATATATTTCAATAACCCAAAAAATTATGGCTATGAAAATAAAATCTACGCCTGTTGTACTTGCCTTTTTGATTGCCTTGTCGCTGGCGGCCTGTTCCTCGCATTCGTTACAAAAAAAACAAAAAGTTGTCTGGCATAAAGGAAAAATTATTGTTGCCGGACATGTGGACAGAACCCCAAATGCCCCTACCGATATCTCGCTTCGGGGAGGAAGTATTTTGCCCCGAAATCAACACGTTACCCTTGATTCCAACGGTAATTTTAAATTTGAAAGGAACGCTTATACTCAGGAAGAATTGTCTTTAGGCTATTCGAATGGCTGGGCTGTTTTTATGGCCGGGCCTTCCGACAGTATTTTTATCCGGTTAAAAGCGTCTGATTTTGAAAAAGAAGAGTATCCTGCTTATGAAATTTCCGGGCCTGCGGCAAAATTTTCAGAAACAATGCAACAATATATGAAGATAGTGTCCCCTTTCTTAGATGATGTATTTACAGAAGGTAATGTAAAGGCAAAATTACCTGTAAAAGATTTTTTGGCCTTTTTGCAACGCAAGATAAATCAGGGCGATTCGATTATCCGGGTTTTCGGCCGAAAAAATCACCCCCCAAAACAATTTTTTACCTGGGCAAAAAACGAAAATTTATACGCCATTGCCAACCTGTTGGTTGTATACAATTTTTACCGGCATATGCATCACATACCTTTCAAATACGAACCGGAACTGTATGACACAAAAATGTTTCCGGTAGATAACGACCGGGCAGTTACTTCCCTAATGTATACTGTTCATCTAAATCAATATGTGCAATATCGTTATCTTAATGGGGATTCAATAGCCCAAAAATTATATCGGGAGAAAAAGCAAACAGAGGCATATGCAAGGGCCCTGCAAAATGTTTTGAAAAACGAAAAGCCCGGATTGAGCAGGGATATTATGTATTTCGAGCTGCTTAAAAACGAAGAACAACACAACCCCAAAACATTTATTGCCCTGATGAACCGAAAAGATATTTACAAAGGAAATCGGGAATTGTTTGAGATACTCGAAAAACTTAAGCATCAGTGGGAAAATCAGGATTACGCCAGAGTAAATTTTACCAAAATAGAACAAGAACTGACCGGTGACTTTTATGCTAACCTATTAAAGAAATATGCCGGCAAAGTCATTTTTATCGATTTTTGGGAAGCCTATTGTGTTCCTTGCAGGGCTGAATTTGACTATACGCAAAAGCTTCACAATGAATTCAAAGGAAAGCCCGTGGCTTTTGTTAATGTTTGTATGAATTCTTTACCGGAACAATGCAAGAAGACAATAAAAGACTTGAAGATTACGGGAGACAATTACTATTTAAATACAAAGCAAAGCAGGATAATTTCGGATAAGCTGTCAATTCACGCGTTTCCCACCTTTTTTATTATTGACAAAAAAGGAAAGCTGGTCAATACCCACGCCCCGTACCCATCCTCCGGTAAACAGCTTACCAGGCTGTTGGATAAATACATAAAGATGTAATCAAATAATGTTTTAAATTTAAAGCCGGGCTATCCTGAAAGGGCAGGAATTTAATGTGTTATTTGTTTTCTGCCGGCGGAAAACCCTTCGTGTAATTAGCGTAATTTGTTGGCAAATATTTCTTTGTTGCTTGTTGATGCCTGTGGCATCAGCCTTTTTTCCAACGAATTGCACGCCCGCCTGAACGGTGTTAGTCGGGCAGGAATTACACGAATCTGTTTTTCTTTGCGCCGCCGGCACAAAGAAAAACCCTCCTCGATACCTTTTAAATAGGGCCGGATTTATTTTAAGCAGACAGGCAAACCCGAATGAGCAAATAGGTTAAAAAGAGATTCAGGTGAGGAATTCCGTAAAATTTTCTTTGTTAATGACTTTATATTCGGGATGGTAGGTGTCCTTAAATAGTTTGGGTACCTTCGGGTGTTTGGACGGCGAATATTTAAACTCATACGCATAAATTTTCCCCTGTCGTTCCTCTACCAGGTCAACTTCATTTCCCTGCTTGTTTCGCCAGAAATAGAGATTTGCAGATATTCTGTTGTAATGCAGGAATTTAATCCGTTCGCTAATCAGAAAATTTTCCCACAGGATACCGATGTCATTGCGCAAACTTACGGGATTAAAATTTGATATAATGGCATTACGGATGCCGTTATCGTAAAAATAAACCTTGCGTTTGGATGTAATTTCTTTGCGCGGATTTTTGCCGAACGGGGGTAACCGGAACAGGATAAAAGCCTTTTCAAGCAACTGGATATACGTACCAAGGGTTTTTTTATCGGTTTGCAAAGAGACGGACAATTCATTCAGCGAAACTTCACTGCCGGTTTGGAAAGCCAGTAACTTTAAAAGCCCGGTTAATATGTCAGGTTTCCTGATACCGCCAAATTGCAACAGGTCTTTGTATAAATAACTGGAAGATAATTGTTTTAAAATTTCTTCCGCATCTGCCGCATGGGTTACCACTTCGGGGTAATTACCATAGATTAATCTGCTTTCAAGTTGCTGAACCATGGTCAGGTAACCAAAATGGTTTTCCAGTTCGTGCCAGCTTAGCGGATAAAGATAATATTCCCATTTACGGCCGGTGAGCGGTTCATTCACCAGGTTTGCTATGTCAAGCGATGATGAACCCGTCAGGAATACCTTCATCGGTTGTAACCGGTCGAGGATAATTTTTACCATCAAACCTATATTTTTCACCCTTTGCGCCTCATCGATAAAGACGGTTTTGTGGTGGCCGATGATCCGTTTAAGTGTTTCGGTATTGGCATTTTCGAGCAGGTCTCGGTTAACGGGATCGTCGCAGTCGATGAGAAGGTAATCGTTATTTGAAAGCAGGTTTTCGACGAAAGTGGTTTTGCCTGTTTGCCGGGCCCCGAGTATTACAATGGCTTTTTTATCGTGTAACCTGTTGATAATTAAATTTTTTATATCTCTTTCGATCATGTTTGTGAACTCTTATTCCCCAAAAGTAATATTTTTTGAGGAATATAATCCTCAAAAAGCATATTTTTTAGGGAATATAATCCCTAAAAGTTTTTGTTTTCTGCCGGTGGTGCAAAGAAAAACCCTCCTCGGCCGCGTTTAGAACACGACCGGATTTGTTCTGACTTTTAACAGGTTGATTTATTGATATCTCCACGTTGCAAACGTGGAGGAGAAGAATGTTCATCCTGCACGTTTTATCAAACTGTCAAAGTGCTTAAAAAACGGCTCTAATCCGGTAACCAAAACCTTTTCGTTGAGGTTGTAAGGTTCCGGGCAGGCCGGAATAACCACAAAAGCACCCCTTGGATTTAAATCCCTGAGACTGGTTGTGAACCCCCGTGTTAGTTTTGGTGTTTCGCTGAGCTTAACCTCCACACAGGCCCATACCGTTGTCCCTTTTGAAATGACCAAATCACATTCCGTACCGTCTTGTGTACGGTAATAGGTATAATCAAACCGGTTACCGTAATGTGAAATGATTTGCTGAACGACAAACCCTTCCCACGACTCTCCTGCCACCGGGTGCCCCATAATTGCATTAAAATCTTCCAGTCCGAGAAT
>WGDP01000024.1 GCA_015493215.1 Bacteroidales bacterium | reverse complement strand
GTTTAACACTTCTCCCCTATTGACTGCGTCTATGCAACTTAGTAAAGAACATTGAAAAAAATATTAACGAGCTAACATAACTAATGTCAAGTCAACCTCAAAGTGACGTACTGAGATTTTCCGATATTTATCGAAATTCTCGTATCTCGTCATCGCAATGACTCGACACGAATATTATAATTGTATAAAAGCTTGCCTTATTCAGAAAATATATATAAATTTACAACATGTGAAATCAAAAAAAACAAAGCCATGTATCAATTAAGAAAGTATCACGGTGACCGGGTTCAGTCGTTAACCTATGGCGATGAAAATCAATCGTTTTCAGTAGGCATTATCGCTCCCGGCGAATATGAGTTTGGTGCCATTAAAAAAGAAATCACCACCGTTACATCAGGTGAAATTAGTGTTTGGGTTGAAGGCAACGACAGATGGAAGACCTATGGAAAAAACGAAACCTTTGAAATTCCAGGACACAAAAACTTTAAATACAAGGTGGACAAAGTAAGTTCGTATATTTGCAGCTACGAATAAACAAATCCATTTTTAATGAGAAAACCTGAGGAGATTATCCGTGAAGCTGAGAACACAACGGATAAAAAGAGGCTTGAAAGCCTGCTTTCGGAAATTAATATGTTGCTTGACAAGCAACCTGATATAGATTTATTACTATGCAGGGCAGAAATTTTAACCAAATTTCAGCAGTACGGCAGTGCCATCAACGACTATAACAAGGTGCTTGAAGCCGATCCCGATTCAAAGCAGGCTGCCACTCAACTTGATTTACTAAAAACCATTTTACGTTACGCCAACACCGATATTTACGCCAGTCCCAACACCGATATGGATCCGTGGCTTGAGTAATGGAAAAGAAGAAGAAATATCGGGTTCATCTGCTAACCTTACTGGCAATGCTGTTTTGGGGTGTTTCGTTTGTATGGTCGAAAGTGGTATTTAAAACCTATACACCCCTTACAACCATCTTCTTCAGATTGATTATCTCAGTTGCTTTCCTTTTTTTATACCTCTTTGTTTCGCACACGATGGAAAGGATTAATAAAAGGGACGTTAAATTTTTTTTACTATCGGCTCTTTTCAACCCGTTTTTATATTTTTTAGGTGAAAACTTTGGATTACAGCAGGTTTCGGCATCGCTTGCGTCGGTAGTAATAGCCACCATACCGGTTTTAACCCCCTTTATAGTCATCTTTTTTTACAACGAAAAAATAACACGAATAAACATCATCGGATTACTGGTTTCGTTTATTGGTATTATTATAATTGTATTGTCTGACACCAATAAACTGCAAGGCGATTTCAGTGGAATTCTCATATTACTTTTAGCAGTATTATCAGCCATCTTTTACACCATCTTTGTAAAAAAGTTAAGCAAAACCTATAATGCAGTTACCATTATCGCCTATCAAAATTTAATTGGTGTATTGTTGTTTTTGCCGCTGGTGCTACTGTTTGATGTGGACAGTATCCTGCATACAACGCCCAATACCGAAACAATAACTTCGCTGTTAATGCTTGGTATTTTGGCCTCTTCGGCTGCTTTTATATTTTTTACCGATGCCATTAAAAACCTCGGCATCATTAAAACAAACCTCTACACCAACTCAATACCTGTTTTTACCTTTTTATTTGCCTTTATTATTTTAGGGGAGGAAATCACACTTTTTAAAGCTGTTGGGCTGACTGCAGTAATAGTTGGTATTATTTTGTCGGAAAGAAGCAAAGGAAAAACAGTACATCTGAAAGAACCTTCAAAATATGCAAAAAATCAAACGTAGGCCGGCACTCACTTTTCTCCCCGTTTTTTAAGTTTGAAAGCACCTTTTATTTTATCCATGGTTACGGCATGTTCCTCAGCTCCCATCTTACCCAAAAGAAAACCTATGGGTTTAAGCCTGTCGATGTTTTCGCCCAGCACGCGCAATACAGCCACCACCGGAACAGCAATAAACATACCGGGCAGCCCCCAGATAAATCCCCCGAAAGTGATGGCCAGAATAATCATAAACGGATTAATATTTACATGCGCTCCCACAATATTGGGTGTTAAAATATTGTTTTCGGTAAACTGAACAATAACAAACTGAACCACAACCCAAAAAGCATACTGCGGCGAATCCATGGTAAATACGGCAATAAAAAAGGGAAACAGGTACCCAATGATGGTTCCGTAGTACGGAATAAAGTTCATTAAAGCAGCAAACAGCCCCAACAAAATGGCAAAGCGCAGGCCGATGATAACAAAGCCTATGCTGTTGATGACAAACAAAATAGTTACCACAAAAAACACACCCGTTATATAATGAATGGCGACCGAATTCACCTCTTCAATAATCAGCTCGGCTTTATGGTGATTTTGTTTTGGAACCAACATCAGTACAAAAACCTTGAACTTATTACGGTAGTAGAGCAGAAAAAAAACATACACCGGCATTACAAAAATGGTAAACAGCGTGTTAAAGGTTATGCCAAAGGCGGTATTAGCCATATTGGCGCTGTTGGAAAGCACCGTTTCGATTAACCCCGAAACACTGTTTTTAATCTCGCCCGAAGTTACTCCCAACATTTTTTCAAGCGAACTAAAAATAACATTAATGTTTTGAGATGCCTGACTCTTCATTTCCGGCACACTGGTAAGAAACAGTGCCGACTCCTTATATATAAAAAACAAGACCCCATAAACCATGGCCAGCCCCAACACAATACCGACAAATATTAGCCAGAATACGGGGCGCCCCCTTTTTTTCCAAAGCACTGGTTACCGGAAATATAAAGTAAGCAAACAGCGCTCCCAGCACAATGGGCCGCAAATAATTTTTAAACTCCGACAGTATATAAAAGGTTAACCAAATAAGCAGCAATGCTATGGTTACATTAAAAAACAACGGAAACCGTATTTTATCCCTCGACCGTTTCATAATTACCGAATTAAGGCAAATTTAGCAAGGATTTCAATTAGTGTTACAATTTTCTTATTTTTACTGGGAAATATTTTGAGATAAAATGAGCAATAAGCAACATTCAATAAACAACTAACAATTGTTGTGCAGTTAACTTATACTTGAGCATTGTTTATTGAGCGTTGAATATTGAATATTAATAATTTAACAATACACCTCCCCCATGCCAGGCGAAGCTAAAAAATTTGGTGCCTTTTCAGGCGTTTTCACTCCTTCGATATTAACCATCCTTGGTGTTATTATGTATCTGCGTTTGGGCTGGGTTGCCGGCGTAGCAGGACTTACGGGTATTGTGGCCATTATTTTGCTGGCACATGTTATTTCGTTTACAACCGGCTTAAGCATTTCATCCATTGCCACCGACAAGCGCATTAAAGCCGGCGGAATTTATTACATCCTTTCGAGGTCGCTGGGACTACCCATGGGCGGATCAATCGGTATTACATTGTTTGTGGGTACGGCATTAAGTATTTCTCTTTATATCATCGGTTTTACCGACAGTTTTCTTTCGATACCTGTTATAAATCAGTGGGTTGAAGCTGTAGGCATGGCGCCCGACAGTTTAAATACCGTACGAATAATCGGCACCACCGTATTGATTTTATTGGTAATTATTGCCTTTATCAGCACCAACATAGCCATAAAAACCCAGTTTATTATTTTAACGGCTATTGCACTGTCGTTGATTTCAATTTTTGTAGGATTTTTTGTACATCCGGATATGGCACCTCAAGCCGGCGGCGTTGACATATCACCCTTTAAAGACTTTTCTTTTGAAGTGGTGTTTGCCGTGTTTTTTCCTGCGGTAACGGGATTTACTGCCGGGGTAGCCATGTCGGGCGACCTGAAAGACCCAAAAAAGGACATTCCCAAGGGAACCATGTGGGCAATCATCATCGGCTTTGTAGTTTATCTTGTGCTCGGCATCAGCTTTGTTTTGTTTGTTGACCGCAATCTATTGCTGAACAATTACAACTTTTTGCTACAGTTGGCCTGGATACCGGCGTTGGTAATTGCAGGCATATGGGGTGCAACACTCTCATCGGCACTGGGAGGCATACTGGGCGGCCCGCGCATATTGCAGGCCATCGCCAACGACCATATCGTTCCTAAACTTTTTGCCAAAGGATACGGGGCAAGCAATGAGCCACGCAACGCCCTTCTGTTTACCTTCATCATATCGGAACTCGGCGTATTAATTGGCGACCTGAACATCATTGCAGGCATAGTAACCATGTTTTACTTAACTGCTTACGGATTTATTAACCTTGCATTTGCGCTGGAAAAATGGGCCAGCGCCGATTTCAGGCCATCGTTTAATGTCTCCGTTTGGGTTGGCGTTGTAGGTTTTGTTGCCAGTTTTATGATTATGTTTAAACTCGACATGGTTAACATGTTTGTGGCTTTTATCATCCTCGGTGTCATTTACTACTATATTAGCCGCAAACACCATCACCGTCGCATGACCAGTGTTTGGGAGAGCGTTAACATAGCACTGGTTCGCAACATTCTAAACAAACTTAACCGGCAAAAAACAAATGAGCAAAACTGGAAGCCCAATATTTTACTGTTCAGCGGCGGCACCAAAAAAAGGCCCCATCTGATTCAATTTAGCAAAGCACTGGTAGCGCAACAGGGCATGGTATCGAATTTCGACCTTATTTTAAACCAATCGGCTGAAGAGCTGTTTCCAAAACATCGCGAAACCATTGTTGACGACGATACCGAAAGCAACAAAGGCATTTTTGCGCAAAAGCTGGAGTGCAACGATGTATTTAAAGGTATCGAAACCATCGCCTGCGTTTACGGTTTCAGCGGCATCGAACCCAACACCGTTTTAATGGGCTGGGGCAGAAACAGCGACAATCCCAAACGCTTTGTGAAGATGGTTAACCGGCTGATAAAGCTCAATTTAAATGTTATATTACTGGACTACGATAAAGAGAGAGGCTTCGGCGAATACAGCACCATCGACATTTGGTGGCGAGGCGGCTCCAACAACGGTAACTTTGTGTTGGCGCTTATAAAATTTATCCACATAACCTACGAATGGCGCAATGCCAGAGTGCGGATTATGATTGTTAATCCCGTTAACGAAAACAAATCGTGGATTGAACGTGATGCACGTAATGTACTGGCTAACATGCGTATTGATGCCGAAATAAGAGTTATCAACAACGAAATTGACAAACGATCGATTTACGACATCATCAAACAAGAATCAATTAATACCGATTTGGTTTTCATGGGTTTCCCTGACATCACCGAAGGCAAAGAAGAAGCCTTTATTAAAAACACCGACCGGCTATGCTTAAATATCGGAACCACTGCACTCGTTAAAGCATCTTCGCTGTTTCAGGAGCTTCACATCGGTTTTGTGCCGGGCATCAATCAACGGGAATTCTCAAACCGCGAAAAAACAACTACCCTCAAAATACCATCGCTTGCCAAACCCGTTTCGGCCACCTTAGAAACCGAAATAAACCGCTATTACGAACATTACATTCAATTTACAAAACAGATACTGGAGCAGCATCTTGACCCCCTCTTTTCAAAATGGTATTTAATGATTGCCAACATCGAAAAAACATGGAAATCCTCCTACGAAACCATTCATCAAAAACTTAAGGATCAAGACAATGACCTGAGGCTGTTTATTACCAACCAAAACCTGAAACTTACCACGCGAACTAAAAAACTTACCGAAAACTTTTATGAAGAAAATGAAGTTTTTTTCAGAGGAAAAGTGGAGATGTTAAGCAGTGCACTATCTGATTTACAAATAAAGTTACGAACCCTGTTACCCGATGAAATTACGGTAACCCTTACCAACGAAGAACGCAAAAAATTATTAAAAACCTTTAATCTTGCCCCGGGCGAAGAGCTGCATTTAAAAGAGCATACCGAATTTTTGGTTCCGTTTTCAAAAATAAAAGAGCGTATTTTGCTGGCCGACCTTGCTCCAAACTGGCTTGAGCTGTTAAAAGAGTTGGGGTATGCCGTGTTTAAGCTTGAAATATTGCTGAGTAAGCTAAACGATGTAATTGAACAATATCAGGTGGGGAAATACTACTCAAAGGTTAAATACCGTGAGGCGTTACAGAGTCTGTTGGACAAAGAAACATCGTTTGAAGAGCTTATTACCGATTTTAGGGAGACCACAAAGCAAAGCCGAATTATTATTGAAAACACCATAACAGCAGGTATAACAAGGTCGTTTAACAAGTCGATTGCCTTGTGCAACACCCCATACGGCTATAAGCGTGTTCCGGGTAGAAGTACCTTATCGAACATGAAGAAAGCCGAAAAATCCATTTTACAGTTTGAACAAGTTTGGATTAAAAACCGGCAGATTATTGCCAATTCAAGAGTTGTTTCGTTGCAGTTGCTGGCTTTCAAGTTACGGTTGCGACACCTGCTTATCAACGACATAAACACTTTTAACGAAAAGTTTGATAACTTCCACCGCAAGGTTTTGGCAAAATTGAAAAAAGAGATGGAAAGCTACCTTGAGAAGCCCGAACCCCCTACCCCTCCGACAGTTAGAATTCCTGAAAGCTTTGATGATGTTCTCCATAACCTTTACGAAAACGACAAGGCACTGGTTAACAAATTTCTTGAAGGATTCCCAAATCGTATTGTACTTTTTAATGATGCCAAATTTCAGGACTACAAAACCCATCAGCTAAACCTTGACGAAAACATGGTTATCGACCTGTCAAAACTGCTCAATCACATTGTCAACAACGATTTACTAACCTCGTTGGAAAAACTTTACCTCTCCATGAGCAAACAACTTCAAAGCCAAATTGACGAATTAAACAATTTAATTCAACCCTTTAAAACCGGGCAACCCGCTAACGGACAAAGCAAAGCCCTTACAAAGCAGATAAACGAAAAGCTAAAGGCACTGGACGAGTTAATTGAAAAGACAAACCTTTTGCGTGAAAATACCGAGCTAAGCATTAACGAACGGCTCAATGCTACCTGGGATAAGCTGTCGCTGTCAACCCTTTCTATCCAAAACGAGATGCTTAGCTATTACATACGAGAAGAGAAAAGTGCAGAAAGAAAAGATGTACTCACGAAATTCTTGAAAAAAATACCAATCAATAAAACATCTTAGCTACCTTTTTACGATTACCCTTTATAACCTGCCCGTCAACAACAACCTGCGAACCTTTTTCGATTAAGTAGTTGGTTTTATTCTTCTCAAGCGTAACATTTGTCAGGTTCATTTCAGCCGGTCCGTATTCAGGTTTTTTTTGCAGCAAAACAACACCGTAATTACAATTGGAAACCTTTGCATCTTTTACTGTCAACACCGATAAATCTTTTGATGCCAGCCCGATATTAGCTCCGTTAATCTGCATGTTTTCAACCGTTAGGTGGCTTCCCTCGCCGGCACTCACCCCTTTGTCGTTTGCGCCGTCAACAACACAGTTGCGAATCGATATTTTACTGTCAGAAAAGTCGATGGCATCGTTACCCACCTGAATAAAAGAGACGCTATCCACCAGCCCGGTACTAAAATCGGAATCAAATGCATCGCTGAAAGTATGGTTAAAAACCACATCTTTAACCAGAAAATCGGAACGAACAATGTTAAGGGCATCTTCGCAACTGTTATTCAAAAACGAGGAATGCAGCACATCCACATCCGAATGGTAAAAGGTAACTGCTCCCGACAAGTTCCATCCTTTATAGGATAGCGTATTAAGCCGGTTGAAGTTCACAAATTCCATCCTGCTCCTGCCGGCAGCCTGCAACACAGCAAACCCGTTGGCCGAACCGTCAGATGATACAATGTTAATCGGATTCGCCTGCGTACCTGTCATCATCACCGGCGAACCGGAAATTATGGATGCATTTTCAACCAAATCGATGGTGGTTCCTTTTTTAAAACGTACGATGTACCCATTGGGAATCATTACCTTATGATTTAATGTGACCTTTCCTCTTTTAATAAAAACGGTGTCATTTGCAACAAAGTCAACCAACGCAGTATCGGGAAATGCAGCGTGAGCCTTAATTAACTGCCGGGGGCTCTCCTTTCCGTCGGGCTGCTGCCAGGGATAAACAGGCAATACAAACTCCGAATCGGCCGCAGCAAGGTAAACAACAAAGGCTTCGGGTTGCATCCCAACCCAAACATCCTTATAATTATTTCGGTTGTTTTTAAATGCCGGCAACACCATCTGTTGATCGGGTGTTAAGTTATACCGATGCTCTTTTTTTTGCAAAGCAATTAGTTTCAGGCTTTTGGGATAGAGGTTTACAATTCTTAACTGAACAGAATCAAACCTTTTTTGCATCACATAGGCATAGGTGAGATGAGAAACAAAATAGGGTTCGAGGGTTGAGTCGAAATCGGGTTTCCAGTTTTCGTTTTTAAACTCCTGGTTTGTTTCGATGCGATGATTGACATATTCTTTAAACTGCGGCAACAACTTTCTTATTTTTGCTGCGTTGCTAAATAAAAAGGCTGTATCAAACTTCATATCGGGATATTCCATTTGTATTAACGAGTCGTAAACCCTTGCCCGGTTGCCATATTTTGTTGAAACATCTTTTAAAAACAGAGGGTCGGCATACTTTTCGAGGTAATGGGTATAAAGCTTTAAAAAGTCGAAATCGTTAAACAGTGCGCGGCTCATGAGATATTGTCCCTCGTGGCTTCCTCCCCTGTCATCCTTAATCCAGCCGTAAATCGGCCTGCCCACCCAGTCCAGAAATCCGCTCTCGGTATAACAATCGTAGGCGATGGGTTCCAGCTTACAGAGTACCGGATTGTAATAGTAGCGCAGGTTATGCCATATAGTGCCATGGCGTGTCATCATCACATCCGACAGCGCATAAAACTTGGCAAGGGCATCGATGTTAAAAATATCGGAAGCCGGTTTTAAGCGATATTTATACTGATAAAGCAGGTTTTGAGCAATGACAAATTCCCTGAACATACCAGCATCTTTCATAATTTTAGACTGTCCAAAAGGCTTGATTACCGCCGCATCGAAGAAGTCGGAATTTGCCGGGGCTTTGTGATGCTTCAAATATCGGTTGGCATCCCAGTTGGCATCTTCATAAAACCTGATAATCGGCCCCTCACGAAATTTATGATACTCAACAAGTTGCTTTTCAAAATGTTCCTCCCAGGCGTAAAGCCCGAGGTTTTTACCGTTTAAGCTAAGAGGCATAAAACCGTATCGTGTGGTAAGCACACCCACCGAATCAAAAATCCGGTGCACAAACCATTCGGAAGCGCCAAACCGCGAAATGGGTGTTTGCACCGAAAAAGTACGCAACCGGTTCCAGGCTTTCTCCTTTTTCACTTTAATACGATACGACCACTTATAGCCTTCAAGGTGGTCGAGCCAGTCGCCTTTGAGCCGAAGCTTAACCTTCAGCACTTTATGATTCCAGAAAACCATTCCTTTGCCCCAGTCGTCACCCGTTGACTGAAGCACCCCCTTCGTAAAGGCCAGCCGTCGGTTACGATACAATTTTTGGTAAGCCGAAGTATCCACCATCAGGTTAAAATATTCGCCGTCATAAACCGGAAACGGTTCCCCTTTTAATCGCTCAATGGATACATCATCAAAATATACGCTATCCGCCGAGCCATTGTCCCAAACATAAAATTTAATCGTGTCGGTGGTAAACAACGGAGATGTCCAAAAAGTTGCCTCCAGTTTTTCCCACCCATTCGCATCGCGTTCCACCACTTTGGCAATGGGTTTGTAAAAGTCGCTTTGCTTTAAAGTAGTAACCACGGCCACCCCTTTTCCGTCAACCGATTTCCGCCAAACCGATACCTTAAAAAACCAGTCGGGGCCAACCACAAAAGTGGTGTTCAGTGCGTAGCGATGTTTTTTGTCGGTTATAACCGACTGCTTTCCGCTGTGATGTTCAATATCAGAAATTCTTTCGGCTCCGCTAAAAAGAAGTTTCATGGAACCCCGCGAAGTAAAATAGCGGCCTGAGGTATCCGTTTTTTCCAAACCGGTGGTAACCTTTCCAATAGGAAAATTCCCGGAATGCCTGTTAACACAGGAAAAGATGCCGGTTACCAACACCAACAGCACTACTATTTGAAGGTACTTTCGCATTGTTTAAAGATTAGCGACAAAAATACACCATTCATTAAGATTAAAAAATTCTAATTCTGACAACTTTAAACAAGTTTAATGTAATGGATTAAAGTAAAGGTGTGCCTTTTCGATATAAAGCGGCGATGGAAAATTGTTGGTATAAAGCATACCGGTTCCCAGTCCCTGGGGCATGGGATTGTTTAAAGTTGCCGTCCACTGCGCAATGGCATTCAATCCTATATTCGACTCCAACGCCGAAGTAACCCACCATTCCGTTTGGTGATGATTGGCCATTTCGATAATTTTTTCCGAACGCTTTAACCCTCCCAGTAAACTTGGTTTTAATATGATGTATTGCGGATTAATCGCTTTCAGCATCAGTGCTGTCTTATTGTTGTTTAATCCGATAAACTCTTCGTCAAGAGCAATGTCGATGGGTGACTTTTCACACAGCCCGGCCATCTCTTCCCACTGGTTTTGTTTAATGGGTTGTTCGATGGAGTGGATATGATAATCAGAAAGCCGTTTTAATTTTTCAAGGGCATTGGCCGGCGAAAAGGCGCCATTGGCATCAACCCTGATTTCCAATTCCGTTTTACCAAAATCTTTCCTGAGCAACCTCAGCAATTCCAGCTCTTTATCAAAGTCGATGTTACCAATTTTTAGTTTGATGCAATTGAATCCGGCTTCCAGCTTTTCAATAATTTGCTCACGCATAAACTCAAAATCTCCCATCCAAATCAAGCCGTTGATGGGAATTCCCCGTTTTCCTTCGGTAAAAGAGGATGGGAAGAGTAACTTTTTACCGCCTGTTTGCAAATCCAACAGTGCCGTTTCCAGTCCGAATTTTATGGAAGGATAGTCCGTCAGGTCAACACTATCGCTGTGTTGAATGTTTTGCACCAGCTCATTTAATTTATCCTCATAACCATCTACCGGATCGGGGCTAAGGCCATAAATAATGCTGCACTCACCCGTGCCGGCAGAACCGGGGTTTTGTTCATCCCACACCTTTAAAATCCATGAATCTTTGGTTTTAAGCACCCCACGTGAAGTTCCTCCGGGACGTTTAAAAATAAGGGTTATCTTGTTATATTCGGCTTTAAGCATCTTGTTAAATTAAAATGGAAACGCCAAACAGCAAAGCCACAAACAAAGTTTGTAAAGCCAACCTTTTCAGATAGGGGTCTAACGCAGCTTTTTCGTTGGTATGCAGCACTTTAAATACGTCATAAACAAACAATGGCAGGGCGGCCAGAAGAATTAACCGTTCGCCATGATGTTTTTGCAGCATCATCCAGGCCAAAAGCAAAAACCATCCGAAAAAGATTAAAATCAGATGATATTTTTTTGCTTCCACAATGCCCATTCTGGAAGCCAGGGTATGTTTACCGGAATAGATATCGTTGTCGATATCACGCATGTTATTGAGGTTAAGCACACCTGCGCTGAACAAGCCCATGGCCGCAGCCGGCAAAAAAACAGCTACGTTGAGCGATTGTGTATTCAGATAATAGGAGCCTGCCACCCCTACAAGTCCGAAAAACAAAAACACAAACAGGTCGCCAAAGCCGGTATATCCGTAAGCATTTTTTCCCACGGTATATTTTACGGCAGCCCAAATGGAGGCCAGACCGAGAAAGAGAAACAGCAGCGACATTTTAAAATTATCGCCGAAGGAAAAATAGAGCAGCGTTACCCCCGATAGCAACGAAAGAGAAGCAAAAATAATAATGACTTTTTTCATTGATTCGGGCTGTATTTCACCGCTTTGTACGGTTCGTTGCGGCCCTACCCTATTACTGTTGTCGGTGCCTTTAAGTGCATCGCCGTAATCGTTGGCAAGATTGGAAAGAATTTGAAGAAGAAGGGTTGTAAGTATAGATAAGCCTATAATCCACCAGTTATAAACTCCATCCTGAATAGCCAAAAACGAGCCGGTAAGAATAACCGAAAGAGCCAACGGCAGGGTGCGCAACCTGAATGCCGTTATCCATGATTTAAATGAGGCCATATTGTTAAGGGAATTTTGGATATTTATGAAAATCGGGATCCCGTTTTTCAAGAAAAGCATGTTTTCCTTCCTGTGCTTCATCGGTCAAATAGTAAAGCAGGGTTGCGTTACCGGCAAACTCCTGTAAACCAATCTGTCCGTCCAGTTCAGCATTCATTCCCAGTTTAATCATTCGTAGTGCCATTGGACTGCGTTTATGCATTATTTCGCACCATTCAACCGTTGCATCCTCCAATTCATCGAATGGCACTACCCTGTTGACCATGCCCATTTCAAGGGCTTCTTTGGCAGAATACTGCTTATTCAGGAACCATATTTCGCGGGCTTTTTTCTGTCCCACAATGGCTGCGAGATACGAAGATCCCAATCCGGCATCGAAGGAACCCACTTTAGGGCCTGTTTGACCAAATATGGCATCTTCGGAAGCGATGGTTAGGTCGCACACCACATGCAGAACATGGCCACCGCCAATGGCATACCCATTAACCATAGCGATAACAGGCTTGGGCATGGAGCGTATTTTACGTTGAACATCCAACACATTTAATCGCGGAATACCATCTTTGCCAATATAGCCGCCCTTGCCTTTAACATTTTGGTCGCCACCGGCACAAAAAGCCTTGTTGCCTTCGCCTGTAAGAATAATGGTATAGACATCCATATTTTCGTGACACATGGTTAAAGCCACTGCCATTTCGGTGGTAGTTGTGGGGGTAAAAGCATTGTAATACCTTGGCCGGTTGATGGTTATTTTAGCAATATGATTCCAATATTCCAGCTTAATCTCTTCAAATTCATGCAACGATTTCCAGTTTCGTTTACTCATAATATATCCATTAAAACAATTTTAAAATCTATTATCACCATCGAGCAAATCGCCGAGGCCACCCAAAATACTGCCTTCACCTCTTCTCTTCCCTCCTATTCGTGGTGCCGAGGCCACCACTCTGTCGGCAAGGCGGCTAAAGGGCAACGATTGCACCCAAACCGTTCCGGGGCCTTGCAAGCGGGCGTAAAAAACACCTTCGCCACCAAACAAGGTGTTTTTAATTCCGCCTACAAACTGCACGTCGTAGTCAACATCGGCGGTAAAAGCCACGAGGCTGCCGGTATCCACTTTAAAGGATTCGCCGGCACTGAGGTTTCGTTGATACAAGGTGCCACCGGCATGCACAAACGCCATTCCGTCGCCTTCGAGTTTTTGCAAGATAAACCCCTCACCGCCAAAAAAACCGGCACCGAGGCGTTTGGTAAATTCAATCCCTATGGAAACACCTTTGGCAGCACATAAAAAGGCATCTTTTTGGCAGATGAGCCTGCCTTGAAATCTTGTTAAATCAACGGGAATAATCTTTCCGGGGAAAGGTGCGGAAAAAGCCACATGCTTTTTTGTGTTTCCCACATTTGTAAAAGCAGTCATAAACAGACTTTCTCCCGTTAACACGCGCTTTCCGGCCGAAAACAGTTTACCCATCAGCCCATCCTGTTGTTGCGAACCGTCACCAAAGATGGTGTTCATTTCGATGGTGTCGTCCATCATCATCATGGCACCGGGTTCTGCCATAACCGTTTCCATGGGGTCGAGTTCAATTTCGACAAACTGCATGTCGTCGCCATAAATTTTGTAATCAATATCGTGTGCATTCATAGTTTTAATTGTTATTGTTTCCGGCAGCAGCCTTCATCATATTGTAAATCATTTTTATCTCATCCTCATCGGCATTGGGATCGTTTTTTTTCACAAAGGCCTTAAACTCATCATAGCTCATTTTTTGAAGTTTTTGCAAATCTCGTTTATCCTTTTCCGTCATGCCGTTTCCATACTCGTCTATTATTCTGCTGCGGGCACTCTTAACCTCTTGAAGGGTAACACCTTGGGGAAGTTTAAAATCGGTTTCGGAGGTTGATACACCTTCTTTAAAAGAGGTGGCTTCCTGCGAAGTGGTAAAGCCCATTACTTTTACCTGAACCGACAACGGAACACTTTTATAAACCAAAAGTGTGGTGTTGCCCACGGTACTTACCTGCCACACGTCGCACATTTTACCCAACATCGACTTTTTGCCAACCATTTTTCCACCCAACGACTTCAGCATCTCTTTACCGGCAGCACTCATATCGGTACCGGAAACACTTTTGGCCATTTTTATGGATGCCGAAGCATCGCTTGCTTTGTTAGTCAAAAGGTCAACACTATAGGCTTTGTCGCCATTGAGCAGGGTTAACTTGTCAACAACCAGTTGATTGTTGTTGTATATTTTTTCGTGAACCCGTTCGCGTGTTCCAAAATCATCGAACAAAAGTGTTTTGGTTCCGGTTCCTTGAGGAGACAAGGTTTTGTATTCAACCCTGGCTGATTTTATTTCGTACCGTTTGTAATTGTTTTGCCCTAAAAGGGTTAACGACAACAGGGCGAATGCGGTAATTGACAGTCTTTTAATTAATTTCATGGGTTTATTATACTTTTCTGTAATTTACTGATTATTATTTCTCCGGTTCAAAAAACGATTGATACTCAGGGAAGAAAAGTCTTTTGGATGCAATTTTAGGCGGATAGACAAAGTAAACGGGATCGCCCTCGGCACATTTTTTTCCTTCGGCATCAAAGAGTTCAACATGAACTGTTGCAAGGTTTTTTTCAAAGGAAGTTAACGATGCTTTGAGTTTAATTTTTCCCTTTTTTGAAATCCTAACCGGCTTTAAATAGCGGACAACCAGCTCGGAAGTTACGCCGGCCGATTTTAACTTAATCATCACCAGCCAGCTTCCTATTTCGTCAATTAGTGTTGCCTGAATTCCACCATGAAGCACATTGTGGTATCCCTGCAAAAACCCTCGTGGTTCCCAGTCGGAAAACAAAAATTCACCCTCTTCGTAAAACTGCATTTGAAGGCCATGCTCATTGTCGGGCGAACAGCCAAAGCAATTGTAGCCGTCAACTCCTTTATACGGGTTAAAAATTTTCCGCATTATTTAGCAACTCCTTTTTTATAACGGGTTGTTTTTACTACGTTTCCCTTTTCGTCGTATTCAATCCACTTGCCTGTTTTCAGGTCGTTTTTAAACTGTCCTTGCAGTTTCAAAGTTCCGTCTTCGTAATATTCTTTGTAAGGCCCCTGTGCAATGTTATTGCTAAAAAGTTTTATGGCTTTAAGCTGGCCGTTGTGGTAAAAATATTGCTGCGAGCCTTCAAAAATACCATTCTTATATTCGTAAATGGCAATCAAATCGCCTTTATCGGTGTACCATTTTGCGGTTCCGTCCTTAACACCATCTTTGTAGTTACTCTCCTCCTGTTTTTGTCCGCGGCTATAATAAACGGTTTTAAGCCCGTTAAGTTTGCCCTCCTTATAGTTTTCTTTAAGGGTAGGCCTGCCTGATGAGTTGAAACGTATCAATTCGCCGTTAAGCAGTCCGTTTTTATACGATTCCTGTCGCTCCATAATGCCTCGTTTACTCAATTGCAACCGGAGTCCGTCTCGTTTATCGTTTTTATACTGTTCGAGGATGTGTATTAATCCCGAGCTGTAAACCACCATCCAGTTTCCGGTTTTTTGTCCGTCAACAAACTGACCTTTAACTGTTACGTTACCATACTTTTTTACAAACTTACCTGTTTTAATGGTGTCGGGAGCAATGGCTGTAATGTCTTGTGCTTTTAAAAAGGTGCCAAATAGCAGCACAAAAAATAATAAACTAACTTTTTTCATGATATTTTTTTAAAGAATTTTAAATTACAACGGTTGAGCGGTATAACGTATCGTACAATCGTTTATTACGGTTCAAAATTAATACTAATTTTACTTTATGCAACCCGGTGGGGTTATATCCTTTAAACACTTACCACAAATTCGGGTTTTATGAGTGGTAAACCGAGGTAGCGACGCAACAGTTGAGCAGTGGTAAGCACATCCTTTTCGCAATATTTTGCAATACGTTTCAAATCCTTTTCTTTCCAGTAAACTTCGCCAACCTGGCTACCATCGATGTCGTCTTTGGGAGTTGGGATGTCGAAAATGGCTGCCAGCAATTCCAATGAAGTATAGTGTTTATAGTCACCGAATTTCCACAAATCCATTGTGTCAAGATGCCGTACTTCCCAAGGCTTTTTCCCTGCCACATTTAATATTTCAGGAAGTTTTAAACCATTTACCAACATGCGGCGGGCGATGTAAGGAATATCGAACTCTTTACTATTGTGCCCGCAAAGCAGATAACGTTGACCGGTATAACTTCTGTTTAACAAAGCTGCAAAGTCTGACAGTAAAAGCTTTTCTTCATCGCTATAATATGACCTGACCCTAAAACCGTTACCACTAACAAAGCCACATGAAATACAGACTATTTTACCAAATTCAGCATAAATACCGGCCCGGGAATATAACTCGGACGGAGTCAGGTCGGGTTCGTTGCGGCCTATCAGAGCAGCCTTTTTAGTCCAAAGTTTTTGCATCTTTTCCGGAAGCGCGTCAAAATCAGCAGCACCCGGAACGGTTTCAATATCAAGAAACAAAACATCTTCTAACCTTAACTCATCTAACATATCAGCCTCCTTTTTTAACAACATTATTTTGAAGGGTGAAATTAAAAAGAAAATTGAAATCAACAAAAGCCGGGTTAAAAATAATAGGAATTAACCCCAAAAAGGAATTAGCCCAGATTATCACAATCGGGCAACGTGTTATTTAAACAGAGCCTGCTTGTTCAAATTTTATTCCCCCTTTTTAAATTTTCTTATTTTAATATGCAGGTAAGCAAACAATAGTGTCATCAAAGGGCTTATGAGGTTAAAAAAGGCGTAAGGCAGGTACGAAAGCGTGGGTACTCCAAGCACTCTGGCTTGTGTGGCACCACCGGTATTCCAGGGTACTAAAACGGAAGTTACCGTTCCCGAGTCTTCGAGTGTACGGCTTAACACTTCGGGTTTAAGGCCTCTGTCTTCAAAAGCATCGTGATACATCTCGCCGGGTACCACAATGGATATATATTGATCGGAAGCCGTAATGTTAAAAAATATACACGAAAAAGCTGTTGATGCAATCAATGAAGAATCTTTCTGAACCAGTTTTAATATGGAGCGGGTAATTTTTTTAAGCATTCCGTTGGCCTCCATAATTCCTCCAAACACCATGGCCGAAATAATCAGCCAAATGGTTTGTAGCATACCTGCCATTCCTCCGGCGGTAAAAAGATCGTTCATGGCAGGATTGGGAGTGTTGATGGCAGTATTGCCGTAAACAGCCTGCATAACAGCAATATAAGATGCTTTAAAGTAGTTATGGGACACTCCGGACAGCTCTTTTATAATCTGAGGCTGAAAAATAACTGCCGCCACTCCACCAAGCAACACACCTGCTCCCAGAGCCGGCAAAGGGGGTACTTTTAAAACGATGATGGTAAACAAAACAGCCGGTACCAAAAACAACCAAGGGGTAATAACAAAAGTCTGACTGATGGCTTGTTGTACATCGTTAATATGGGTTTCGGACAACGTTGCGCTATTGGTAAATCCCATCACCAAAAAAATAATCAGCGTAATGGTCATGGATGGAACCGTAGTGTACAACATATATTTAATATGGGTAAACAAATCGGTGCCGGCAACAGCAGGAGCCAGATTGGTTGTATCGGACAAAGGTGAAATTTTATCGCCAAAATAGGCACCTGAAATAATTGCACCGGCAACAATGGCTTTATCGTAGCCCATTGCATCGCCAATTCCGAGCAGTGCCACACCAATGGTGGCAATGGTTGACCAGGAGCTGCCCGTTGCCAACGACACTATACCACTGGCAACCACAGCGGCAAATAAAAAGATAGCAGGATGTAACACATCAAGTCCATAATAAATAAGAATAGGCACAACTCCGCTAATTAGCCAGGTTCCTGCAAGCGCTCCTATTAAAAGTAAAATTAATATGGCCGGCATGGCGGTACTTATCGACTTAACAATTTGCGCTCGCATATTTGTCCACGTAAACCCTTTACGAAGACCCAGTATGCCTGAAAGAGCAGCAGCCGACATTAAAGCAACCTGATTGGCTCCCTGCAGGGTGTCGTCCCAAAACAACACATTAAACGACAGCAAAGTAATAAGGAAAACAATCGGAATCAGTGATTCAAACAGGGAGGGTTGTTGCTGAGCTTTGGACATTAACTACATATTATTTTTGCCCGAAAATACAGATAAATTAATTGTGTTTGACAGAATTCAGGACTTTTTCGATAGCGGCAACCATTTTTTCCTTTTGCAAGGGCTTGCTAAGATACTGAAAATTACTTTTTTTCATCGCGTCTTCCCGCTCTTCTTCCAGCGAAAAAGCAGAATTTAAAATAATGCCAAGGTCAGGATACTTTTCAAAAACAACCTTAGCTATTTCCAATCCCGAAACATCGGGCAGGTTAACATCAAGCAAAAGAATATCGGCAGCCTCTTTCTCCAGCAAATTTAAAACTTCTTTTCCTGTTTTAACCCTTACAAAGTTTTTGGTAATACTTTTCAGAATAATTTTAATATAGAGGTAACTCAACTCATCGTCCTCAGCGATAAGAATCTTCAAGTTCTGATATTTATTATTATTTAATCCGTGCATTACTTATTTTATGGCTCAAAAGTAAACTATTTTTAAAAGCAAATAAATAAACAAGTACTCATTTACGACTATTCTACGAGACCCCTACCTAACTTTTTTATTTTGCCCACCTCCTTAAAATCACGGATAAGTTTATCGAGCACACCATTTACAAAGGTTTTACTTTTTAAAGTTGAAAAGTATTTTGTAAGTTCAATATACTCATTTAGTGTTACTTTAACAGGAACCGTAGGCATTTCGGTAAGCTCAATAATGGCCATCTTAAGCAGCAGCAAGTCCATAAGCGGTATCCGGTTGTAATCCCAGTTTTTTGTACGTGTTTTAAGTATGTCGTTCAACTCATCGTCTTCAAGAATCACCTTTCTGTAAAGTTTTCGTAAAAACTCACGGTCATCGTTACTTTGTGCAGGACTTGCCTTGTAAATTTCCGGCAATGGTGTATGTGCATTATTTTTAACAGAAAGTGTATCGACAAACTTGAGCAGCAATATGGTTACCAAATTGTAGCCATCGGTAAAATAAACACTTTTTTCCTCATAAAACGATTGTAGCAAATCGAAGCGCGATAGCTGCAGGTCGATAAATTTAATCATAAAAATTTTATCATCCTCCAACGAATTTTTGCCATTGTTCATGTATTTTTTAAAATACTCCGATTCCCTCATCTCCTTATTAAACTTAAGGATCATGTTTTGCTCATCTGCCCAGTTAACCCTAAAAAGATTTTCTTTTCGTTTAAAATCTTCATTATCCTCAATATAATTGAGCACACGGTTATTGATAAATTTAAGGTTTGGATTTAAGTCTTCTTCGGTTGGAAAATACTTTTTCTTATTTTCCTCAAGGCGCATGGCGGCAAATCGTTTAACTTCAACCATAAACGAAAGTTGCCAAATAAAAAGTTCGTAAACTTTACTGATACTGTTAAGGAGTTCCTTTTCTCCTTTTACAAGGTCGTCGGTACCACCGGTATAAAATGAATAAAGTGCCTGAAGGGCTTTAATACGGAGGTGTCTGCGGTATAACATAAGAACGAAGCTTTATATTTTAAAAACGGCTGCAAAGATAAATTTTTTCTTTAAAAGAAACAGCAAAATTATTGGAATACCAAATTAGCCGTCACTATCTAAAAAAACACTTAAGCCAATTTTTTTTGAGTGGCATAAGCGGAATAAAAAATCAAACTTTGTGCTGCCCAATAGGTTAACATAATTAAGTAACGGGCAAATTCCAGCTCCACATAAAATTTATTAAACGCTATCAGGCTATCGCTTACAACAAAAAGAAGTGCCCCAGCCAACGCATAAACAGCATACTTATTAAAGTCAGTTTGCGCAAAGGCACGCCAACACATTGTTAATATGACAATTATATAAATCAATACAGGATGTGCCATGTTTCCCAGCCCGGGATAAAGGAGCCAATACACCACCATACCATATCCCATTAAAAATATAAGTGGAATCAATACTATTTTCTTACTACGCTTTAAAAAAGCGGCAATATATGCCACATGCGCAAGCAAAAAAGCAATCAAGCCATACACAAACATAGAGGGTTCGTATTCCAACAACATGTCGCCTGTTACTGAAAATATCAATCCGCCAAAAACAAATTTTGAGTAATAATCAACGGGCTTAAGCAACACCAACATGGCCAAAACCGGAAAAGGTTTAGCAATCATCCTCAGCATATAATTATCTGTATATAAACCGATAAAAAATACTACCATTGATAAAATTCCGAAAGTAACCAGACTTTTAGTTTTCATGCGATTTTGAGCTACGAGTTATCGTAAAGTTATTTAAAAAGATGATTAATTAATATGAGGCACTAAAGTACAAAAAAATCCGGATGTTACAGGGGGTTAGGGGAAGATAAAAGATAAAAGATAAAAGATAAAAGATAAAAGTTAAAAGAAAGAAGATAAAAGTCCCGATAATTCCGGTAACTCCGATAACTATCGGAGGAGGGAAGAGACAAAACAACATCAATCGTAATGAGATAAACACCGTTTTTGCGCAGCAAACCAATGACGCGAGCCTCCCGGCGAGCAAATAACAGCGTAGCAAATGACGCCCACGGGCTATCTTACACCACCCGGTTCACATCCCAGTTTTCCAATATCTCTTTTAAGCGTTTTAAAAACATGCCTGCCAGGGCACCGTCAACAATGCGGTGATCGTAGGCCATGGAAAGAATCATAATATGACGAATGGCAATAACATCACCCATTTCCGTTTCCAATACAGCCGGCTGCTTGCGTATGGCGCCCACTGCCAAAATAGCTACCTGCGGCTGATTAATAATGGGAGTACCGGTTAAACTGTCAAACGAACCGAAGTTGGTGATGGTAAAGGTGCCTCCCGAAATTTCATCGGGGTTCAGCTTGTTGTTACGTGCCCTGTTGGCAAGATCGTTAACAGCTTTTGTAATCCCGAGCAGATTTTTTTCATCGGTGTTTCTAATCACCGGAACAATCAGATTTCCGTTGGGAAGCGCTGTTGCCATACCTATGTTAATATTTTTCCGTAATACGATATTATAGCCGTCAACCGAAGCATTGATTTGCGGAAACTCCTTCAGTGCTTGAGCAGTGGCTTCAAAGAAAATGGGGGTATAGGTAATTTTTTCACCTTCACGTTTTAAAAACTCATCTTTAACCTTGTTGCGCCAGTTAACAATGTTGGTAACATCCACATCAATAAAAGAGGTAACATGGGGCGATACCTGTTTCGACATCACCATGTTATCGGCAATTAACCTGCGCATACGATCCATTTCAACAACCTGATCGCCGGCAGCTGTGGTAACCTTGGGAGCTTCCATTTTCGGAGCGGAAGCCACCTGTTTGGAAACGGGCTGTTGCCCGGAACCTCTGTTTTTAAGATAACTCAGAATATCCTGTTTGGTAACCCGTCCCTCTTTGCCCGAGCCTTTTATATTATCCAGTTCTTCAACACTGATGTCCTCTTTTTTGGCAATGCTTTTTACCAACGGCGAATAAAAACGGTTGCTTTTTGAAAAGTCGTTTTTAGCAGGCTCTTTTTCATCCTTAACCTCATTAACAGCTTCGGTGACTTTAACATCCATCTTTTTAACTTCGGTTGCCGGAGCAGATGATTCTTCATCTTCGTCATCATCGCCGGTGTTAACCAAAGCAATTACCGTTCCCACCGGAACAACATCCCCTTCGTTAAACAAAACATCCGATAAAACGCCGTCAACCGGACTTGGAATTTCAGAATCAACTTTGTCGGTGGCAATTTCAACTATTGATTCATCTTCTTCCAGGGTTTCACCTACATTTTTTAACCATTTGGTGATGGTTGCTTCTATGATGCTTTCGCCCATTTTGGGCATAACTATTTCAAACTTTGCCATATTGCTTTATTCTATATTGTCGGGCTGTTAACCGTCCTCAAATTTTTTGCAAAAATAGTTAAAAAAAAGGATAAAGTAGAACAATTCTAAATAATTATTGAGTAGTACATTTATTTCTATTTTTGACAAAAAATAAAGCCATGAAATTATTAATGATTTACTGTTCGCGATTTTCGTACCAACCTCAAATAAAAACACTGGAAGAGTTTCCCGATCATACCGAAGGAAAAGTTTTTGAAAACGCGCTAATAGCCTTTATTCATGCCGAGGAGCAGGATGAAGAGGATATGAAAAAAGTGGAAACGAAAATGGTGAAAAATCTTAAATGGGCAGCCAAAAAAAACAACACCACCCATGTAATTCTTCATTCGTTTGCCCATCTGTCCGAAACAAAAGCTTCACCACAATTCACAAAAGAGCTTTTTGACAAGGTGGAAGCACGTATGATAAATGCCAACTACCAATGTGAGCAAACACCCTTTGGTTATTTTCTTGATATTGACGTGCAGGCTCCCGGTGTTTCGCAGGCTAGAATTTTTAAATCGTTTTAACTGTTTTTGTTAGGTTTTAACAGAAGTTGTTTAAAGTTATTACAAGCTACCTGCCCGAACGTGCTGTCCGGCACTTTTAGGCAGCCTGAATAAGCGTATGTTACTCTAAATCTGCGAATTGCATCTTTCAGGTTTTCCGCCTGCCGTGACCAACTGGCAAAGCAGAAAGAGCGTGCGGGGTACTATTAATACCATAAATCAAACCACGGAGTGGTTTAATATGAATAACCATCGGTGAAACCGGTGGTGAAGAGGATGAAAGAAATGAAGAACCCTAACAGGGTTCAACAAATTTTATTTAACCCCTTCAGGGTTATAATTCGTTTCAATTATCTGCTCCCTGCACTTCGTACAGGGCTATTCAAGTTAAATCCTTTTCAGGGTTTTGACCGTAAATAATATGAATAGCTTCCTTTACTTATCAATAAAACATACAATCTCAATTTTTCTGTCATATCAAAATAAAGATGGAAAGAAAGTAAACTTTTACATTATGTGGAGCAACCAATAAAACTTTAATATTCTATCTTTGTGAACTGATAAATTAAACTGATTGTAAAAAACATTTTACAACCTTTCAAATCATCATGCACAAGTGCAGCGCTGAATAGAAGGGCTGATAACAAGAAACAAACCCGAAAAACATGATTAAATACCCAATGGTTGACCTCGTTGGTCAGTACAAAAAAATAAAACCCGAAGTGGATGCGGCCATGATGGAGGTGATTGAAAACGCCGCTTTTATTAAAGGTCCTGCTGTTAAAGAATTTCAGGCACACTTAGAAAATTATCTGAATGTAAAGCATGTAATTCCCTGCGGCAATGGCACCGACGCCTTGCAGCTTGCATTGATGGCACTCGATTTACAACCCGGCGATGAGGTTATCACTACCTCGTTTACCTTTATTGCAACGGCAGAGGTAATTGCACTTTTAAAATTAACACCCGTGTTGGTTGATGTGCTTCCCGACACCTACAACATCGACCCGGAAGCGGTGGAGCGTGCCGTAACGCCAAAAACCAAAGCCATTATTCCCGTTCATCTTTTTGGGCAGTCGGCAAACATACACGCTATCCTTAAAATAGCACAAAAACATAATTTGTACATTGTTGAAGATACAGCTCAAGCTATCGGAGCCGACTTTACCTGTCCCGAAAGTGGCAAGACCAAAAAGATTGGAACTTTTGGCCACATTGGCTGCACGTCGTTTTTTCCTTCCAAAAACCTTGGAGCGTATGGCGATGGCGGTGCAGCCTTTACCAACGATGATGTGCTGGCTGAAAAATTAAGAGTGTTGGCAAATCATGGTATGAAAGTACGTTACTACCACGATATGGTGGGAGTCAACTCACGGCTTGATAGTATTCAGGCTGCCATATTAAACATCAAGCTCGGCCATTTGGATGAATACGCCCGTGCCCGCCAAAGGGCAGCAGCCTATTATAATGAAGCTTTTAGCGGTACCGATAAAATAACAACACCTGCAACTGCCGGTTTTACCAGCCACGTATTTCATCAATATAC